>CAYYJX010000023.1:8088-41075 GCA_964471545.1 uncultured Fimbriimonas sp. | reverse complement strand
AATCTATGGCATGAACTTCGACAAAATGCCCGAGCTACGCTGGGGGTACGGATACCCCTTCGCGCTCGGGCTCATGCTTATCTCTGGACTCGGGATCCTTTGGCTTTTCCGTCGGAAACGCTGGGTCTAGGTTTTACGGGGCTTATTTGCCATCGGTTCGGTAGCGAGACAGGATGTCGATGGCAACGTCTCGATCGTGCCAGCCCTTCACTTCCACAAACTTGTCTTCAAGGTCCTTATAGACTTCGAAGAAGTGCTGGATTTCCCTGGTGGTGTGGTTGTTCAGTTCGGTAATGGAGCGTCGATAGCCAAACCGAGGGTCGCTGAGAGCCACACACAGAATCTTCTCGTCCGGACCCTTGTCATCGGTCATTTCTAGAACCCCGATTGGAGCAGCCTCGACGATACATCCGGGGAAGGTTGGATGCGAGAGGATGACCAACGCATCCACGGGGTCACCGTCTAGGTAAAGCGTCTGCGGCACATAGCCGTAGTCGAACGGGTAGAACAGCGGCGAGTAGAGAACTCGGTCGAGCTTGATGATGCCCGTCTCTTGATCCACCTCGTACTTGTTCGTACTTCCGCGCGGAATCTCGATAACGACGTTGATGATGTCGGGGGCCTGATTGCCGATCCGCGCGTTTCTTAGCGACATAGCGTTATGATTATCGCCCCGCTAGGGTCGAATCTGGACCGCGTTAGACGAGTTCGCCACGAAAACCCCAACGGTGACCCTCGGTGATCTTCACTTTCGCGATTCTGCCATACCGATCGGCGCCACCTTTGAAGTGAACCATCTTGAATTCGCGAGTAAATCCTTGGAGCATGTCGGGGTTCTTGATCGAAGGACCCTCAATCAAAACTTCCAACTCCTTCCCAACATAAGTGAGGTTGATCTCTTCAGTTATCTGATTCTGAACCGCGATCAGTTCATTCAGACGTTGGTTTTTAACGTCGGAGGGAATCTGATGGTCCCAGTCCGATGCAGGAGTGCCAGGCCGGGGAGAGTAAGCGAACATAAACGCTCCGTCGAACCGGATATCGCGGACCGCCTGCAGAGTGGCCTGAAACTCCTCTTCCGTCTCCTCCGGGAATCCCACAATGATGTCCGTCGTGATCGTGATCCCCGGGACGGTCTCTCGGAGTTCAGCAACGATCTCCTTAAAGCTCTCGATGGTGTAGAGACGTCGCATCCGCTTCAGTTCGGAGTTCGAACCCGCTTGAAGAGGCATGTGAACGTGCTCCATTACTTCGGGAATGTCCCGATGAGCTTCAATTACGTCTGCCTTAAAGTCTCGGGGGTAAGGCGAGGTGTATCGGATTCGCTCAATGCCGGGAATGTCGGCAACCAGCTTCAGCAGTTCACTGAACGGGACTTTGCCTTCAGCCAGATTCTTCCCGTAGCTGTTGACCGTTTGGCCAAGAAGGGTGATCTCTTTGGTTCCCCCCGCCGCCAGTTCACGAACTTCGGCGAGGATCTCTTCTGTAGGGCGAGATCGCTCTCGGCCCCGAGTCGTCGGGACGATGCAAAACGTGCAGAATTTGTCGCAACCGTACTGAATCGGTACGTGGGCCTTTAACTTCGGCGTTCTACCCACCGCTCGCGTGGGCAGATCGGTCACCACAGATCCTTTTCGCTCGGGAAGCTCTAGCTTGCTGCGGAATTTTCGGGCCGTGAGTGCCTCGTCGACCAAGGCAGGTAACTCCGCTAGATTTCCAGTGCCGAGAACGAAATCGACGTGCGGAGCTCGGCGCCGGATCTCGTCGGAGCGAATTTGTGCCATGCATCCGCAGACGCCAATCACGGTGTCGGGGCGCATCGCCTTCATTCGTTCGAGGCTTCCAAGGAGAGAGAAGGCTTTATCCTCGGGTTTCTTTCGCACCGAGCAAGTGTTCAACAGAATGATCTGAGCCTCTTGCAGACTTGAAGCCTTCTCAAATCCAATCTGCTCCAAGTACAAACCCATCTGCTCGCTGTCTTCTTCGTTCATCTGGCATCCCCAGGTTTGAACGAAGTACGTCCCCCGCTTTTGACTCAGGCGCGCGGGTTGATTCGAAGGATTCAGTAAGGCGGAACCTTGAATCGTTGTGAGCGACATTGGAACTACTAAGGATACCGCTAGGGTTATTGCTGATCGAATCATGCAATCTTCCTCAACGTATAATCGAAGCGTGAATCCAATCACCTTCAATAGGGTCCTGCTTGCCCTTGGCGCAATCGGGATCTTTGTGGCAGGCGTCCTCAGCGTCGAACACGCACTCAGCCTCATCCCACCTTGTGGCGAAGAGGGTGGATGTTTGAAGGTGGCGATGCACCCAAGTTCTTACATCGCTCCCAAGATCGCGGTGGCCTATGTGGGACTCGCGGGCTATTTGGCACTGTTCGGACTTGCCGCTACTCGGGCGTTTCTGAAAGCCGAAACCAACTCCAAGCTGGTCATGCCTGGTTTCATCATGGCGGCACTGGGTGCTCTTTACAGTCTCTATCTACAGTACGTCTCCTTCACTGAGATCAAGGCGTTCTGTCCATGGTGCTTCACGTCGGCCGTCACGATGGTTCTGACCTTCGTGGCGTACACGGCCTACGCGCAATTCCTATCCGTGAATCGTGTATCCGAGGCCGGCTCAGAAGGGCGCCGGTTCGAGAGCATTTTCGTTCCTGCAGCCGTTGGCGCCGCAGTCCTTGGCATCGCGGGCGTTTCCGCGGGCGCTCAAAAGGCGAACTACAAGCCGGCAGAGGTTGTGAAAGTGGATGCAAAGGATCGGGTGATCCCAGCTGGACCGTTGAACCAAGTTGGACCGTCGGACGCGCCGATCACGATCGTCGAGTTCGCGGACATGACTTGCCCACCGTGCCGACTTTCAACGCCGAAGGTGAAGGAGTTCCAACAGAAGCACCCCAAGAGCATTCGGGTCATCTTCCGACACTTTCCCTTGCTGAACACACCCGGCCACGAGATGGCAGGCCCTGCCGCATTCACGGCCGAATTCGCGGCTGAGAAAGGCAAGTTCTGGGATTACACGCTCTCCTTCATGGGCACCAAGGACGTGCCTAAGTCCATCGACGAGGTGAAGGCGGCTGCCATGGGCGTCGGTCTGGATCTGAACGAGCTAAACGCACTCCTTGAAGATCCGAAGGGTGGTCCTTTCGAGCGCGTTCAACGCGACTTCGAAGATGCGCAATATCTTGGAATCAACACCACTCCGACCTTTGTGGTCGTAGGAAAGGATAAGCCGATGCTCAAGGCGAACCTTCAAACCGCGATGGATGAGATTGAGAAGGGCCGCATGAAGGATCTCTTAATCGACTAATGACGAAGAAGAAAACCGTTCTTGTTGCCATGTCTGGCGGTGTCGACAGCAGTGTCGCCGCCGCCCTTATGAAGCACCGTGGGTACGACGTCATCGGCCTGACGATGCAGATTTGGCAAGAGAGCCAAACCGACCCGCGTCATGCGGGTTGTTGTTCGCTTGGAGCGGTTGAAGACGCGCGCCGAGTCGCGGCGGCCCTGAAGATTCCTCACTACGTGATGAACTTTAAAGAAGAGTTCCGCGCCTCGGTCATTGATAACTTTGTGGATGAGTACGCCAAGGGGCGGACTCCCAACCCATGCGTTCAGTGCAACCGGCATGTGAAGTTCGAAATCCTCATGCAAAAGATGAAGGAGCTGGACTGCGACCTGCTAGTGACGGGGCATTACGCACGTATCCGCGAGCGAGATGGTCGCCGAGTGTTGCTCAAGGCTCGAGCTAAGGACAAAGATCAAAGCTACGTGTTGTACATGCTCGGTCACGAGCAACTCCAAAACGTTTCATTCCCGATGGGAGAGCTTCCCGGTAAGGCGTACGTGCGGGAATTGGCCGTCAAACTTGGGTTGCACTTAGCCAACAAGCCAGACTCCCAAGAGATCTGCTTTGTTAGCGAAGCCGGTGGCTATGCAGAGTTCCTGCGTAAGCAACGCCCCGATTTGTTCCAGGGTGGCGAAGTGATCGACAAAGACGGCAATCGGCTGGGCACCCACGAGGGGACGGCTGCCTTCACCGTCGGTCAGCGACGTGGAGTGGGAGTTTCGTCGCCGACAGGCAAGCCGTTGTACGTGATCGACCTGATGCCGAAAGAGCAGAAGGTTGTTCTTGGTTCAGAGGACGATCTCCTCCGAAATGAGGTCCTGCTTGAAGACCTCTACCTTTCGATTCCCATCTCTGAACCTATCGAGGTGACTGCCAAGATTCGATACAACATGGTCGCCCAGAAGGCGAAGTTCATTCCTGGTCCCGTCCCCAAGCTTGTCTTTAAGGAGCCCGTTCGGGCAGTGACTCCTGGACAGATGGCCGTGGCTTATCGGGGAGCCACCGTCGTGGGCGGAGGCATCATTGCGGACGAGAACATGCCCGGACGCTATGAACAGTCCATTGCACCCAAACTGGTGGGCGCTGGCGTCTAGACTCGCAAATTTACTGGGCAAGTGTCCTTAATTGAACTTAAAACGTATCCTTGAGGTTAAGTTTTTCGTAAACTGTCCAAAGGAGATAAAGATGAGCCAACAAAACGACGACAACAATGCTCTGCTTTACATGCTCGCCGGCGTGGGCCTCGGCGCGATCATTGGAGCTGCCGCAGGTCTTCTCTTCGCCCCCAAGGCGGGCAACGAGACTCGAGACGAGCTGAACGAGAAGTTCAAGGAACTCAAGTCCAAGACCGAAGAGTGGATTGCTGAGCAGAAGAATAAGAAAGCCGTTGTTCCGGCAGACGAGGCAGGCGCCTAAGCGCACCTGCGAATAGGAATAAACTTGCGAGACGCTCAGAGGTTCTCTGAGCGTCTCTCTTTGTAGGTCTTGAACGGAATGCTTGGACGTAGGATTGCCCTTTGGCTCGTTATCGTAGCGGTTCTCTTCGCGTTTCTCTACGCGGTGAGAGGGATTCTCCTGCCTTTCATTGTTGGCTTCCTCATCACGGCCATTCTTGCCCCCATTCGTCGCAAGCTCCTGAAAAAGGGTTGGTCCAACGGGTTCGCCTCCGGGATTCCGATCTTCGCCTTTTTCGGCTCGATTCTGGTCGCGCTCGTCCTAATTACGCCGTATGCCACGGAACAGGTCGCAGGATTCCAGTCCAAAGCTCGCGAGGTGGTGGAAGGCGTCACAAAGCCAGACCCTAAAACAAACTTCTTTGTTCGGGCAAGCGTCGATCATCGCCTTGCAATGCCCGCAAAGAAAGACTGGGTCGAACGTCTGCTGACCGATCAGAAGGATCTACTTGAGCGACTTAATCTGCCAACCACGAAGCGAGGGTTGTACGCTCAATACATCGAGCCCCAGCGTGGCCAGTTTGGAAAATCGTTCCAAACGTTTGTCAACAGCTTCGTAGGTATTGCTTCTGGGCTGGTTTCCCAACTTTTCACCCTTGCGTTCGTGCCGATCATCGTTCTGATGTCGCTGCCAAGAACTGAAGAGATTCGAAACCGGCTCATGCATCTCATTCCTCCGGCTTTACGCCAGGGGGCGACCGATCTCACCGACAAACTGGGCGACGTCTTCAGCGACTACCTGAGAGGGGTCAGCATCGCTGTATCCGCGTACACGGTAACGATGATGATTCTGCTCACCCTCATCGGCGCTCCGTACGGATTGGTTCTGGGCCTGCTTGCTGGAACGGTTTATCTGGTTCCTTATCTCAACTCGATCATCAGCGCTACCGTCCTCATTGCGGTGACCATCTTCAGCGGGAAGTCGACCTTCTTATTCATGGTCCTTCCGTCGCCGGCAGCGGCTGCGGTCGCAATGGCCATTGTGTTTGTGCTCTGCCACCTGGTGTTTGACATGCTTCTGTATCCGCGAATTGTTGGAACCGCCGTCGGGTTGGATCCGTTGGTTTCAATGTTCGTGATCTTTAGCTTCGGAGCCCTCTTCGGCTTGCCAGGCATGATCCTGGCGTTTCCGATGGCGGGTGCCATCAAGGTGGTTTTGGACAGGGTCCTAACCTACACAAACCGACCGGAAGAGGTCTTTACGCTTCCAGTTGTTCCAAGCAGACATCGTCGAGAACTCGCATGACTTTCGCCACGTTAGTAGCCGCCGCCGCTTTCGGATTTGCACCCAACACCGTTCATCGATTTGATGTCGATGTTCAGTTTAAGGGCTTCTTGCCCCTCTTCGGAGGAAGAGAAGGGGAAGCCAGAGTAAAGATCCTGGCTAGGGCTGCCGGAGTGGATGCAAAGGAGAAAGGCAACTTTGCGGTGGAAAGCGAGATCGAAGAGTTTTCGGTCGAGATGAATGGGAATGAGCTCCCGTTCACAAAGGACAACGTCCAGTCTTACTTTCCGAAAGCGGTTGCCGAGTTCAAGCCGAATGGAGAGATGGTTCGAAATGAGGCGCCCAAAGTGGGAATGCCCGTTCGACTACCCGGATTAGATAGCCAGCGATTCCCGGAAGTCAGCTACCTTCCCATCCAACTCCCTTCCGATGACGTGGAGGAAGGGAAGACCTACCGGTTCGACAAATCGTTCGGAGGAGCGCCCGTGAAGTACGTGGCGAAAGTCGAAGCGCTAACCGAAGAAACGATCAAGATTTCCTTCAAGCTGAACCAAGAATTCGACTCGTTCGAGAACGGTTTTGGAAACCCGGTCCCAACGGAGAAGGAAGCTTCGCGCAAGGTCTCGACGATCTTAAGCGGGGAGGGAACGGGTGAATTCTCTCGAAAGGCTCGGGTCTTTCAAACCTTTACCGTAACCGCAGTTTCCAGATCGAAGGTGTTCGACTTGAAGAAGCCGAATAACGCGCCGACAGAGCGGTCACTCAAGAACGTGCTTACCATCAAGCTGAAGTCCTAGAAGAACGCTCTTAATTGCCGGTGATGAAAACGCTGGTGATCATCTGAACCTTCTCGTCAGTAAGGATCTTCACGTGTCCAAGTCCCTGCGTGGTGTGCAATTGCGCTTCTGGCCAGGAGCTAACCAGTGACTTAACGTGCCGTTCAGGAATCTCGGAATCGCCATCGTCCCAGATCGTCAGCATCGAATTCGACATGTACGGCGCAAGAACGTGACCGCTACTATTGATCATCCGCTGCACGCCCCAGTTCTGATCGCAAAGCTTCCAAAACTCTGCCAGAGCATCTCCTTCCAGGCCTAAGCACATCGCAAACTCGATCGCTCGATGAGGGATGTTTACGAAGGGGGCAATGTGAACCAGCCTTCCCAACGGCGATCCGTCGAAAACGGCAAGGTTAACTGCGGCCGAGCCGAATGAGTGTGCGACTGCCCCTTCAAATGGGCCGATTTCGGAGCAGATGTTTTGAATCAGCTTCGCAGACCGCAGGCCATCGCAGAAACTGCCTTCGGATTCTCCGTGGGCGGGAAGGTCGACCGCAATCACTCCGTATCGCTTCTCAAGGAACTTTGAAATGAACCCCTCGAAGTTCCACGCCCTTCCACCCCATCCGTGAACGAACAGGACAAATTTTTCAATGGAGAGTGGAGAGCGAAATCGATGCAGGGTGATGGCATCGCCTTGGTCCATTATCTGGATCTTCTCGGCGCGCTCAAAAATCGGGGGCTGAACGGCGTTCTTGGGTGGGCGGGCCGGTGTTCGAAAGTGTCCGATCACTTGATCAGGAGTGGCCGTCCCTTTCAGGATCCTTTTCAGAAGCCTCATGGAATCCGGGGTGCGGGTTTCGAGGTCTGCCGAGACTTCTTCGATGAGACTCGCCAGTTGTTCCGGATTCACTCCTTCATTTTACCGACCGTTAACCCGCCGAGCCTAAGTTCGTTCACTTCATATCAGTGAAGGCGCGGCGTCGAGAATTCGGTTGGGTTGATTCGATCCCCGCTTTCTAGGTTTACTCCGAAAGGTCTATGTCCCACCAGCGCGTTATCGTCGTCGACTTTGGGGGGCAGTACACCCAACTTATCGTTCGCCGCGTCCGCGAGTTCGGCGCATACAGCGAAATGGTCCCTTGGACGACTGCCGCCGAGAAGATTAAGGCTGAACAGCCTACGGCGGTCATTCTTAGCGGCGGACCCCGGTCTGTTCTTGAAGAGAACGCGCCGACCCTTGATTTCTCCGTCCTAGAAGGCATTCCTACGCTGGGGATTTGCTACGGCCAGCAACTCATGGCGCACCGCACGGGCGGACGCGTTACGGGCGCCGACCACAAGGAGTACGGTCAGCGTGAACTCACGACGGTGACCCCGGGATCTCTGGTCTCCGCAATGGGTTCTAACTCCGTTTGGATGTCACACGGCGATCAAGTGGTAGAAGTACCTGCTGGATTCTCGGTCACCGCATCAACGGAAACTTGTCCGGTAGCCGCCATGGAGAATGTCGCCTTGAAGCGATGGGGCGTTCAATTCCACCCGGAGGTCACCCACACGCCCGGCGGCAAGGCCATCTTAAAGGGCTTTTTGGATAGCGCGGGCATCGTGGGCGATTGGACGGCGCAAAACTTTATTGATGAGGAAGTAGAGAAGATTCGAGCGGCGGTTGGGCCTGACGAGCGGGTGCTGTGTGCCGTCTCTGGTGGCGTTGACTCTTCGGTCATGGCGGCTCTCCTCATCAAAGCGATCGGAGATCGCGCTCTTTGTGTTTTTGTCGACCACGGTTTGCTAAGGAAGAACGAAGCCGAGCAGGTGGAAGAAACGTTCGGCGGACACTTCCACGCCAACTTAAAAGTCTTCAAGGAGCACGATCGATTCTTTGGAGCCCTGGCTGGAATCAAGGATCCGGAGGCCAAGCGCAAGACGATCGGTGCGCAGTTCGTACAAGTCTTCGAGGATCATGCCGACGAACTGAAGGGCTGCGATTGGCTGGCCCAGGGAACCCTTTATCCCGACGTCATCGAATCAGGATCGCCGACTGCGGCAAAGATCAAGACTCACCACAACGTGGGCGGTCTTCCCGATTGGATGCGGTTGAAACTGATCGAACCGTTGCGTTGGTTGTTCAAAGACGAGGTCCGCGCCGTGGGACGGTTGTTAGGACTTCCCGATGAGATGGTCGATCGTGAGCCGTTCCCAGGTCCAGGACTGGGTGTCCGAGTGCTGGGTGAAGTCACCCCAGACCGGGTTCGCATGGTCCAAGAGGCGGATTACATCTTCCGATCCGAACTCCGCAGTCGCGGGCTGCACAAGGGAATCTGGCAGTCATATGCGGCTCTGCTCGATGTGCGAAGCGTCGGCGTGATGGGTGACGAGCGCACTTACGAACAGCCGATCGTGCTTCGAGCCGTTGAGAGTGAGGATGCAATGACCGCACGTGCCGTTGCGATTCCGTTCGATGTGTTGGAGTGGATCGCGACCCGGATCGTGAACGAGGTGAAGGGCGTGAACCGCGTGTTCTACGATCTCACCAGCAAACCGCCCGCAACCATCGAACTTGAGTAGTCCGGAATAGAGACATGGCAGAACCCAACATTGATGTTTTGATTGACGCGGAGCGGCTACAAGCCCGGATTGCCGAGCTTGCCGAACAGATTCGCAAAGATTACGAGGGCAAAACGCTCGTGCTAATCGGCGTCCTGAAAGGCTCGTTCCTGTTCCTTGCCGACCTATGCAAGCATCTCGATAACAACGTCATCATCGATTTTCTGCAAACTTCCAGCTACCACGGAGGACGCAGCACGACGGGTGTTGTGCAGATTCGAAAGGACGTCGATGTGAATATCGAGGGGGTTGATGTCCTCTTGGTCGAAGACATCGTCGACACAGGCACCACTCTCAGCCACCTCTTGGACCTGCTCGGCACTCGGAAGCCGGCGAGCCTGAAAATCGCCTCCCTTCTCAGTAAGCCCGACGCAAGACGAGTGGAAGTTCCGGTGGAGTATCTCGGCTTCGAGATCGAGAATGTCTTCGTGGTGGGCTACGGACTCGATGATGCCGAGAAGTATCGGCAATTGCCCTATATCGGGGTCGTCACAGGCGAGTAATCGGCCTATTGCGATAACAGCTTGCAGAAAAGCCAGATTGTGGTAAATTGCGAGTGACGAGAAAAGTGAGATCAGTTTTGTTGTCTCGCTAACGTCACTCCCGAACCCTCGCCTAACGGCGATTCGCGGATTTCCCCAGCCCAGAGTTCCTTATTGAGATTCTCTCTTTTCGGGCGGACTTGGGCTCCGATCAACCGATCGAACACTTTATCTCTGTCCAACACGAACTACGGATATGACCCCTACATTTAGACCCCGAGGCGGTAGCGGTGGCGGCGGCAATCGACGCCGACATCGATCCCGAAAAGACGACGGATTGCCGAAGGGCGATCTTCAGGCCGATCTAGAAAACCTTCCAGAAGTCGATTTCAATCACTTCGACCTGATGACGCCGGCAAACCTTTTGAAAGAGGCGAAGAAGGCAAAGCTCTCTCCGGACCTTCTGAAGCATGAGATCATTGAGCGGCTTCTGACAAAGGTGAACGAAGAGGCTCACTACGGCAAAGGCATTCTCGAAGTGATGAACGACGGCTGGGGATTCCTTCGCCGAGAGAACTATCTTCCTTCTCCCGAGGACGTTTACGTCAGCCAAAGCCAAATCAAGAAGTTCGGCCTTCGAGCAGGAGACCTCGTCTTCGGCTTGGTTCGCCAACCAAAGGAAGGCGAGAAGTATCGCGGAATGCTCCGAGTTGAGAGCGTGAACAACGCCGGTACGGATGCTCCGCAAAACAAGAATCGAAAGCAGTTCGATGAACTGACGCCGCTCTATCCGAACGAGCGATTGCGAATGGAGACGACCGCGGATAACATTTCCACGCGAATCGTCGACCTGATCTCTCCCATTGGAAAAGGCCAGCGCGCGCTTATCGTTTCGCCGCCCAAGGCCGGAAAGACCACGATGATGAAGTCGATTGCGAACGCAATTACGTCAAATCATCCCGAGGTTTATCTCATGGTTCTCCTGGTAGACGAACGGCCGGAAGAAGTCACCGACATGCGACGATCCGTTCGCGGTCAGGTCATCTCTTCCACCTTCGACGAGCCCGCCGAGAGCCACATGCGAGTCGCCGATCTTTGTTTGGAGCAAGCCAAGCGATTGGTGGAATCCGGTCGAGACGTCGTCATCGTCTTGGACTCGCTTACTCGACTTTCCCGGGCAAGCAACCTTACGATCAACCCATCGGGTCGAACGCTCACGGGTGGTTTGGATCCCTCTGCTCTCTACCGACCTCGACGCTTCTTCGGCGCGGCTCGGAACATTGAAGAGGGTGGATCGCTTACGATCGTTGCCAGCGTCTTGGTGGACACCGGATCCAAGATGGACGAGTCGATTTTCGAGGAACTGAAGGGAACGGGTAACTGCGAAATCATCCTCGACCGTGAACTCTCTGAGCGCCGAATCTGGCCAGCGATCGACGTGCGTCGCAGCTCTACCCGCCATGAGGAGTTCCTTTTCGACAAGGACATCTACGAAGGGGTGGTCCAACTCCGCCGCCTGATGGCAAAGGAGCAGAACAGCCTCGACGCAACCGAGTCGTTCATCAAACTCATCAAGCGAACGCCGAACAACACCGCATTCGTAGAAGGCGTTATCCAGCGAACCCGGGCAACCGTTTAAGCGCCCACAAAAAGGGGGATTCGGCATCGAATCCCCCTAAGGTTTCTTAACTCTTACGCAACGCTCCGTGGAACGAACCGATTGATTGGATTTCCAGTTGTGGAGTCTGCATTGGTATGATGAATCACGATATGCCGGAAGAATTCGAAGGACCTGAAGAACCCGAAGAGGGCTTTTCTGGCGATGATTCGTTGCAGGAACCGCCCGCATTCTTCCCGCGCGAAGGGCACGATGTTCCCGATGAACTTGGACCAGGCCAGATGGTCGAGGTCAGCATCGACGGGATCTACCGAGGCGACGCAGGCGGACAGCCTTCACAGTTCGTCGTCCTTCAGTATGAAGATCGACAACTGCCGATCATGATCGGTCCTTTCGAAGCGAACGCGATTCTGGTTTCCCTTGAGCGTGATCGGCCGGATCGCCCAATGACTCATGATCTCATCAAGAACATCGTTGATCGACTAGGGGCGACGGTCGCCCGGGTTGCCATCGATGATCTGTGGAACGGTGTCTATTACGCCAAGGTGCATCTGCACACGGGCAAAGAAGAGGTGGAGATCGATGCTCGGCCCAGCGACGCCATCGCGATCGCGGTTCGATTCGACGCACCGATCTACGTCAACACAAATGTCTTTGAATCCGCCCTTGCGGAAGATTAGTTGCAGGATCAGACGCTCGTGACCGACGCCGCTATCCGCATTCGAGAGCTTCGAGAGATTCTGGAGCGCCACTCCTACCTCTACTATGTTCTCGATACTCCCGAGGTTAGTGACAGCGAATACGACGCCCTCTTCCGCGAACTTCAAACGCTCGAGTCCCAGAACCCGGACCTAGACGATCCGAACAGTCCGACAAAGCGGGTAGGAGGAGCCCCCCTCAAGCAATTTGAATCCTATGCACACCGGGTGCCCATGCTGTCACTCGACAACGCGTTCGGAGACGAAGAGCTTTTGGCTTTCGATGCACGAGTGCAGAAGGGTCTCGGGAGGGAAGGTGCGGTTGATTACTTCGCCGAGTTGAAGTTTGACGGGGCATCGATCTCTCTCACGTACGTCGATGGAGAGTTGGTCACCGCTGCCACTCGGGGAGACGGAACCTCTGGTGAGAACGTCACCGTGAACGCGCGAACCATACAGGGGATTCCTTTAAAGCTTCGTACACCGCTGGCCGGGCTCCTCGAAGTCCGCGGGGAAGTGGTGATGCTCCAGAGCACGTTCGAACAGCTGAATGCTGAACGAGTCTCGCGAGGGGAACAGGTGTTCGCCAACCCGCGAAATGCCGCGGCGGGTGGCTTGCGACAGTTGGACTCGCGCCTCACGGCCGAGCGTCGGTTGAACTTTTTTGCCTATGGCCTAGGGGCCGTGGAACTCACCGCTGATAGCCCCGCAGGTTTTGGTAAGCAGTCCACTCTTTTAGCCAGCCTAAAAGAGCTCGGATTCCCGGTTCGCCCGGAACCACGTGTTTGTAGAGGCGGAGAGGAACTCACACGGTTCTGTGCCGAAGTTCTTGCGGCACGCCCATCGCTCCCGTTCGGCATTGACGGTGTCGTCGTCAAAGTGGATTCGCGAGACGAGCAAGACCGACTCGGCTTCACCGCGAGAGGTCCTCGGTGGGCGATCGCGGTTAAATTCCCGGCGGAGCAGGCCTTTACCACCCTCAACGACATCATCGTGCAAGTTGGGCGAACTGGAAACATCACCCCGGTGGCGGTATTGGAACCCGTCCAAGTGGGTGGAGTCACTGTGTCCCGCGCAACCCTTCACAACTTCGACGAAGTGGACCGAAAAGACGTCCGCGTCGGCGACACCGTTATCGTGCAACGAGCAGGCGACGTGATTCCGGAAGTCGTCGGTCCCGTGCTTTCCAAACGCGTGCAAGATTTGGCAAAGCCCGTTCCACCGATAGCGTGCCCAAGTTGTGGCACCGCTCTGGTTCGGGCTGAGGGAGGGGTTTTCCTCAAATGTCCCAACTCCAAAGGCTGTCCCGCGCAGGTAGCAAACAAGATCAAACACTTCGTGGGCCGCAAGATGATGGACATCGATGGCCTAGGTGAGAAACTGATCGATCGGTTTTTAGAAGAAGGCTTTCTGTCCGATGTCCCGTCTATCTACGCACTACATGAAAAACGAGAAGAACTCGTTTTGCTGGATAAGTTGGGCGAGCAGTCAGTAGACAACTTGCTAGCTGCTATCGAGGCGAGTAAATCTCGCCCGCTAGAAAGGTTTCTTTTTGCCTTAGGAGTTCCCGAACTTGGCGAGCGTTCCGCGAAAGACCTTGTCCGAGCGTTTCGGTCGTTAGACCGGATTCAGCACCTCTCCATGGAGGAACTGCAGTCGGTGGAAGGGTTTGGGCCTCGCGTTTCGGCAGAGATTTGGACGTGGTTTGAGGACGAAGACAATCGAGAGATGATCCGGCGCCTCTTAGAGTCTGGCGTGGCGCCGGTCGAGCCTTCGGGTGCCGCTGAAGGAGGGGCCTTTGAAGGCAAGATATTTGTGTTCACGGGCAAGCTGGAGAAGTTTACGCGTGAAGACGCCGAGGACCTCGTTGGAAAACTTGGTGGCAAGGCGAGCGGTTCGGTCAGTGCCAAAACGTCGTATGTCGTAGCAGGCCCCGGGGCTGGTAGCAAACTCGCTAAAGCCGAGCAACTTGGCGTTGCGGTCTTAACCGAAGACGAGTTTTTGGCTATGGTCCCCAATGAACACGCGATAGGGACTGCCGAAAGTGAGGGCGGGAACGTCCCGACGACCCTCTTTTGAGCTCTGCCACTCTTCCGCTTGAGTATCGCCTAGACCTCCGAGGCGAAGTCACCGATTGGAGACGGATCGCCGAGAGTGGTCAAATGTTCCGGTGGCATGCAGTGGGCGGAGGCTGGCTCATATGCGATGGCGGAGCTTTCTTTTTCATCCAGTCCCACTCACTGGCGGCGGACGGCTCGGTACTTGTCTTCGCGAACCGCCCGGTCGAGGATTTCCGCCGTCTACTTCGACTGGATGTCAGGGCAGAAGATGTTCTCCGGGCAATCCTAGAACGGGGACCAGAGTTCGCGGCTTGCCTCCCCAAGGTCTCGGGCCTGCGCCTTTTGCGACCTCTCAGCCCAGCAGAGTCATTTCTCTCTTTCCTCTGCGCCTCGAATAACAACGTCCTTCGAATCCGTCAACTCGTGGGCAAGTTAGAGGCAATGGGCGAAGCGGTAGGGGAGTTTCACTACGAGGACACCAAGCGAACACTCCGCTCATTTCCCACTGTTGCACGAGTTGCGGATTGTTCCGAGGTGGAGCTTCGCAGCGCGGGTTTTGGCTACAGAGGGAAAACCATTCCGCTTGCCTGTCGAGAACTCTTGCGGCTAGGCGAGGGGAGCGAAGAGCGGGCGTTTACCCAGCTAAAAGTGGCCGGCTACCAGCACGCGTGGCGAGCCCTCTCGGAACTGCCGGGCATCGGTCGAAAACTCGCCGATTGTATTTGCCTCTTCGCGCTTGATCAGGGAGAGTCGGTGCCTATCGACACGCATATCTGGGCCGCCCTTACGCGGCTTTACTATCCAGATTGGACGGGCCTAGCCGTGACCGAATCGCGGTACCGAATCGGAACCGATACGTTCCGCGAGCGATTCGGTGAGCTCAGCGCTTGGGCTCAGCAGTTATTATTTGTCGAGAGTCTTGAGGGGAAGCTGACGCGGAACTCATCTCGCGAAGGCGCTTCACGTCCAAGAAAAGCACGCTCACAAAAAGCGTGATCAACAGGAAAAATCCCGTTTGGAAGATTGCCAACTGGAGTTTCAAAGGCAGGCGCTTGCCACCTCGAAGCATCTCAAGAAAGGCGATCAGCATCTGACCACCGTCTAGGGGAGGGATCGGGAGCAGATTAAAGAAGCCGATGGAAATGCTAAGCAGTGCGGCAAACCAAACAATCCGATCAAGACCCTGCGTGACCACGGCACTGGTGGCAGCCACCATGGTCACCACGCCTCCGGCTTGCTGTTCTGCCCGCTGAGGATTACGGATTAAGCCGACCATTCCCATCAACGCGCTCTTCGGCTCCTCGTATGTGGCAACCAGCGCTTCCGAGAAGGAGACCTTTACCGTCTCCGTTTTGAAGAGCATTCCGACCTTGTACTGGCGCTTATTGTCTCCCGTTGGAAGCATCCGCTCGTCCAAAACCGGAGTCGCTTCCTTCTGGTACTCGGGTTGGACTTGGAGATCAAACGTCTGCGGCCCACGCTGGACTCGGAAGGTGACGGGTTTTCCGCCCGAATCTCGAATAACCTTAATGGCGTCGAACGCGATCTTTACGCGTTGGCCATCGACGGCGAGAATCTTGTCCCCGGGTCGCACGCCCGCTTTGTAGGCCGCTCCGGTGCTTAAAAGACCTTCGACGGTATTCACCTGCCGGGTGACACCCATCGTCGCATAGATCGGCAGAAGTGCGATCATTCCTGCCACAACGCTAAAAACGGGCCCGGCGAACAGGACAATGATTCGCTGCCACGGAGCTTTGCTGAAGAACCCGTGAGTGATGGCGACCTCTTCGCCGTTCTCTTGAGGCTCCATTCCAGAGATCCGAACAAACCCGCCGAGAGGATATGGTCGTAGATTGAAGGGGACCACGTGGCTCTCTTCACCGGGAAGAGGCTGTTTCGGCTTTGCGAACGTCCACAGAATCGGCTTACCCACGCCAATCGCGAACTCTTCAACCTTCATCTTGAAGAGGCGGGCAAACCAGTAGTGTCCCAACTCGTGTGCTCCAACAAGCACAACGAGGATGACCACGAAGACGATCGCGGTGAGCAGATAGTGTCCAAGGGTAGCGATCGTCATAGCGAACCGAACTTGCGAACCCAATCCTCTGCCAAGCTTCGAGCCCATCGATCGGTTTCGAGGATCGACTCTAGAGTGGTTTCTGTTGGGACGTGCTTATTCATAACGTATTCAACGGCCTTCGGGATTCCAAGGAATGGCAATCGACCCTTCAAAAAGCAGTTAACAACGTGTTCATTGGCAGCATTGAGCGCTGCGGGCATGGTTTGGCCGACTTTTGCCGCCGCCCGAGCAAGATCGAGAGCAGGAAAGGTTTCGGTGTCTGGTTTCTCGAACGTAAGGGTTGGAGTGTCCGCTGGATTCCAGATCGGTAACTCATTTCTGGGTCTTTCTGGATACAGCAGGGCGTAGACGATCGGCAGGCGCATATTGGGCCAGCCGAGTTGACCAAGCACCGACCCATCCGTAAACCGAACCATGCTGTGAACAATGCTCTGCGGGTGAACCACCACGTCCACCTGATCCATCTCGACGCCAAACAACCATCTGGCTTCGATCATCTCCAGACCCTTGTTCATCAGCGTCGCACTGTCCACGGTGATCTTTCCACCCATGCGCCAGGTCGGGTGGTTCAACGTGTCTTCAAGCGAAACCTGCTCCAGGTCGGTGCGAGTTTTGCCTCGGAAAGGCCCTCCGCTCGCCGTAAGGATGACCTTGTCGATCTGATCGTTGGAGTAGCCCTGTAAACACTGGAAAACCGCGCTGTGTTCACTGTCGATCGGGGTCATGAGAACACCGTGCTTTTCGCACATGGGCATGACAACTTCGCCCGCCGCCACCAGAACTTCCTTGCTCGCAAGAGCGATGGCTTTCCCTGCCTGAATGGCCGCAAAAGTGGGTTCTAATCCGATCACGCCGGCGACGGACGTCACCACGATATCGGCTTCCTCCATCGTGGCGAGATCCACCATTGCTTCCATGCCGTCTTCGGCAAAAAGAACCGTTCGATCCACTCCGAATTCAGAGGCTTGCCGGTTCAGCAGGTCACGGCTTTGAGCCGCCGCTAACCCCACAACCTTCAGGCGGTCTGGGAACATTCGAACAATGTCGAGAGTTTGAGTACCGATACTGCCCGTACTCCCCAAGACCACCACTCGCTTCATAGGATCCATTTTGGCATCCTGATTATCCTTGCGAGGGGGCGCGGCGAGCGGGGGCTATACTCTGAGGCGGAATGGCTCCTGCGACTCGTGCCGACTCTCGTTTTCGCTTGGTGGAATCACAAGCACGTGAACTGGCAGAGAAATACGGAACGCCGCTTTACGTGATCGACGAAAAGACTTTCCGCGATCGCATTCGCCGCTATCGAGAGGCATCCCTTAAGGCCAATTCCAAGTCTCAGATTTGCTACGCCAGCAAAGCCAACTCGACGCTTGGACTCCTGAAAATCGCATACGAAGAGGGTTGCTGGATCGATGTTGCCAGCGAGGGTGAACTGCGGGCAGCGATGCTGGCGGGCGTTCCCGCTGACAAGTGCGTGTTCCATGGCAACAACAAACTCCGATCGGAGGTTGCTTACGGTTTGCAGGTCGGTGTGGGCATTTTTGTGATCGATAACTTCGAGGAAATCGATCGACTCAAGGAACTCAAGGGCGATTCGAAAGGTCCGCAGTGTGTTCTTCGGCTTGCTCCTGGTGTCGATCCCAAGACTCACGAAAAGATCCGCGTAGGTCAGGCCGACACCAAATTTGGGTTCAACATCACCGACGGGTCCGCCTTAGAGGCGGCCAAACGGTGTTTGGCGGCGGGTCTGAACCTGGTTGGCGTCCACTGCCATGTCGGTTCGCAGCTGATTGATCCAACCGCACAAAGACAGGGCGGGGAAGCCATTGCGGAGTTTGCGGCTCGCCTCAAGAACGAACTGAATTTTGAGATCAGCTACATCAACGTGGGTGGCGGGCTCGGTGTGAAGTACGTCGACGCGGACGACCCGATGACCATCGAGGAGTATTGCCCGCTGGTGCTAGACGCCGTGGCGAAGATTTTGGAGGGAAGTGGTCTTGATCCCATCGTTGCCCAAGAGCCAGGAAGGGCTCTGGTTGGAGAGGCGGGTGTGACTCTCTACGAAGTGGGTGTGATCAAGACGATTGAAATGACCGATGGCGCAAAGCGCACCTACGTTTCGGTGGACGGGGGCGTCAGCGACAACCCCCGCCCAGCACTTTACAGCGCGCAATACACCGTGGAGCGGGTGGTGAAGCGCGATCCGGCTTGGGAGTATGTGACCGATGGTCCGGGAGCAGCCTTTGGGGCACCTATTGGCGAACAGGTGGTAACGGTCAGCGGTCGTCACTGTGAAACGGATCGCCTATTTGCCGACGTATCTCTACCCAGAGACCTTGCTGTCGGCGACCTGCTCCAGGTGCTATCGACCGGGGCCTACAACTCTTCCATGGCGAGCAACTACAACCGATTCCCGAGACCGGCCGTTGTGCTTGTCCAACTCGATGGTTCGTTTCGGACGCTCGCCGAACGGGAAAGTTGGGACGATCTGTTCCGACGGGAGACGGTGTAAAGTCCATGCCGTTTAATCCAGACAGCCTCGAATTCAAGCTGATCTCGCTGGTGGTGATTCTTCTCTCGATCGCCATTCACGAATTTGCACACGCCAAGTTTGCAGACCTGGCGGGAGACGATACGCCCCGGATGCTTGGTCGGGTGACCCTCAACCCTTTGAAGCATCTCGATGCCATGGGAACTCTTTTCATGGCGATCACCGTGTTCTCGGGATTCGGTATCGGCTGGGGCAAACCCGTCCCGATGCGTCCCGAGCGGATGAAAAACCCGCGCTGGGACCACTTTGCGGCGGTTGCGGCGGGACCCATTTCCAACTTGCTCCAGGCTTCGCTTTACGCGGTGATTCTTCGAATCATCATTGCCACGGGCGGAGTTGGGGGACCCTATCTCATGGTCTTCTGTCTGTCTGGGGTGTTCATCAACGTTTCGCTGTTCCTGTTCAACCTTATTCCGTTGGGACCGCTTGACGGTCACTGGCTGCTCGGGTTGTTGATGCCAGAGAAGTACCGGATTCAGTGGTACCGGTTCAATCAGGGGCCGGGAACGCTGATTCTCCTCATCCTCGTGCTACTCCCAAGCTCCGGCGTACTGACCTCGATCATCGGACCGTTCCACAACTTCTTCACGGACCTTCTCATCGGCAAGACGTTGTAGAACCCACGATTTAGAAAAGCGGTGCGCTCCTCGGTTAAACTGTGCCGAGTCGCATGGGCAACGATCAATCAACCAACGAAAGGCGCATTCTCAGCGGAATGCGCTCCAGCAACCCCCGTCTTCACATTGGAAACTACGAAGGGGCGCTCCGTAACTGGGTTGAACTCCAGAACCAGGGGTTCAAGATGTTTTGCATGGTTGCCGACTGGCACGCCCTTACGACCATGTATGAGCAAGCTCCAGAGGTGGGTCGAAACGCCATTGAGGTCGCAAAAGACTACGTTGCAGCCGGTATCGACCCGGAGAAGAGCACCATCTTCATCCAGAGCCAAGTGAAGGAGCATGCGGAACTGCACCTGCTGTTCTCGATGATGACCCCACTCGGCTGGTTAGAGCGGAATCCAACCTACAAGGAAAAGCAGCAAGACATTGGTGTAGCCGAGCGCGAACCCTACGGTCTGCTTGGTTATCCGGTTCTACAAACCGCGGACATTCTGCTGTACCGACCTTGGGGTGTGCCCGTTGGTCGCGATCAAGCCCCGCACCTTGAGATCGGAAACGATATCGGTGGGCGATTCAATCGGCTCTACAACCAGGAAGTTTTCCCCGCATTCAAGTACATGATTCCGGAAGACGAGAGCCGCGCCAAGCTCCCTGGATTGGACATGCGCAAAATGTCCAAGTCGTATGACAACTGCGTCTATCTGAGCGACACCGAAGACGACACGGCGAAGAAGATCAAATCGGCGTACACCACGCCCACGAAGATGCGAAAGACCGATCCCGGAATTCCGGAGGGTTGTGCCGTCTGCCAGTATCTCAAGATCTACCATCCGAACTGGCAACCGCTCTGGGAAGAGGATCGAGCGGGCGAGCGCGGGTGCATGCAGAACAAAACCGAGTGCATTGAAGCGGTTAACGAATACTTCCGACCGATCCGCGAGCGACGCGCGGCTCTGGACGATGGAGCAATTCTGGAAATTCTGGCGAAGGGTAGGGAAGAAGCAACCGAAGTGGCCGCTGAGACCATGAGAATGGTTCGGGACGCGATGGGGCTTTCCTACGGTCTGTAACCCTCGGTCTTCTCACCCGTCGAAACGCGCACGACCCTCGAGTGAGTCTCGAAGGTCGTGTCCGTTTTAGTCTTTGTACGGGTCGTATTCCCCCGCTCCTGCCATCGCTACGCCCAGTGGCTTCAGCCGATGCAGGATTTTCACGCTGTTCGCGTGATGGTTGAGCACGTGGTTCAACCGTTTGTAAGCTTGAGGCGCCTCGTCGACGTCTCCGCCCCGCAACACGACTCCGGCATCTTGCAGCCAGCGCTTCATGGCATCCGGATGGATGGCTCCAATCACGCCCGGCTTCGATTTTCCGCGTCGGTCTCGGCCTGTTGCCTGAGTTCGGGACATGACCCGGCCGGCTCCGTGGACGGTTGAGTAAAGCGAGTGCTTTCCATCTTCGTCCTCGATCCCTTCCAGAATCACCGACTCCTCACCCATCGAGCCGCCAACGAACCCCTTTTGTCCGGGAAACGCCGGTGTTGCGCCCTTCCGGACCACCCACATATCTCGTCCAAAGTGGTTCTCCTTCCAAGCAAAGTTGTGGTGGTTGTGAACCTCTTCCACAATCTTCCCGCCCAGAATCTTTGCGACTCGTTGGCAAACCCAGTCCCGACCCGCGTAGGCGTATTGCCCGGCAAGGTTCATGCACTCGATGTACTCTGCACCCTCTTCCGAGTCCTGATGGAGCCACGTAATGTGCGCATGCTCATGTCCCTTCGCCTTCGCGATGTCCATGTAGTGCGTCGCAATGCCGTGTCCCAGACCACGTGAGCCGAAGTGAACTCCAACCCAAATGTTCTCGGATTCGTCGACGAAAATGTCCACATAGTGGTTGCCACTTCCGACCGTGCCTAGTTGCTCTTGTGCTTTCTCCTTAAGTCGTTTCATGTGCGGAAGTAGCCACAAGTCTGAATCGAACAGTGCGTGATCCACTGTCTCATCTTGGTTCTTTCTTCCGACGCCGAATGAGATCTTTTTAACAACCTCATCCATGATCTTATGGATTTGAGCACGAACCTTCTTCGCATCCACATCAAGCTTAACCGCTTTGTTTCCGCAAGCTATGTCGTAACCAACACCGCTTGGAGAGATTCGGTCCTCATAAGCCACAACTCCGCCGATCGGCACGCCGTAGCCAACGTGGTGGTCGGCCATCAGTGCCATGTGGGTTGCCCCAGTGTATCGAGCATTTTGAATCTGCTTCAGCGCTTCCGGAAAGATCGGGTCTCCCCAGATCGGTACTTCATCAATGATTTTCATGGTGGTTTGTCCTGTGTTTTCATGGTCGAGTGAACTTGCTCGAAAGGTCGAGGCAAGGTCGAGTGAGGGTGAGAGCAGAGTGGTTCGAGCATGCAGACCGAGGTCAGAAAATGCAAGAACACCTGCGGAACAATGGTGGGTTCGGGGAGTCGAAAGGCCGCTTGCGCTTAGTTGGCTCGACTATCGGAGAATATGCCCCGAGGGGAGTTACTGCCCGAGTCCACCACGCAATCGAGCATCGCAGCCTGATTGGCGCGATCCTCTCGATTGGTATAAGAATATTGGTGGCTCATGACGGTTCTCCGTTATTGAGAAGATTATGTTCGATAATTGTTTCTAGATATCTACTGATAATCAGAAAAAATGTAAAGAAAGTGGAATATTTACGATGTTCGAGCGTTATAAGGCAACGTAGAACCAAAAGACAATGAATACAAGCGATCTTCAATCGAGCCTGATGCCCGGGGAGTTGTCTCCAAACGCTCTGTATGAATTGTTGACCTCTATCGTCCACCCGCGGCCGATCGCGCTTGTCTCTTCGGTGAGTGCCCTGGGCATTCGAAACTTAGCGCCATTCAGCTTTTTCATGTTGGGCGGAACCAATCCTCCGTCCATCGTTTTCTCACCCGTGCTAGGAAGTCGCGGTGAAAAGGACTCGCTTCGAAACATTCGGGAAACGGGCGAGTTCGTCGTGAACACGGTTCATCGTCAGATGATCGACCCAATGAACGAAGCCGGACGCTCTGTGCCGTTCGAAACCGATGAGTGGGAGCTTTCCGGGCTGACGCCTCTCAAGTCCGATTTAGTGAAGCCGGAGCGAGTAGGGGAGAGCCTTGCTTCCCTTGAGTGCAAACTTCACCAAATCGTCGAGCACGGTGAAGGCGTGGGTGCCGCACGTTACGTTATCGGAGAGGTTGTTCGACTGCACCTCTCTCAACCGATAGAGCAGTTCAAAACGGATCCTATCCGGTTGATCGGTAGGCTGGGCGGCGCAGAGTATGTGGACGAGACCGATGTTTTCGACGTGTCTCGCCCACTGAGCTGAAGGCAGTTTCTAAGCGTGGTTCACGCCGCGCCAAGTTTCTTGCCGTTGACGGTGTATTCCTCTTTGAGGACCTTCACCTTCTTCAACTTCCACTTCCCACCGGACTTCACCCAGGTGTCTGAACTAATGGTGGTCCCTTTCATCACCATCGGCTTCTTAGCATTCTCAGGATTGGCCATCGTGAACTCCATCTTTTCTGTGGCTTCCACGGTTGCGGTGTCCCCCTCGATTTTCCACTTCCCAAGAGTCATGGACCCTCCCTTTACGCTTTGAACCAAGCTCAACTGAGACTTGATCATCTTCGCCATTTCGGCCTTCTTCATTCCAGCCATTCCCGTTCCCTCCATGGAAACGTCTTCCGTGGTGAGGTCTGTGAAAAGCTTGGAAAGACCCGCGGCGTCCCTTGCCTTAAAGAGCTTAAGTCGCGCATCGTACGCCTTCGAGATCTCACCTTTGGCATCCGCAAGCGATAAGGCGGAAAGCGACAAAACTGCGACTCCAGTCAGAGCCGTCAACAAAGAAACCCTCTTCATCCATTCCAATATAAATCGGAATGGATGAAGAGGGTTTCGGGAAATGCTCTCGTCGCGGTGTTAGTCCACTTTCTTGCCGTCGATCATGTACGACTCGCGAGTGATCTCAACCTGCTTCAGTTTCAGGTCCGAACCCACTTTTACCCAAGTGTCGATTGAAATCGAGTTGCCTTGGATTCGCATTGGTTTCCCAGTCGAAGGGTTTCGAGCCTTCATGTCGTAAACCGACTTGACGGTGACGTTGTAGCCGTTCTTGGCAGGCTTGATCTTGACGATCTTATTGGTCGTGGTGGCGACGCTGGTTACCATTTGGAACTGCTTCTTCATGTCCTTGGACATCTCGCCGCGGTCCTTGGAATAGCCCTGCTTGTCGTAATAGAGGAAGTCGGAAGTGGCTGTGCGAGTGAAGACAGCGACGAGGCCGTTCACGTTTTTCGTCTTAGCCAGGCGACCCATCTTGTCGTAGAGCGTCTGGAGCTTCTTGTGAACTTCCGGCGGCGCGCCCTTGGACGACTGCGGTCCCATGGGGGCTCCGGCGCCAACGATCGCAGCGGTTCCCAAGACGGTCATCGCCGACAACAACATGGATACGTTTCTAGGCACTCTCATTCCCTCATTCACCCTATAAAAGGGCACTTACCGGTAGGATCATCGGCACTCTGAAGGTGTATCCTTAGCGATCTTCTCTCGCCATGCGTCTTAAACGGGTCAAACTGTTCGGTTTTAAGACCTTCGCCGACAAAACGGAATTCGATCTCGATGGAGGGATCGTTGCGGTTGTGGGTCCGAACGGTTGCGGCAAGTCCAACCTTGTCGACGCCATGCTGTGGGGTCTGGGAGAAGTCAACTCGCGACACTTGCGCGCGGCCCACTCGCAAGACGTTATCTTCAGCGGATCCACCAAGCGACGAGCGGTTGGTTATGCGGAGGTCTCCCTTTGTTTCGACAATGAAGACGGCGCGCTGCCTGTGGACGCCTCTGAAGTGTGGCTGACGCGACGATTGACCCGCGCCGGAGACAGCGATTACTTCATCAACCGACAATCGGTGCGCCAGCGAGACGTTTTGGAGCTGCTTGCCGACTCCGGTCTTGGGCGTGCGGGCTACGCGATCGTGGGCCAAAAGGAGATCGACCAAGCACTCGCGGCGAGTGCTGAAGATCGTCGGGGTTGGATCGATGAGGCAGCAGGTGTTCAACGCTATCGAAACCGCAAAGTAGAGTCGCTCAAGCGTCTTTCTCAGGCTCAAGAACATCTGAGCCGCGTGAGCGACATTCTCGCTGAGATCGAGAAGCAACGCGATCCTATGCGAGAGGAAGCGGAACTCGCGATTCGCTACAAGAGCCTTGTTGCCTCGCTACGCGAAGTCGAGCTTGGCTTGCTTGTTAACGAGCTATGTGCAGCGGTGCGGGAGTCCGAGGAGTTGGAAGCTCGCATCCAAGAGTCGCTTCGGTTGCTGAAGCAAGAGCAGGATCGAGCCGAGAAGCTGGACCGAGAAGTGAAGTCCACCGGAGAGTCCATCAGCTCTCTGGAACTGGAGATGGACGACGTCCGTGGGCTCCAACAGAAGTTGCTCACCGCGATCGAGCGTTTAGAAGCCGACATTCGGTTGAGCGAACAGAAACTTGCCGCTCTGGCCGAAACCGAACAGAACCTCCGAACCGATTCTGGGCAAGACGACGAGCGAATCGACCTAGCCGATAAAGAGCTTGCCGAGGCTCGATCCGATCACGCCCGAGAGTCCGAA
Source organism: uncultured Fimbriimonas sp. (assembly GCA_964471545.1). Classification (GTDB taxonomy): domain Bacteria; phylum Armatimonadota; class Fimbriimonadia; order Fimbriimonadales; family Fimbriimonadaceae; genus Fimbriimonas. The sequence goes on along the minus strand of CAYYJX010000023.1, from coordinate 15,909 downwards.
GAGCTTGAGCGAATCTCGACAGAAGGTGCGGGCATCGATACGGAGGCTCAACAGCTTCGCGCCGCTCTCAAAGAAGCAGAACGTGTTCTGGATCAAGCCCGAGCCGCCGATCGGCTCCGTTTGAAGCTAGAGGCGGAGTCTCAAGCGCGCAATGATCGACTTCAGGCCGCCCATAAAGAGCTCGACGGGATCGAAAAGTCCTTGCCCGATCTCGAGGGGGCCCTTGAGGAAGCCGAATCGGAGTTTCAAGAGTACGAGACAAAGCGCAACGCGCTGATTGCCGAGATTGAGGCGTACAGAACCGAAATCGCGGCCGTGCGCGAATCGGAGGAAACCGACCTTCAAGAAGTTCGCCGAGCCATGAGCGAACGAGCTTCGTTGGAGGGGCGAAAGCGGGGCATAGAAGCCACGCTTGAGACTCACGAGGGCATGAGTCAGGGGGCGCGAGCGGTTCTTGAAGCCTGCGAACGAGGGCATCTGAACGGGCGATATGAAGCGGTTGCCGAAGTTATCGAAGCCGATAAAGAGGTTGCCCTTGCCATTGAAACGGCTCTCGGCGCCTCGGCTAACGATCTGATCGTTGATCATGAATCCGACGCTAAGGCAGCCATTCGATATCTGAAGGAGAATCAAGCGGGACGAGCGACTTTCCAACCGATCTCACTAATGAGACCGAGTGACCCAACCCGGGAACTCGAGCAGGTTCTCATGAAGCCAGGCGTTGTCGGATTGGCTTCGAAGCTCGTAGATTGCGAGCAGCGTGTTCGCCCAGTGATCAATAGTCTTCTGGGAAGGATCGTCGTAGTTGAAACGATCGATCATGCGCTTGCCCTAGCAAAAACGTACGGGTGGAGCCGAATGGTGACCCTCGACGGCGAAGTCGTTCACTCTAGTGGTGCAGTCACGGGTGGCAAGCAGGCTCGGCAAGGCTACGGTCTGGTGCAGCGGAAAGCCGACCTAGCCGAAATCGAAGAAAGTCTCGAACGAGTCAATAAGATCATCGGTCAGTACGAATCCCGCAACGAAAAGCGGAATTCTCAGGTTCAACAGGCTCAGGATGCCGTCGTTGCAAAAGAAGCTGAACTGAGCAAGATCAAAGTCCCGCTGAAAGAGGCCCAGGTTTACCGAGACGGGTTGGCTTCAGAACGTAATGGGGCGCTCCGAGATCGGGATCGACTGGTAGCGGAGATGGGCCGACTGAAGCAAGTCGAGGCTGAGATCCCGCAAGCAGTGAACCTCGCCGAACTTGAGGAGAAGCGAGACGAGATCCTCAAGTCGGTTGCCGCCAAAAGCGCCGACGCCGAACAGTTCGAAGGTCGATTGAAAGACTCTAAGAATCGGGTCTACCAAGCGCACTTACGTCTCACAGCCGCCGAGCGCCGTCTTCAAGCCGCGAAAGATGCCAAAGAGCATCGCAGCAAGCGTATCGACAACCTAGAGCCGGAGCGCCAGAAGGTTCTTCTACACATTGAAGACCTCAAGACCAAGCTCTCCGAGTCCTTCCAAGAGCGAGAGAAGATTGAATCCAAGCTCACGCGTCTCCAAGGCGAGCGACGAACCCTTCTCGAAACGAGTCTCCGTTTGACCGAAGAGTCCAAAGAGGCGCGCGCGACGGCAATGTCTCTTGGGGAGGCGAATCACCGTTCCGAGTTGGCCCGAGCGCGAGCTGAATCGAAACGTGCCAATGCTGCCGAACGATTGATGGACGCCTACGGACTGTCCGAGGGCGACGCCTTAGAACAGGAAGGGCAACACGAGGTCCCTGCGGATGCGGCGACAGTGGTCGGTCGACTGCGAAGAGAGATTCGCGCGATGGGCGATGTGAACGTAGGCGCGATCGAGGCCTACGAGCGTTTGACGCAGCGGTACGAAGAACTTTCCGTTCAACTCGAAGACATTTTAGGGGGAATCAAGCAGGTCGAAAGCTCGATCGCCGAGTTGGACAAGCTGACGCGGGATAAGTTCCTCACGACTTTCGAGCAAGTACGAGTCGCTTTTTCTGAACTCTTCACCCAGTTGTTTGGTGGTGGCAGCGCCGAGCTTTCTCTCACCGATACCGAGAAAGTTTTGGAGTCCGGCGTCGATATCTCGGTTCAACTGCCCGGCAAGAGAAAACAGCCGCTTCAACTCCTTTCGGGTGGAGAAAGATCGCTTTGCGCTTCGGCGTTTCTGTTTTCACTTCTCAAAGTGAAACCGGCGCCGCTGGTGGTATTGGACGAGGTGGACGCTCCGCTCGACGGTCGCAACGTGGAGCGATTTGCGGGTCTTCTCGCCGAATTCAGCAAGTCGATACAGTTCATCGTGATCACTCACAACCCGGTGACCATCGAGGTTGCCCCAACTTGGTTAGGCGTCACGATGCAGGAACCGGGTGTATCGACCCTCGTTCCAGCTCGACTTCCCGACACAAAATCAGTCGTTCGCGAGGATTCGGCCATCGATCGATCCACAGATGCCTCGGCAGAAGAAGTGGAATCGCTCGTTCATTCGAACGCTTCTCTGCACTGAGCCTTCTGAAAGCGGCGACGGTCCCTTAGTCGGTCCTAGGCTTTGACTTGGATCGGAGTGCAGTGTGAGGTTTGTCACTGCAGGTTTTTGGATGGCACGGTTCAATCTTGCAAATGCCAAGGGATGGGGTTGTTCGTCTTAATGCCAGGGAAGTTGGTTCGTCCGCAGCGAGGGCTTGTAGCAGGAGAGGAATGAGAAGAAAGGAGATCTGGTCGTATCTATGTGTTGGGGTTTTCGCGGGCTCAGCACTGGCAGCCGCCCAATACGGAGCACCTGCTTTCTCTGCCGACGTTCCGCCCTCTGTTCGCAAGGAAGCCCCGCGCTACGAGGTCATCCAACGGACGAACCTTGAGCGCTTGAAGGCAGGGGCCCGCCCGCTTCGAGCCAACGGGACTTTGATGCGGATTGCGCAGGCTCATGCTGAAGATATGGCGCGACGTGGCTATTTCGCTCACGCCAATCCAGAGGGTGTGCAGCCCTGGCAACGCGCGGAATCTGCAGGATATCGGTACACCCAAGTCGGAGAGAACATCGTGATGGGAGCCCGGACCGCAGATTCGGCGACGAAGCTCTGGATGGACTCGCCCGGTCACAAGGCGAATATCCTCGAACCGAAATACGTTGAGACGGGCGTCGGCATCGCGGCGGGTAAACGCGGGACCATCATGGTGCAAGTTTTCGGTCGATCGACCGAAACGATGACGCTCGTTCTAAACAACGAGGCGGCGATCACCACCAAGCGGAACGTCACTGCCACCTTCAACGGGTTCGAACGGACCGCTCGCGTAAGGTTCTCGTACGATGGGGCGGAATGGACCGCTTGGGAGCCCTTCCAGTCTTCGCGCCAACTCTATCTGCCCGGTCCGAAGGGGCTCACCGTTGTCTACGCCCAGGTGGAGACCCAAACGGGGAATGTGAGTACGGTTTTCGATACGATCTTCAACGATTCTGCCCCCGTCGCCCCTGCAACCCCGCGATCTGAGGATGCTGTTTCTCAGCAGATGACGGGCGGCAACATGCGAGTGCTACAGGAAGAAAACCCTCCAAAGCAAGATTTCCCGGAATGGCCCTTGGATAAGAAAGGGGCTCCGATCGTTCCTCTCGTCTTTCCGGTTCTTGGCCCCGTGAAGTGGTCCGATACTTTCGGGGCTCCGCGCGATGGTGGCAAGCGAAAGCACATGGGCCAGGACTTACCCGCCGAAAAGATGCGTCCGTTGGTTGCGGCGATCGCCGGCACGATTTATCTCGGCGGTGATTCACTTTCGATCATCGGCGACAACGGGGTTTCATGCACCTACATCCATCTCAACAACGACACACCGGGAACGGACGATGGAAAGGCAGGACCGGAGTTCACGTTTGCCCCTGGTCTCAAGTCTGGAGACCGGGTGGAAGCGGGGCAGTTCGTCGCCTACAACGGCGATAGTGGCAACGCCGAGCAGACGATCCCGCACCTTCATTTCGAGCTCAATGTCGCCGGGTTCGGGACTGTGAACGCGTACTCATCGTTGATGGCGGCCAAGAAGATTGAAGACGCAAAGCCTGTTCTGGTCTTCCCAGATACGCTGCCGGGGGGCGGAATGAAGAGAATCGACCTTCATTTCGAACGAATCGATTTAGAGAAGAACCAGATCTACGGCTTCGTCATTTCCGAAACGGAGAAGTCTGGCAAAACCAAAGTGGTCACCAAACCTCAGCGAAAAGTGCTGAATCTGGGCACAGATGGGGTGAGGTCGCTTTACCTGCCATCCGAAGCGATCGACCTTGCGACGTTGTCTAGGGGGGATCGTTTGGTGGTGATCGGGAAGCCAAAACCAGGAAGAGACTTTGAAACGGCGATGGCGTTTGCCGATAAGCCTTCCGCCTCATCAACGACTGCTCCGGTGACCATCGATCCGTCCCAATCTGGACGCCTGTAACCCGTTTCTGAGAATTTTCAGGGTTTCACTCGTGAGAGTGGAACCCTTTTTCTGTCATAATCGTTCTGAACAATTGAGTGTGAAAGGCTCAAGTGGTTTGCCTCTAGCACAATCAGATTAGGAAAACAGAATGGGAAAAACGGTTGGAATTGACTTAGGAACGACTAACTCGGTCGTGGCGGTGATGGAGGGTGGCGAACCCGTCGTCATTAGCACCTCCGAAGGATCGCGCACCTGCCCGAGCGTTGTCGCATTCAAGCAGAACGGCGAGCGACTCGTCGGTGTCACCGCAAAGCGACAAGCGGTGGTGAACCCCGATAACACGATTTACTCTATCAAGCGGTTCATGGGCCACACGCTGAACGAGGTGGGTTCCGAATCGAGCCGCATCAGCTATAAGGTACGGACCGGAAAGAGCGGTCAGGCGGTTGCATTCGTGCCCGCGCTTGACAAGGAATTAACCCCGGAAGAGGTGAGCGCGATGATCCTTCAGAAGTTGAAGGCAGACGCGGAGGCTTACCTTGGCGAGACGGTGGATCAAGCCGTCATTACCGTTCCGGCCTACTTCAACGACGCACAGCGAACCGCTACCAAGAACGCAGGCGAGATCGCAGGTCTCAAGGTTCTTCGAATCATCAACGAGCCGACTGCCGCATCGCTGGCTTACGGCTTGGACAAGAAGGCGAACGAGACCATCCTGGTATTCGACCTTGGCGGTGGAACTTTCGACGTATCGGTTCTTGACGTTGGTGAAGGCGTTTTTGAAGTCCGTTCGACCGCAGGCGACAGCCACCTCGGCGGAGACGACTTTGACAACAAGATCGTCGACTGGTTGGCTGCTGAGTTCAAGAAGGATCAGGGAGTGGACCTGATGAAGGATCGAGCCGCTGTTCAGCGTCTGCGAGAAGCAGGTGAGCGCGCCAAGATCGAGCTTTCTAGCCAAATGTCGACGCAGATCAACCTGCCGTACATCACGGCAGTCGACAACGAACCGAAGCACCTTGACCTCACTCTCACCCGAGCCAAGTTCGAAGAGCTGACCTCGGATCTGATGGAGCGAGTGAAGAAGCCTTTCTTCCAAGCCATTGAAGACGCAAAGCTGAAGGCAACCGACATTAACGAGGTCATCCTAGTCGGTGGTTCTACGCGAATGCCGCAGGTCCAAGAGCTCGTCAAGAACCTTACGGGCAAAGAGCCGAACCGATCGGTGAACCCGGACGAAGTCGTGGCAATCGGAGCAGCCATCCAAGCGGGAGTTCTTGGCGGAGAAGTAAAGAACATCGTTCTTCTCGACGTCACGCCGCTTTCGCTCGGTGTTGAAACCCAAGGCGGCATCTTCGACAAGGTCATCGATCGCAACACGACGATCCCGACCAAGAAGAGCCGGATCTACACCACGGCTGCAGACAACCAGCCGGAAGTGGAGATTCACATTCTTCAAGGCGAGCGGCCGATGGCTCGGGACAACAAGTCACTTGGTCGATTCCACCTGGGTGGGATTCCTCCGGCTCCGGCACGCGTTCCGCAGATCGAGGTCACGTTTGACATCGATGCCAACGGCATCCTCAACGTTGCCGCACAAGAAAAGGGAACAGGTCAGAAGCAGGCGATCACCATTACGGGTTCGGGCAACCTAAACCGGGATGAGATCGAGCGAATGGTCCGCGAAGCGGAGATGAACGCCGATCAAGATCGACAGATCCAAGAGCTCGCGGAGCTGAAGAACAAGGCAGACGCCCTTGCTTCTCAGACCGAAAAGACGCTGAAGGACGCAGGCGACAAGGTCGACGAGGCTACTCGACAATCGGCGACGGAGAAGATCGAGGCGGTCCGAAAGGCCGTTCAGAACGGAACCGAAGTCGAGATTCGAGAGGCGTTCAACGCTCTGGAGCAACTGAGTCACTCGATCGCAGAGAAGCTCTACGCTCAAGCTGGAGACCAAGGTGCACCCGCACAAGAAGGTCCTCAAGAGGGCGACGTCATCGACGCAGAGTTCAAAGAAGAGAAGTAAGTCCGCTTACACTCGCAAACTGAAAACTCCCGGTAGCCAAACAGGCTCCCGGGAGTTTTTCTTTACCAGTCCTCGAAGTCCGTTCCATCGAGTGCCTTGCCGGAGGCACAAGCCTTCACTCGTCCAATGTGTTTGCCGGACTTCTCGTAGTCGAACGTCCCCCCGCAAACGGGGTCAAACAAGTCCTTTCCGTTATCGTGGATTCCCGCGGTTCGATCGTCCAAATACGGTCCTTGCCAGGTACCGGCCGGAACAGAAACCGAGTTTCCGCTCTGGTTCATCATCTTGCTCGGCGCGTTGGTTTTGCACAGGTCGGCAAGATTGGCGGGATACAAACCGGTGTCAGATCTGGCGCGTTCGACCGCATCTCGAACCGTTCGTAGCTTCGACTTCAGCGATGATTCGTGAGATGCCCGTCGGCCGTGGGTGATCTTCGGAACGGCCACGGACGCCAAGACCGCGATAATGATTATCACGATCAAAAGCTCAACAAGCGTGAAACCCGTCCTGCAGCGCATGTGCCCGATGATCCTGCCTTCCGAAGTGCGTAGAGACAGTTCGTTCTTTCCATATTTGAAAGAGGTTTGCTATGGAACACGTTCTCGGAGATAAGACAATCGTCCGGTTTATCGCCGCTGTACTTCTCTTGATCGGCATCGGCTCCATTGTCATCCAGCCAGATACTTCCCGCTCCCTTCGTTCTGCCGAGGAAGTGGTCCGTGCCGCGGACATTCGCACCGCCGCTCCAGAAGACCAATCGCGATATCTGCGTTCGACGTGCGGCTTTTTGCTGTGCGTGGCATCGGTAGCCGCGTTCTGCTGCACTCGCAAAATTGATCTCGACGCCGAGTAAGGCATCGTTTCCAAGACAAAAACGCCCTCCGATTCGTTCAGGAACCAGAGGGCGCTTTTTAGCGAACCTTACAGAGCGCCCTTAGAGGTTCGTCGGAATCAATCCCGACTTGATCTTGGGGAAGGCGTTCAGTACAAGCTTACTCGCGCTCGCGCCACCCGTAAGGATCTCAATGTTGGCGGCCTTGTACGCCGAATCCGGAGCCGAATAGATGTCCGTGAAGACATTCGGGTTCCGATCCGCAATCGGGAACCAAGAGCTCTGCACCTGCACGAGAATCCGGTGCCCTTTCTTGAAGGTGTGCATGATGTCGTTCAGCTTGAATTTCACTCGTGTGGGTTGACCCGGCTTGAACGGCTCTGGTTTCTCGAAGGAGTTTCGGAACTTGCCCCGGAAGATGTCGGATCGAACCATGAGGTGGTAGTCCGCCATCGTGCGGGTGCCAGACGCAGACTTGGTTGCGTCATCGGCAGGGAAGACATCGATGAGCTTCACCACGAAATCCGCATCGGTCCCGGTGGTCTTAACCC
>CAYYJX010000023.1:0-8078 GCA_964471545.1 uncultured Fimbriimonas sp. | reverse complement strand
GAAAACAGCCGAGTCCTTTCGGTCGATGCCCCACTTTTGGTCGCGAATCAACCAGTCGCCCGGTGCGCGTCGGTTGGTCTTCCAATCTTCCAGGTAGGGAGTCGGTGCGGCCGGGTCGCTCACGTACTTCGCCGAAGATGCCGTGCTTGGCTTGCTGAAAGCAACTTTGCCCGTCGAGGCATCCAAGAAGAGATCGACGCTCTTGGTGCCCTTCGGAGGCCAGGTCGCAAACTCGTGCCAAGCGTTGGCTCCGGTTTCAAAGATCGCTGCCTCGGCCGGTTTGGCGACCTCTTTCTTGTTATTCAGATAGCGCTCAAAGAACGGGAACTCTAGGTTGGTTTGGTAGTACCGACCCGTGAGATGTCCAAACGGAACTTCGTTCAGATTTCCAGCCGTACCGCCGCTCCACTGACCATGCGACCACGGCCCCATGACGAGGAAGTTGTCGATTCCTCGGTTTTGGCGCTCGCCGTACTTGTAGAGGTTTAGGGCGCCCCACATGTCTTCCTTGTCGAACCAGCCGCCTACGGTTAGCACCGCGCAATTCACGTTCTTGAAGTTTCTCGAGAGCGAGCGATCCTTCCAGAAGTCGTTGTAGGTACCGTTTTCCATGATCTCCTTCCAGAACTCGACGAGACCCTTGTAGTGCTTCTCGTCAAAGTTTCTAACCGCACCTGTTTCTAGGAAGAAGTCATAAGCCGACTTTCCACCTCGATCGATCACAGGGCGCTGACCACCGCGGGGAATGTCGAAGTTCGCCATGAAGTCGAACGATTCTTGAATGAAGAATGCGCCGTTATGGTGGACGTCGTCACCCAGGAACCAGTCGGTGACCGGTGCTTGGGGGCTAACCGCCTTCAAATTCGGGTGATTGTTGATGGCCCCTACGCCCGCGTAGAACCCGGGGTAAGAAATTCCCCAGAGGCCAACATTTCCGTTCGTTTCATAAACGTTGTTGATCAAGAAGTCGACGGTGTCGTAAGTGTCTGTTGACTCGTCGATCCCCTTCTGACTGGGCTTCAGTTGAGGGCGAACGTTCTCAAACTTGCCTTCGCTCTTGCCCTTTCCTCGGACATCCTGAAAGGCGAGGATGTAACCTGCGTCCACCAACTCCTTGTAAGCTCGGCGCGGGCCCGTGGACGGGCTTCCCGCTCCGTATGGAGTCCGCTCCATAAGAATGGGATGTTTGCCAGGCTTACCCAAAGGGAGCCAGACAATGGTGTACAGCTTGGTGCCGTCACGCATCGGAACCATGTACTCAACCGGCTTGTAAAGGTCGCGAATCGACTGGCGCTGTCCTGCCTGAAGAGCGCTCTCGATCTTGGAGAGCGTCATGCTCGAGGCAACGGCTCCGGTGGCGAATATCGAAAAGGCGGACGCCAGTGCGGCTAGTCTCAAACCGGTGCTGAGAGATGGGGAAAATGGCTTTCGTAACTGAGGCACGATAGCAAACAATATAGCCCCCTGGGGTTCCTTCGGGGGCAATTTTCTTGCAATGAGCCGCTGCGTTTAGGCGTCGGGCTTAAAGGGTTTCGGTGACCTTGCTCAAGTGGCGGGCCTTATCTGGATTGAGTCCGCGTGCTCGAGCGGTTTGGAGTGCGATCCACTGTCCAAAAATGACATCCCATACCGGAGCGATCGGTTGCTGGTCGGCTGAGAGAGGGGCTACAGGGGCTTTGAGGATTTCACATCCTTGTGCGGAGAGACCATCCATTGCGCCAACGTAGCTGATAGCTGCGCTTCCATGTCCGGCAAGAGCCTTGGGACCGTGTTCAAAATCGGCACTTGAATAGGCCTTGCAAGGAATGAGTGCGCACTCCATGAGCTTCAGGGCGGTCTCTAGAGCGGTAGAGAAGCCGTAGCCTCGTGCGAGGGAGAAAACCGGATTGGACCGAACGACCGTGCCCGAGACTTCTTCCGCCGCTACCCGAGCGGTTTCAATCCATTCGGCTGTGGGAAGTTGAGGGGCGGGAAGGGGTGTCGCGTCGCCACCAACCGATTCGCAAAGGGCTCGAACAATTTGATAGAGCGCAACTTGCGATGAAGTGTAGGTCTTTGTAGCGGCAACACTCTCTTCTTTGCCCACGCCTAGAAGGATGGACGCGTCCGCGATCTGAGTGAGGAGCGATCCCTCAGTGTTCGTAATCGCAAGCGTGGTGTGACCGTGCGCCTTCAGATCGGAGAGGACTTCGGCAACGTCCGGAGCCGCACCTGATTGCGAGATGCCGATGGCAAGACAGTTGGAGTACCGCACCGATCGATTGAATCGGGTGACCACGCTGGGAGCCGCCAACGAGACCGGAATTCCCAGGTGGACCTCAAAGAGATAGCGGGCAAACAGAGCGGCGTTGTCCGACGAGCCTCTGGCGGCCAGAAGCACCATGTCGAAGGTCGACGCCTTGGCGCGAAGGGCGGAAATCGCCTCGTTGTAGTACCGATCGGCATTCTCTGCCAGCCTCGTACTCTGCTCGAGGATCTCTTGCTCCATTGCTCGTCCGTATAAGCTCATCGACATAGAAGGGTACCGAACCCGCGCTGTGCCAACCACCTCATTAAGTCAGAGGTCGCATTAGAATCTGGAATAGGTGCAGTTTTCAACTATTTCTGAAAACTGAAACCCGAAAGCGGGCCTGGTTCGGATAACATCAAGACATGGATTTTGCCCTGACGCAAGAGCACGAATTGATTCGTGAAATGGCGTACAAATTCGGACAGAACGAGGTTCTTCCCGGTCTAGCAGAGAGAGATCGAGAACACGTGAGCGATGCTTCGATGCTCGAAAAGATGGCGCAAGGAGGCATCTTGGGCATGTCCATCCCGGAGAAGTACAGCGGGTCGAACACCGACTACATTTCGCTCGGAATCGTCTGCGAAGAATTGGAGAGAGCCGATACCACCGCTCGTGTTGTAATGAGCGTTCACAGCGGCCTGCACTGCATGACCCTTCTGCAGTGGGGAACTGAGGAGCAAAAGCAACGTTGGCTGCCCGCTCTCGCTAAGGGAGATCGCTGGGGGGCATTCGGGCTTACCGAACCGAATGCAGGTTCCGATGCGGCGAGCCTTCGAACCACAGCCACCAAGGATGGCGATTCTTACATTCTCAATGGCGAGAAGACTTGGATCTCGCTGGCAGACTACGCTCACCAGTTCCTAGTGATTGCCCGAATCGCTAACTCCGACCTGAAGTCGCCCTTCGCGGCGTTCATCGTCGATCGAAACAGTCCAGGCTTCTCGTCGCGTGCGATCAAGGGCAAGCTCGGAGTCCGCGCAGGAAACACCGGCCAAATCTTCTTCGAGAACATGCGCGTTCCCGCAGAAAACATGCTCGGCGAGGAGGGCGATGGGTTCAAGGTTGCCATGTCTGCGCTGGATCATGGCCGATACACCGTTGCGGCGGGTGCAGTTGGAATCATCACCGCCTGTCTGGACGCCTGTGTAAAGTACGCCAACGATCGAACCGTTCAAGGTGAACCGATTGGCAAGAAGCAGCTGGTTCAGCAGATGATCGCGTCAATGGCACGTGGCCGGGATGTCGGACGACTCCTTTACTACCAAGTCGGCTGGATGAAAAATGTCGGCCTCCGACACACTCGCGAAGTCTCGATGGCAAAGTGGACAAACTGCGAAGCCGCTTTTGATGCTGCCAACAAGGCGGTTGAGATCCACGGTGCGTATGGATTCAGCGACGAGTTCCCGGTAGAGCGATACTTCCGAAACTCGCGTGGCGCGATGATTTACGAAGGCACGCACGAAATCCACACCATCATGCAAGGCGAATATGCGCTCGGTTATCGATCGGACAAGCCGATCGCCCGCAATCTTCCGACATATCCGTTCGAGTAACCGGAACCGGAGGCAGTGAAAAGCGACCCATTTTCTGGGTCGCTTTTTTGCTTTTAAGGAGTCTCGACATTCCGCATTTCCAGAGGCTGGAGCAAACTGAGTTGATGCTCTCCCGCCGAGACCTTCTCTACTACGGTGGCTTAGCCGCCGCTTCGAAAGTCATCCCGTCTTCGCTGCTCTCGTTGGCGACGGCGAACGACGGCGGCAGTGCTTGGTCGTTCGCCTTCTACAGCGATACCCATGTGAGCTTGGACCGAAACATCAAAGAGGGGGTTGAGATGCTCCGGGAGATGGTCGGCAAACACACCATTGAATTCGCGATCAATGGAGGGGACGTAACCGACTACGGTTGGGGTGGCGAATACGACTCGTACAAGAAACTTCTAGAAGTGCAACCCTTTCCGGTCTATCACACCATGGGGAACCACGACGTCAGGTGGTCGCCCCTGGGTGTAAAGATCTTTCGCGAGCGACTCCAAGGCGAGTACCGGCACATTGTTCATCGCGGGCTTCACGTGTTCGTTCTCGATAGCACCGTCCCGCTGAGCCACTGGGGCCACTTCGAAAAGTCGCAACTGGTCTGGCTAGAGCGAGAACTAAAAGGGATCGATCCCAAAGAACCCATCGTGCTGGTGACTCACCACTGGGTGGGTCGCAAGGGAAGCCAGATGGTCGATAACGAGCTCGACCTGCTTCGACTTCTTCAGCCTTACAACGTCAAGTTCATTTTCAACGGCCATGGCCATAGCGATCTGTGGTGGGATTGGGAAGGGATCCCGAACACCATGAATAAGGGGCTCTACCAGGGCTCGTATCAGGTCGTCACTATTGACCCGGAGGCCGACATGCTTACGGTTTCTAGAAGAAGCGCGGACACAAAGAAGTCGGACTCCCAGGTCGTGAAGCTCTCGCGCGATGAAAAGAAGGCGCTGCTGTGGGTCAAAGATATTCCGACGCTTCCCTCGCTCTCGAATACGGCAGTCTTTGGCGCCGATGCGACCTGGAATGGGTCTGTACTGAATGAGGATCGTGCAGCGGTTAATCGTCTGTCGCCTGGTTACCAAACCTTGATCGCCTCCGGTCCGCAAGGGCGATTTGTTTCGACGGTGAAGGTTGAAAGTGACGACTCTCCCCTTCGAGAAGAATGGTCCACGTCTCTTGGCGGAGGAGTCATGTCTCATCTCGTTTTCGATGATCGAGAACAAAACCTTTTCGTTTCAACGCTCTCTGGCACCCTCCACAAAGTCGATGCCGCTACCGGTCGGGAACAATGGACGGCTCGCACCGGTGGTTATTGCCACTCGACGCCTGCCGTCGCGGACGGCATAGTCGTCGTCGGATCGGCCGATGCGTCCGTCCATGCCTTTAGCGAAGCCGGGGGGACCCCTCTCTGGAAATTCGAGACGGCAGGTCCGGTTTATGGGGGTGCCACCATCGTAGACGACACCCTCGCGATCGCTTCTGGCGATGGCAGGGTGTATGGCCTCGACCTCAAAAGCGGGGCTAAGAAGTGGGAGTTCGTGATGCCTGCAAGCAACACCGCCTTCGCGCAGAGTCGTGCTTGCACGGATGGGAAGCTCGTTTTTGTTGGTGCGTGGGATTGGCACACCTACGCTATCGATGCTGATTCCGGCAAACAAGTCTGGCGGACCATCTGCTGTGAGCGCTCCTTTGCATATTCACCTGCCATCGGGTCGCCCGCTTACGCGTTTGGAGCAGTTTATGTACCTGCAAACGGCAACCGACTTTGGAAGCTCAATGCCAAGAGCGGCGAGGTGATATGGTCGGTTTCGAGCGAGGGAGACAAATTCGGGCACTCGAGTCCGCGGATCGAGGGTTCCCGTGTTTACGTTGCCGGACTGGGCGACAAGGGCAAGCTCATGTGCCTTGATTCCGTGACCGGCCGAGAAATCTGGGCGGGATACACGGGCTCGACCATTTACGACTCTTCGCCCGCGATTGGGGAAGATTTCGTCGTCATCGGATCGGTTGGTTCTTTGTTATCCGCTTTTGAAAAAGCTTCCGGGGCGCACTTGGGATCCTATCGACTCCGTGACGGACACTTCCTAGCCTCCCCGGCGGTGAAAGGAAATCGAGTCTTCGCGGCGACGTTTAACGATCGAATCACTGCCCTGAAGTTGGAACGATGATCGAGGCTACGAACCGGGGTTGGTGCCGACAAACCCGGTTCGTCTGGTACCTTTAGGATTCATGCTCGACCGCTACGATCCGAAAGAATTTGAGTCTAAATGGCGCCAGAAGTGGACGGAATCCGACCTCTTCAAAACCCGCGTCGACGCCGACCGACCCAAGTTCTACGGGATGGACTTCTTCCCTTATCCGTCCGGAGCCGGGCTGAGCGTTGGACACTGCCGGAACTACATTCCGACCGACGTGCTGTGTCGCATGAAGTTCATGCAGGGCTACAACGTCCTACACCCAATGGGCTTCGACGCGTTCGGTTTGCCCGCCGAGAACGAGGCGATCAAGCGAAAGAGCCACCCCGCCCCGATGATCGACAAGTACGCCGACAACTATCGGCGGCAGATCGATATGGTTGGCATTTCCTACGACTGGTCCCGATCCTTCAAATCCAGCGATGCCGACTACTACAAGTGGACTCAATGGATTTTCTCCATCCTCTATAAGCGAGGGCTCGCCTATCGCAAACTCGCCGCCGTCAACTGGGACCCAGTCGACAAGACGGTTCTTGCGGACGAGGAAGTGATCGGTGGTCGAGCCGAGCGGTCGGGAGCGGTGGTCGAGAAGAAGTGGATCGCCCAGTGGTTCTTCAAGATCACCGATTACGCGCAGCGGCTCCTCGACGATCTGGACACGCTTGATTGGCCGGAAGGCATCAAGGCGATGCAACGCAATTGGATCGGTCGTAGCGAGGGCGTCCAGTTTTCGATGCGTGTTGCCGGGACGGGCGAGCGAGAAGGAAAGCGCCTCGACCTAGATTCGGAAGACTCTGGGGTGCGAGACAAGGCCTTGTACTTCGATGTTTTCACCACCCGCATCGATACCGTTTTCGGAATGACCTTCTGCGTGCTCGCCCCTGAGCATGCCCTGGTCGACCTTCTGCCCGTCAACGAGGAAGATCGAGCCCGAATCAAGGCTTATCAAGACGAAGCCAAGGCTTTGTCCGACGCAGATCGAACCGCCACGACTCGGGAAAAGTCGGGTGTGTTCACCGGTGCCTATGCGATCAACCCGGCAACCGGAGGGAAGGTCCCAATCTGGATCGCCGACTACGTTCTGGCCACCTACGGCACGGGTGCAATCATGGCTGTTCCTGGACACGACCAACGTGACTTCGACTTCGCCGTCAAGTTTGGTCTCGATGTCATTCCGGTCATTCAGCCCACGCCGGAGTATCTGAAGGAGCAGGGTGCGACGCTTGAGGAGTACCTCTCCGATGTTAAGCGATTCACCACCGTCTTCGAGTCGAAGGATTCGGTTTTGGTGAACAGCGGCGAGTACTCCGGTCAATCGGTTTCACAAGCCCAGCAAGCCCTCGGCGAGTGGGTCGAAGCACTCGGGATCGGCGAGCGAAAGATTCAGTACAAGCTCCGAGACTGGCTCATTTCTCGTCAGCGGTATTGGGGTTGCCCGATCCCGGTGATCCACAGCGCCGATGGTGATGAGCAACTCGTTCCCGATTCGGATCTGCCCGTAGAACTGCCTTGGGTTGAGAACTACGAACCTTCGGATGATGGTTCGAGCCCTCTTGCTCGGATCGATAGCTTTGTGAACGTCACAGACCGCGATGGTCGTTTGGGTCGACGGGAAACGGACACGATGGGCGGATTTGCTTGCTCGTCTTGGTATTTCCTGCGCTTCTGTGATCCCCATAATCCGAACCAGGGGTGGAGCCCGGACGCGGTTAAGTATTGGATGCCGGTGGACTGCTACGTTGGCGGCGCTGAGCACGCGGTGATGCACCTGCTGTACGCTCGGTTCTGGACCAAGGTGCTCTTCGACGAAGGGCTTGTTCCGGTGAAGGAGCCGTTCAAGCGACTCCTCAACCAGGGACAAGTTTTGGCGAACACTCCGTACCGCAAGCCTCGCGAGGGGGAGCGGCTCGGCGTGGGCGAAGACGGAATTCTTTGCTCATTTGAGGAAGCGAAGACGCTTCCGGAGAGCGAACTCACCTGGAAGTGGGTGCGGATGAGCAAGTCGAAGGGGAACGTCGTGACTCCCGACGAAGCCGTCGATCTCTGCGGTGCCGACGC
>CAYYJX010000022.1:36072-41131 GCA_964471545.1 uncultured Fimbriimonas sp. | reverse complement strand
GCGAAGAAGAGCCTGATTACCGAAGAACCGAAAATCGACGCGACCGCCGGAGAAAGCGCCCCGCAAGAAGCCAAGCCAACCGCGCCCAACCGAAGCCGTTCCGTCGTCACTCTTCGAGAGAACAACGTTTTCCTTCGCACCAATTCCGGTGAGAAGCAGTTAACCACCGACGGCACGCGCGATTTCGGTTTCCAGGAAATCTGGGCTTCGCCCGATGGTCAAAGCGCGGTGATCGCTAAGGTCCAGCGGCCCCGAGTGAGCACGATGACGAACATCGAAGCCCTGCCTGCTGCCGCTCTGGAAAAGGACTTTCATAAAGAGGAGACCGCCCCAGGGGAGTCTCTCCGGGCGCGGATCATTACCTATCCGTACGAACTCCCCGGCGATCCAACGACGACTCGCGAGCTATACGCGTTCTCATCCAAAACGGGTGAGCTGAAGAAATTGGACTACCCGACGATCACGATGTGGGGTCTGGATAGCCCAACGTGGTTGCCCTCCGGTGAGCTTGCTTTCTATCACACCATGCGGGGGTTCCAATCGCGGACGGCGGTGGCGATCGACCCGACAAAATCGAAGCCGCGCATCCTCACCGAAATTCGCTCGAATACCTTTGTCTATCCGCCAATCCAGATCTTCCGAATCGTTTATGGCGGAAGGGTGCTGCTGTGGACCGATGATCGTTCTGGCTACAACCACCTCTATGCGGTGGAGATCGCAACCGGCAAGACGATCGCCCTTACGAAAGGGGACTGGGTGTTCCGAAACCTGGTGGAAGTTGATGAGAAGACGGGAGAGATTCTCTTTGAGGCAGGAGGATTCAACCCAGAATACGATCCTTATCAAAAGCAGACCTTCCGGATCAAGTTCGATGAGAAGGCTTTTAAGGTCTCAGAACCGTTGAATCTCACTCCTGGGAACGGCGAGCATTCCATTCGATTCACCGAGGATAAGAAGTTCTACTTCGACACCTACTCTCGCCCCGACCTCCCCCCGGTGACCGAACTCCGACGCACGAAGGATGGCTCTCTCGTTGTCGAAGTCGACCGGGCGGACGCTGCACCATGGCTTGCGGCAGGCTACAAGATGCCGCAAGTGTTCAAGGCAAAGGCGAGAGACGGAAAGACGGATATCTGGGGCGTGGTGTATCGACCCGCAAACTTTGATCCCACCAAGAAATATCCGGTCATCGAGGACATCTACGCCGGCCCCCAAGGGTCTTTTGTGCCGAAGACTTGGTCGGCTTCGAACGGGATGCACTCTTTGGCACAGCTCGGCTTTGTGGTCGTGAAGATCGACGGGATGGGCACTGCCAACCGCTCGAAGGCATTCCACGAGGTCTGCTACAAGAATCTCGGAGACGGTGGTTTCCCAGATCGGATCCTTTGGATGAGAGCTCTGGCGGCAACAGATCCGGCGGTGGACATCACGCGAGTAGGCGTCTATGGAACATCCGCAGGTGGGTACAACGCGGCCCGCGCCCTCATCGGATTCAACGAGTTCTACAAAGTCGCGGTGGCCGACTGTGGCAACCACGACCACCGCACGGACAAGACCTGGTGGAACGAGATGTGGATGGGCTATCCGGTGGGGCCGCACTACGCGGAGCAGTCCAACATTGTGCAGGCGGGCAAGCTGAAAGGGAAGTTGCTGCTGATGCACGGTGAGCTGGACAACAACGTAAATCCGTCCGTCTCAAGTCTCCAACTCTCAACCATGCTCCAGCGTGCGAACAAGGACTTCGACCTTGTCATTGCCGGGAACGCGGGTCACGGCATGGGGCTGTACGGACGACGCCGGATGATCGATCATTTCGTGCGGCACTTGCGCAACGAGACCCCGCCGACTGAGTTCTCGCTTTCGGTGGAAGCGGCCGGGCGAATCATCGTCACTTTCAAGAACACCACCAAGCAAACCATCGATGTTTGCTGGGAGCAAGGCCCAGGCGAGTACGTGAAGTATCAAACACTGAAGCCCGGTGATTCCGCTCAGCAAAACACGTTTGATGGCCACGCCTGGGTGGCAATGGTGAACGGGAAGGTGATTGGTCGTTGGGTGGCGGCGGCCGATGATCTTGAGTGGGAAATCGGGGGTTAACGCCTAACCGATCATAACCGCCCGACGATCCGGATCGTTCAACCGATGTCGGGCCTTGATATGCCATGAGAGCTTGGTGTGCCACAAGAGCTTGGCATGCCTAGAGAGAAAGGATGGTAGGAACCCTCATTTGCGCGCTTGTCCTCGTGGGACCCAATCAGAAAGACATCGGACCGCTCGTCTCGAAGAGTGAGACCGCTGCGACGATCGGTTTGGCGCTGTTGCAGGACTTCACCGAGCGTCTGCCCGGCCTGCTCGTTCCACAAGACCGCAACTGGATCAAGGTCTCACGAAACCGGCGCTACTGGTTGGTCCGATCCTTCGTGCCCCCGTATGCTTCGGCGGATGCCTTTGTTTGCGGCCGTCCTTGCGAACTCATCCTTGAAGCTTCCACCGCAAAGATGGTGCTGCTGCACCTGGTGGACGCCAAGAACAGCGCCAAAGAGCGTTCGAAGTTCGGGTTCTAGCTCACCAAAGGTTGCGGCGCAGGCTGTAGTCGGAATCGTTGGAATCGTAGCTCATCTGTTCCAACTGCTCGTCAAAGTTGAATCCATGAATCGCCAATCGAGCGACCATGAACACGAGTCCAAGCGAGATCAAGAACACGAATAGGCCAATGACGCCGAGCGAGCCATCTCGAGAAACCCACTCCCTCTCGCCTCCGAAGGCGATCCACTCGCGAAACAGCATCAGGATCATGCCAATCGCGGCAAAGTAGCCGGCAATCATGGGCACGATCAGGAAGAAACCCCAGCTCACACACCCGGGAGGTCGGCTTGCCATCGCGCGCAAGCGAAGCTCGTTCACGGCTACGGCGATGAGTTGGTCACCAAAAGGAGTCGACGGCGAGGCGCTGTTCAGCTTGATGAAGTTGCAGACGTACTTGCCGATCACGCGCATGTGATAAGCCTCTCCGACCTCAAGCTCTTTCCACTCATGCGGCTCGGCTTCGAAAACCTCTTCGTGCCCCCTTGGATCACGTAAGGTGACGTCTGCGTTTCCGCTTCCGTTGGACTGGGGATAGATCGACACCACGGTCATCGCCGGACGCATCTTCTGTAGCGCCACAGGCTCCCAACCTTTCTTCAGTCGATACTCCACGACGGCGATGGCGACCAGCGCCAAGGCACATGCCCAAACGATGATCCAGCCGAAGTTAGCGAGCTTGTCCTCGTTGTAAATGTTGGAACGCCAAGATTCGGCAACGTACAGGTTTGGGTAGCGAGCCACATAGACCAGGCCCAGCCCCATTGCGACGCCCCACTGTAGAAACAGGGTGGTCGGCATCAGCGGCGATCGAATCTTTAGCACTTGCCAATTGTACGTACGATTGATGAAAAAGTGGATTACTAGGGGTCTTTCTTCACGACTCTCTCAAAACGAGTGCCGTTTTCCTCTTCAATGAAGAGGGGCAATCCCTTCTCATCAAAGAGCGCTTCGACCGTTCTCCGAGTGGTGAGCGTGCGCACCAAAAAGCCTTTGACCGCCTTTCCGCCGAGCGTGAAACTTTTCGGTCCAAGGTACAGAGCATCGGTGGTTTCCCAGAGATTGCGATCCGTATCGAACGCCAGATAGCGAAGCCTCGCATCTTTCTTGGGAAGGTCTCTCAAGAACCAGTACTCAGCGGCGGCGTTTACCGTCTCTGCACCCGGAGCAATCACTTCGGAGACGGTTCTTTGGGCGTCGATCTCCTCGATGATGTTCGCCGCGCGGCCCTTGAAGGAGATGGTTTTCATCACGCGTCGCCGGGGGGAATCGGTGATCATCTCCAAGGTTTTCCGGAGCGGAACGCCGTTCAAGTCCCAGGTGCTTGTCTGCCGGATCGTTGCGGTTGTTCCCGCACTCTTGATTTCGAGCTTGAACTGGGTGACCTTCCCCGCCGCAGTTAGCTTCTGGGTGAGCGACGCCGTTCCAACCGGGTTGCCAAGCCGGAAGACCCTGTAGTCGGCAGTGCCCGTTTGCGCTTGAGTCGCGATCAGAAAAGCGAGGGTGGGAAGCATCTAGTTCAAAGCTCCTATTGAGTGTTTCGTCCCAGGATCAGGTCGGCAACCTTGGCACCCGCTTCATAGGCCTCTTCGATTCTTCCACCCATCAGCCCGTCGCTGGCAAGGAGGAGGCGACTGCCCGGAACATTCACGTTCTCAAAGCGTGCGAGGTTGTCGGGTTGAGAGTACTTCCACTTCTTCACCACAGCAAGACTTGGTGTCTTCCATTCCGCACCGTAGAGGGTGCCGAGGAACGAGGTGACCACGTGGACAATCCACTCGTCTTCCTTCGCAAAGTTCTCCTGAGAGAACCGAGAGGAGAGCTGAGCGGTGAGGGCGGTCTTCCCGCTATCCATGCGACCAGGAGATTTCAAGTTCTCTACCGAAAGCCAAGTGAGCGGGTGGCTCTGCGTCGGGTCCAACAACGCGTGGTAGTCGACTTCAGGCGTTTCGAGATCGTAGCCGAGCAAAACCGAGAGGCACGGGCGGTACTTCGCATTGGCGATCGGGCGACTCTCATCGATGGTCCAAAGCAGTTGGGCCGTTTGCGGAATGGGAGGCGTTAGGACCAGGTGCGTAAAGGTTTCCTCGCCAATTCTGTACAAATCCCCTTCCTTTTCAATGCGCTCAACCGTCGTGTTGAACCGAACATCCTGTCCTTCGGCAAGCAGTTTGGCAAAAGTTTGGATGCCCTGCGTGTGGCAGAAACGCGGGGTGGAGTTTTTGGCGGTGTCACCCGGACGGACTCTCAAGCCTTCGTGAGTCCAAATCGGTCTTAGAATCGGAGCGGGTGCCTCAAGCTCCTCCAGGAGCACTTTCTCAATTCGCTTTCCGCGAGGAGCGATGCTCGTCGCACCCGTATCCCACACGAACCCTTCTTGGCTGCGAGTGTGAACGCGACCACCCACTCCCCGAGACTTCTCGAGCAGAACGGTCTCGATACCTGCCGCTCTCAGTTCTCGTCCAGCTGCAAGTCC
>CAYYJX010000022.1:0-35972 GCA_964471545.1 uncultured Fimbriimonas sp. | reverse complement strand
GCTCTGACTCCTGACTCAACCGCGCCATCGATCGACGAGTTTTGAACGTACTCGCCCGCCAGCAGCAATCCACTGTCGTCGTAAACCATCTTGGGCTGTCTTTTCGCATATCCCGGTCGATGCGCTAACTGTGCATTCGGAATTCGGTAGGCCCTCAAAAACCTCCACTCGTTGCTCCTCGCTTCAGGTAGCCAAGGGGCAATCTCCGCCTTAGCTGATGCAGCCAGGGACTCGTCAGACTCGTTGGAGACGCCCAAGATGTTCACCGAAACGAGAGCGCCCCGACCCGCCGCAAGTCGGTACCCCGGTTGAACCTTTGTGAGCGGAGCCACATGATTGACCAGCCCTGGGTTCTTCGTCCCATTGAGCAGCAAATATGGTTCGGTGAGAGGCTCTTCGGGAGCTTCGAAATAGAGGCAAGTGGATCCGAACATCTCCGTATCGAACTCGGCTCTGGCAAGGTTGGATGCGGTCGCCACATCTGTTGCGATCACCACCACCTCCGCCTCCAGAACTTCGGAGGACCGAAGGTGAACTTGCCACTTTCCTCCAGCCCGGCTGAGGGAGTCCACCGGTGCGTGGGTCCGAACCGAACCTGCTGTGATGCCTTGGGCGACACCTCTTGCCACCGCTTCAATCCCTTCCAAAGGAAGAACGGTGTCTCCCTCGGCGAGCATTTTCCAAACCCATTGGAGGCGATTGGCACTCACGTTAAGCGATCGGTCTAGAAACACTCCGGCAAAGAACGGGATGGCGAACTTGTGGATGAAGTCCTCACTGAACTTCTCTTCGAGAAGCTCTCGGGCAGATCGGTCTGGCTCCGAGAAGAGGTTTGTCGTCGATTTGCTCTTGAGCGTCGAGGTCCACCGCAGGACTTCCAGTTTGTCGGCAAGCCCAAGCAACGGGGAAAGCGCGGTCTGAATTAGCTTTTTGGGGGTTCTTCCCTGATCGATAAGGAGCGGCGCCGAACCCTGCGTGATCAACGCCCCCGGTAAGAACGCCTTCGCCTTCAGCGCGCTGTTATCGAGTAAGCGCCCCGCATTGGGATAGGCGGTGAAATGAACCTGAAAGCCTCGATCGAAGAGGAACGCTCCATCGGTATCGGTTTTGAGGCGACCACCCACTCGATCGGATGCTTCTAAGAGTTGGAACGGCACACCCGCTTCGCTCAGGGTCCGGGCACATGAAAGCCCCGCCAGTCCTCCTCCGATGATAATGACCTTTCTTTGCATGGGTGAATCCGTCCGTAGTCTCGCCCGACACGTATTTGCCGAAAAGCGTCTTGGGTTTACCCGTTCTACGCGTTTTGAGCGCGGACGAAGTCGTAACGACTGCCCAACTCCGCTTGGGTGTGGCAAAATACCCCCGTGGCGACGAACCGATTTCAACGGACCCGAGAGGACCACAGTCGGGAAATCGCGGAAGACTACGTCGAGCTCATCGAAGACTTGATTCGAGAGTCCGGCGAATGCCGAGCCACCGATCTTGCGACCCGTCTCGGCGTGAGCCATGTGACCGTTTCGAAGCGCGTGAGCAAGCTGAAGGAACTTGGCTTGGTCACCGCTCAACCGTACCGAAGCATCCACCTCACTGATTCCGGACGAGATCTAGCCCAGAAAGCCCGCGAGCGTCACGAGCTTGTCTTGGAGTTCTTGATGGCGCTCGGCGTCAGCAGAGAGGTCGCAGAAGTCGATGCAGAGGGCATCGAGCACCATTGCAGCGAAGAAACCTTACTGGCGATGACCAAAGCCGCGGGAGCCCGCCGCACTAGCGAGGCCGCCCGTCTGAAATCTGAGTAACCGCTTATTGCGCCTTACTGGACAATAAGCGAGTAGAACGTTGGGAGTGTTCCAATAATGACTTCGCTCGTTGCCGTCACCTACCTCTGCTCTTCGTTCGTTTTAGGTGCGCCGGGAACTCCTCAGAAATCTCAGCGCCCCCAACCCCTTTTCACCGTTGGCGTGCAAGCCGCCGGGAACGTTTCCGCAAAAGACATAGACTTGGTGGCAGAGCGCCTAAAGGGCTGGTGGGTCAACGTGAAACGATTGCCGAAGTCCTCGGTTCCGGCAAAGTTTAGGCTTCAGTCGGGTCGGACGCAGGCTGCCTCTTGGGCGACCGAGTTAGCCGCCACCATGCCAAAGGGAGTCGATCGGCTCCTGGTGGTCACTTCAGCCGATCTTTCCGACCGGCGAGAAGGAAAGGACGATTGGAGAATCCTCGGATACTCGGTGAAGAAAGGCAACGTCGTTCTTGTTTCTCAATCCTCTTTCGCAAAGGGATTTGTCTCCGGGACGAGCAAGATGACGCGGGAGCGCGCGACCGTTCGGCTGTCTCTCCACGAGCTCGCACGGTCTTTTGGGGTCGACGACTGCCATTGGAACAAGTGCCTCATGTTCCCGCACCGAGGTTCGCTCAAGCGCGTCGCGGATACCGACGGCAGACTCTGTCCCCGATGTAACAACACCCTTTGGCAAGTTGGCGTCATCATCTAGTTCGGTGATACACGCGGAAGGCATCGATTTAGAGCAGGCGCTCGTTGCGCTCGGGAAATCGATCGATCAACAGCCTCTCCCTCCTCCTGGAAAGGAGGATCCCAAGTTTGCCAAGGCGCTGCTGAAGCAGTTCGGGTTGGAACTAGGCTCCTGGGTCCTGGGACAGCGCGAGTTTCGATCGAGAGCCGTCCGCAAATCGCCCACTTACGGAACCCGCATGCTCGGGAGCCGGACGCGCGGGGAGATGGGCACCGTCGAGGCAGTAGCACGGTATCACGCGGCGAAGTTTCCAGAGGGTGTTCCCGTTCATGATCTCACCGCCGGTGCTGGCTTCGACAGTTTGGTCCTCGCCGAGAGGGGGCCGGTTGTGGCAATGGAAGCCGATGCGAGTTCATTCGCCTTTCTGGCTGCGAATGCGTCTCTTGCGAAATACCCCCTGCGAGCGATCCATGCCGATGCCTTGGTTTGGGAGGGCGAAGAAGCACGATACGTCTTTGGCGATCCGATGCGGCGTGGAGAAGGTGAGTGGGGCGGGGAAGTGCAAACGCTTCGAAAGGGAAACCTCGATCATTACGAGCCCGACCCTCGAGCACTCGTTCAACGCTTTTCCAGGGTGGAGCTGGGGCTGCTAAAGCTCTCGCCGCTGGTCCCAGATGCCGAACTCGATAGCCTGGGTCCTTGCAGAAGCTTTGTGAGTTATGGGGGAGAGTGTCGCGAGGTGCTGGTGGAATGGGGACATCAGGCGGGCTCGGGCGTGTTCGCCGTTCATATCGAAACCGGCGAGGTGGTCCCCAGTGCTGAAGTGGCATGCAATGTCTCAGAATGCAGCAAATACTTGTACGATTCCGATCCGGCTCTTGTGAGAGCCCATGCACTCGGGCAGTGGGAAGATCTCGCCGAATTGGGAGATTCCGTGGGTTACCTCACGGGCGATCGTGAGGTGGTTTCTCCCTGGCTGCGCCCATATCGAGTGCTCTACGACGGTCGAGGGGATGCGAAGGCCACAAAGCTGGCGTTGAGAAACCTGGGCCGCCGAGTGGAGGAGGTCAAAAAGAGGCATGCCAAAGGCATCGATCCTGAGGCCCTTATGCGCGCCGTCCGTTGGTCGCAAGAAAAAGCTTTGCCTGTTTGCTCGTTGGTCGTTTATGCGGTGGGCAAGAGCTTTCGGCATGCACTGGTAGAGCGCTTGTAAGCAAAAACGCCCCTCAGCGGTGCTGAGAGGCGCTCTTGGAGTTGCGTTGAGCCGCCTTAGCGAATGGCGACTTCGGTTTCTTTGTCGAAGATGTGAACTCGGTCGATGTTCAAGCAGAAGGTGCCGACTTCGCCCATTCGAATCTTCGTGTCTTTATCGATGCTCGCAACCATGGAGGTATTGCCGATCTTCAGGTAGCTGACGTATTCGTGACCAAGCGGCTCCATAACGTCGACGAGCGCCTTGATGGTGTTCGCAGCCGTGGGGGTGACGCCGCTTGGAATGGCAGCGTCGAAGATCTCTTCCGGTCGAACGCCAAGCCAAACCGACTTGCCTGCCATGCCCTTCGCCGGGTTACCCTCGGGGATCGGCAAGCGGAAATCGTCGTTTCCAACGGTTCCGTCCGCGCTGATGGTCGCCTCAATGAAGTTCATGGGAGGCGAACCGATGAATCCTGCCACAAACTTGTTGGCGGGGTGAGCGTAAACCGTCTCCGGTTCGTCGCACTGTTGAAGAACGCCGTCCTTCATGATCGCCATGCGCTGACCCATGGTCATTGCTTCCACCTGGTCGTGCGTGACGTAGATGGTGGTGATCCCTAGGTCTCGGTGGAGTCGAATCAGTTCTGCTCGCGTTTGAACCCGGAGTTTGGCGTCCAGGTTGGAGAGCGGTTCGTCCATCAAGAAGACCTTCGGCTTTCGGACGATGGCTCGGGCGAGAGCAACGCGCTGTCGTTGACCACCGGATAGCTCCTTCGGACGCCGAGCCAGGTACTTCTCGATGTCGAGCATTCGGGCGACCTCGCGAACGCGAGAATCGATGTCTTGCTTAATCTTCTTTGCTTCGGCGGCGTGGGTGATTTGCCAGAAGAAGCCACCAAGTTCTCGGAGTCGCAATCCGAACGCGATGTTGTCGTACACGTTCATGTGCGGATACAGCGCGTAGTTTTGGAAAACCATGGCGATGTCCCGATCCTTGGGCGGCACGTCGTTCACGCGAACGTCGCCGATCATGATGTCGCCCAGGCTGGCCTCTTCCAGTCCTGCGATCATTCGAAGTGCGGTGGTCTTACCGCATCCAGAGGGACCGACGAGAACCATGAACTCCTTGTCCCGAATCTCAAGGTTCAGATCATTAACGGCCTTGACGTCTTTGCCAAAGATTTTGCTGACGTTTTTAAATGCAACTCCTGCCAAACGTTCCTCCGGATTCCAACTTCGAAATCCTTCAGGGATTATACGTTCTAAGGCGATAAAGTCAAGTCCATTGAACGTTCAAGAAGGCTCAGATCGTTTTATCACTAGGTTCAAAAACAAGAAAGCCCGAGCGAACGCTCGGGCTTTCCAACTTTTTTGATTTAGCGAGAAATCTCTTACTCTGCGGCGGCTTGCGGAGCGGCTTCTCGCTCTCGTCGGCTTTCGCGTCGATCGGTGGACATCTCGGTGACCACGAACGGAAGCAACGCCATCTCTCGGGCTCGCTTGATCGCCTCAGAAATCATTCGCTGTTGCTTAGCGGTGGTGCCCGTCTGTCGGCTCGGCAGAATCTTGCCGCGATCGTTCAGGAATCGGCGAAGAAGCGCGATCTCCTTGTAATCGACGGTGTCAATCTTGTTGATGGTGAGGTAGCTAACCTTGCGGCGCTTTCGGGTTCGGGTGCGTCCGCCCGGTTCGGCATCCTTCTCTCGCAGGGCGGCCATCGGGTCGATCGGCGCAGCGGCTGCGGCTTTCTTCAGTTCTTCGCTCATGCTCTTGGTCCTTATCGGGGGCAAATCGCCCCGAGCAGATGGACATTATGACACAGAACCGTTCTTGCTCGCCAACACCCCGATTGGCTCGATCTCCCCTGGTAGGAAAGCGGTTATTGAACCTAAATCTGCGACACCGGTAAGGACATCGGGTTGAAAGCAAGTGGGATGGGGAAAGAACCCGGTGTCAGAAGGTGAAGAGGCGACTCCGATCCGAGATGACACGACCGGGGACCAAATCCCCCACGAGTTCCCGGCGACATAAGAAACCCTCCAAGCCCATCGGGCCCCGTTACGGGGCCCTTTTTTTCTTAGGCTCCGACCGGGGTCACCCGCGCTCGGAGCCACTTTTCACTCGCTAGCTCTAGGGGACAATGGACAACCAATCATCCCACCGAGTGTCCTCGGCGAACTGAAGATTGAGATAGTCCGGTTTGGCCGCAGAGAAGCCGGTAGCGGTCGAGAAGTCGATCGAAAGCCCATAGCTTCTTGGCGATTGGGCGTTGTTACCGTTCCACAGAACCGCTTGAAGAAGCTTTGCCTGAACCTCATCGCACGCGAGTTGCACCGCTAGATTCGAGGTATTAGCCTTGATCTTCGCGGCTAGGTCGTAGATATCGGCGTACTGCCGGCTGCCGCTGGGCGAGTAGCGTTGGACTTGCGTTCGCACCGTAGCGAGCGTAGGACCCACCTCGGCAGAGTTGGCTATCATCGTCGCAGCGAGAGAGTCCAGAGCGGTTGCGAGAGCTCCGAGTTTCGTCGTATCGACGCTACTTTGAGTGATCTTTCGGCTAACGTAGCCCGGGACCCCAAGCATGCCGTCGACGAAACTCTTCGTGAGATTTCCGGTCGTTTCATCGGGATTATCTCGGAATCGACCAAAGACGGTGTCGTAGGGAAGACCTTCGCCGGGGGGGCTTTCTTCACTGCCGACAACGAACTTAGCGCTGTCCTTCAGTTCATAAGCCACTTCCATCATCTGCATCAGCGAGGCATCCCACGAGACGATGTCGAGCTTCTCCGAGCCGATTGCGGCCGGGAGTTCCCAAATCTGGATCGCCGATCCCGTGACGTCGTCGAAGCTCACCGCGCGGGTGGGTTCCGGTACGGTCGAGCGACGCCAGCCGTTGCCGTGACTCCAAATCACCAGGCAGTATCGGTCTGCCGGGTAGTTGGCCTTCGCCCAGCCAACGAAGTTCTGAAGCGTTTTGTAGTCGCCCATGTCCACGTTGGTGCCCATGTCTTGGATCAGCTCCGAACGGATCGAATTGGTGGTGTCGGGCTTTACCAAGTATCGGCGGGTGCCGTTGAAGAGGGCATCCGAGTACAGATCGGTGGAAAGCTTCCACTGGACAACAAACCGCACGTCGGCGTTTTGAGCCACGCTCTCCATTTGGTTAAAGTTGAGCGGAGAGAACGTGTAGAGGTCGCTGGCAGCATTCAAATAGACCATCACGGTCCACTTGGATCGGGTCGTTGTGGTCGGTGTGACCTGAACGCTTGCCGCGCCAAGAAGAGAGGAAGGGGAGTGCGTTCCGCGCACCGATCCGGATCCGAGCGCCGTTCCCGTGGCAATCACCGCGTTGGTGCCAGCCCCAGAGGAGTCAAGCGACACAACGGCGCCGGTTTGCGACCAAGTGATGGAGTTGGGAGCGATGAACGTGATTCGGCTGTCCGAAGTCGTGCCCGCTGCCACATAAGTTCGTCCCGAACCAACTTTGAAGGCAGATTCGGTTGGTGTGACGGCAATTCCAGAAATCGCCGAACCCACGCTGGTTCGTAACTTAGAGGAACCAGAGATCGTGCGATATGACTTGATCAGGCCGTTCAAAGTCCCGGCGGCGTTCAGATCCGAGAAGAGCTCGACCTGGATCATGTATGTCCCTGGGTTGATGTCGTAGGTGAACGACATCGGCCCGTCGAAGGTGTTATTGATCACGCGCGTGAAAGAAGCGGTGTTCGTGGAATCAAAGAAGGTTATTCGTTGCGATCGACCCGTGATCTGACCGAGTGCCGCTCGGTTGGTCCAGTCGGTTTCATAAACAAATTGAGGCTTCGATCCACCGCCGCCGCATCCGGCAAGCAACAAAGCGAACAAGGCAAAAAGAATCGGCAAAAACTTCCGAATACTCATTTCAATCTCAATGGCTCGTCTCTCTCGGTGCGTTTGGGTCAATGGCATCGAATTGCGAATCATACCGATCCCTCGGTAAGTCTTTATGAAAAGACGAAACCGACCCTGACCGAACTAGACGGCGTGCGATATCCTAGACGTGTTGCGGGCAAATCCGTTTTTGCGTCTTCGAGATTCTTTCGCAGATTGCGCGGAATTCACCAAATTGCCCCCGGGTGTGGCAAAAAGCGCCTTGCGTTCGCCATAATTCTTGATTGCGCCTCTTGTGCGTTTCGTTGTCTTGGCATTTAGGGCCCGATCGCTGACCGTAAGGACCGTTCGGACCGCTCGCCAAGAAGATGGAACAACCCTTCATAGAGGCCGGAGAGAACGATGTACGCGATTGTCAAAACAGGCGGAAAGCAGATCAAGGCCGCCAAGGACGAATTGATCATCGTCGAGAAGATCGACGGTAACGCTGGTGACTCGGTTGAACTATCCGATGTCGTCATGGTCGTCGACGGCGACAAGACCAACCTGGGTGCTCCCTACGTAAAGGGCGCAAAGGTTGTCGCTCAAATCGTGCGACAGTTCAAGGGTGCAAAGATCAACGCTTTCAACTACAAGCCGAAGAAGAACGAGCGAAAGCGATGGGGTCACCGACAGCCGTACACGCAAATCAAGGTCACCGAAGTGGTGGGTGGTAAGTAAATGGCACATAAAAAAGGTCAAGGTTCTACTCGAAACGGTCGCGATTCCAACTCTCAGCGACTTGGTGTCAAGAAGTACGGCGGAGAGATCGTCAAGGCTGGCAACATCCTTATCCGACAACGCGGTACCCAGTTCCACCCCGGCCCCAACGTGGGTATGGGTCGAGACCATACGCTCTTCGCCCTCATCGACGGTGCGGTGAAGTTCGAAGGTCCGGAAGGCAAGCGACGCATCGCGGTCTATCCTCACCAATAAGAAAAGCGTTCAATCGTTCGAAAAAGCGTCCCGAGATCCTCGGGGCGCTTTTTTTATTTCGTTTTGAAAGGATTTCTTGCAGAAAGTGCTTCCGATTTGAAACAAATATGGCAATCTATCCGTAGCGTAGTAAGAATCAGAGTCGTGGAACATGTCATACTTTTCACACAAACATGAGAAGTGGGTGCACAATGCGCTTTGAAGAAGCTTTCTACGGATCGGCAACCATCGGCGAGCGAGGGCAGGTCGTAATCCCTGCCGAGGCTCGCAGTGACTTAGACCTTAAGGCGGGCGACAAGATTCTGTTCATGCGGCATCCGCTGCATAAGGGCCTCATGGCCTTTAAGATCGAATCTATCCGGGAGTTTCTGGATGAGTTCGCCGCTCAGGTGGAGCGCATGGAGCACCACGCTCAATCTCTCGACAATGACTCTTCGGACAGTGCTGACCGCGAGAGCAATGAATCTGTGGAGGAGGGATCGACCTCTCTCTAGTCATGCAAATGAACACACCCCAAAACAATCAGCGCCCCAATGCCCGCGGATTTGCCAAATCTTGGCTGGTCCTCGGATTGGCGGCTCTCGCGTCAATGTCAATGGCCGGGGATGTTCTGGCCCTCGACGACGCCATCAAAATCGCGGAAAAGAACGCGTTCGGCGTCCAAACCGCTGAGGCAGCGATTCTGAAAGGACGTCAGCGACTGAATGAAGTCAACGCGCAGCAAGGATTCCGAGTTTCGACTTCGGCAACCTATCTGCGGTACGGCTTCGAGCAGGTTGCCAATATCGGCGGTCAATCCGTCGTCTTCCAGCCGCTCGACCAAACCACTCTGGCGGGTCAGATCGGCTACACGTTCGATCTCTCCGGTAACGTGCGACGCCAAGCGAACGCCGCAAAGCGAGCCATCACCGCGTCCCAGTTCCAAAAGGCGAGCACGCTCAACGATCTTCGGCTCAACGTGCGACGCGGCTACTACCAAGTGATGCGCGCGCAAAGCCTGCTTCGTGTGAGCGAGGCGAACTACACCAACATCAGCGCGCAGGTCTCAAACGCAGAGAAGCAACTCCGCGCCGGAGTCGCAGCCAAGATCGACTTACAACGCCTTCAAGCGCAGCAAGCCTCTGCGGAAGCCGAAGTGCTGAGCGCCAAGAACGGAGTGAAGCTCGCGAAGCAAGCGCTGAACCTAGCGCTGGCGCGACCCATTGAGACCGAGTTCGACGTCGCCGACGTTTCGGATGACGTTTCGATGCGCGGCGAGTACGAGCGGCTCATCGAAGCGGCCGAAGTGGTCCGACCGGAGGTCCGATCCCTTCAAGCCAATATCGAGTCTCTGAAGTTCACCCGACGAGCCACGATGCAATCGCTCGAGCCGTCGCTCAACTTCAACCTCAACTATCAGCGCGTCCTCGATCCTGCCGGATTGAACCCTCAGCGAGAACTCACCACCAACACGTTGGTGCTGTCGATTCCCCTTTACGACGCCGGTTCCACCCGTGCCCGCGTGAAGCAGTTCGATCAAGACATCGTGACGGCTCAAGTGAATCTCAAGCAGCAACGGCTTGCCATTGCTCAAGAAATCCGAAACGCCTCTGCTAACTACTCCACCGCTCTTGCCCGGCAAGAAGCTGCCAAGAAGCAGTTGGTTCTGGCCAAAGAAGTTGCCCGGTTGGCTCGCATTCGAAGGGAAGCGGGCGAGTCCACCGTTATCGAAGTGCTCGATGCAGAAGCCGCTCTTACCTCCGCCGAAAACGGACTGGTAAACGCCACCTTCGACATCCTGACCGCTTACGCCGAGCTTCAGCGAGCGGTTGGTAACGATGACTTTGAAGCTGCGGTCCGAGAGGCCGCCCAATTAAAGGAACTTAAGTGAAACAAAGACTCTTCCGAATCGCAAATCCCAAGGGGTTGTACGCGGCTCTGCTGGCTTCGATGGTTCTTCTATCGATGGGCGGTTGTGCTGACCGAAAGGCCCAAGCCGACAGCAAGCGCACCGCTGAGGTTGTCAACGATCCCGTCAAAGAAGTCACCGTTACTCAAACCAAGACTTCGTCGATTGAAGAAGTCTTGACGGTGAATGGAAACCTCGCGACCGATAACGATGTCAGCGTTGGAGCGAAGAATCCCGGCCGTATTCAGTCGGTTTTGGTTCGAGACGGCGATGAGGTGTCGGCAGGCCAACTGCTCGCCACCATGGATATCTCGAATCTCTTGGCGCAGCAAGCCCAGGCATTAGCTCAACTCAAGGCGAGCCAAGCTCAACTTTCCCAAGCTCAAAACAATGCGAGATTGGCCCCAGCTCGCACGGATGCTTCCGTCAGGCAAGCTGAAGCCGGACTTCGCCAAGCTCGGGCTCAACTCGCGAAGGCAGAAGCGGGTGCCCGGTCGGAAGAAAAGGCTCAGGCTGCTTCCAGCGTTGCTTCCGCAAAGTCTAACCTTGACACCCAAAAGCGAGAGCTTGAGCGAGTCAAGACCCTGGTAGCAGAAGGCGCCTTGGCGGAAACACGGCTGGATCAGCAACGAAATGCTTACGAAGCCGCACTTGCCCAGTATCAGAGCGCGGTTGAAGCACAGTCGATAACGGCCAACGCGACTCGCCCCGAGGACCTTGCAGCCGCCCGCGAACAAGTTCGACAAGCCGAACAAATTCTCGCTTCGGCAAAGGCAAGCAAGAAACTAGACGTAACCCTAGACGACCAGGTGGACGCGGCACGGGCCCAAGTTGAGGCCTCTCGAGCCGCTCTTGGAGTGATCCAGCAGTCCATCCGAGATGCCCAGATCGTGGCACCGATCTCGGGCAAGGTCGTCGGTAAGCCCACTCTTGCCGGAACGGTTGTGGGCGCAGGAAATACCATCGTTCGCCTCATTGGCAGCGCAGGTGTGTTCTTTGAAGCGGAAGTTCCTTCGGAAGAGCTTTCTAAGGTCCAAGTAGGAACCTCGGTGAGAGTAGCGGTGGACGCCTTCGCCGGCCGCACCTTCTCCGGTACCGTTGCCTTCATCAACCCCCTCGCCGACTCGGTCGGTCGCTTGTTCAAAGTCCGAGTGCAGATCACGGGCGCCGATCAAGAGCTGAAGCCAGGCATGTTCGCCAAGGGCGAAATCGTCACGAAGTCGGTTCCCGGCGCCGTCGTACTGCCGAGCAGTGCGGTCGTTCGACGAGGATCGGATGTGTACGTGATGGTTATCGAAGGCGACGTCGCCAAGAAGCAAACCGTAAAGCTTGGGATCACCAAGAACTCGCTGGTCCAGGTAATTGGTCTTGCCGAGGGTGTCACCGTTGTCCTGAACGGACAAGAGGACATCGTGGAAGGCTCCAAAGTGCGTGTGGCTAGCGGTAAATCGGAAGGCGCAGAGGGCGCAGCCAAAAGCTAAGAAAGAAGAGGTCTTTTCATGACAAAACTTGCACTACAAAGGCCGGTCTTCATCTTCATTTTGATGTTGCTGGCGATTCTGGGTGGTCTGGTGTCCTACCAGTCCATGCGGAAAGAGCAGAACCCCGAAGTGAACTTCGGAACGCTCACCGTAACCACGCTCTATCCGGGCGCGGGACCAGACGACATCAACCAGCTCATTTCGCGAAAGGTTGAAGAGGCGGTTGCGGGCGTTAACGGAGTTCGCGAAGTCCAAGCGACCTCTCAGGAAGGCGTTTCCACGGTCATCATCACCCTGGAACTGGGTGTCAACTCGGATAACGCCCTGAACGACGTTCGAACGAAAGTAGACGCCATTCAGAACGACCTTCCGACCGATGCCCGTAAGCCTGTCGTTTCTAAGTTCGACAACTCGGCGCAGCCGATTCTGACTCTCGGTGTCACCTCGAAGTCGCTGAACCCTCAGAAGCTTCGAGACTTGATCGACGACAAGATTCGCGACCGATTCACCCAAATTCCGGGCGTTGCTTCGGCAAACGTCGCGGGCGGTGATATTCGCGAAGTCCAGATCCGGATCAAGAAAGACAAGCTGATGCAGTACGGCATCGGCATCACCGATGTGTTGAATTCGGTGACGGGTGCGGCGGTCAACACTCCCTCCGGTAAGTTCATCTCCGGCGACCGGGAATTTACGGTTCGGGTTAAGTCTGACTTCACCGAGCCCGCCGACGCCGAGAAGGTGGTTATTCGGGTTCAGAACCCAACCAACCCTCAAGCCAAGGCCAATCAGATCCGCCTCACGGACGTCGCGGAGATCGTTGACTCGGTCAAGGAACGAACGCAGATCACCCGCCTAAACGGAAAGGAAGCGGTCGTCGTCAACATTCAGAAGACGAAGGAAGGCAACGCCGTTGAAATCACCGAGAAGATGAACGAGATTCTTCCGGAGATTGAGAAGGAGTACGGCCTGACGATCACCAAGACCTTCCAAGAGGCGACCCTCGTAGAGGAAGCGCTTACGGACGTGACGTTCGCGCTGGTCTTCGGCATCATCCTCGTGGGCATCATCGTCTACGTCTTCTTGCACAACTTCCGAGGAACGCTCATCGTTTCCTTGGCGATCCCGACCTCGATGATGGCGGCCTTCATTGCGATGAAAGCAGCCGGATTCACCATCAACACGCTCTCGATGCTTGCGCTCTCGCTCGCGATCGGCGTGTTGGTCGATGACGCGATCGTTGTTCTAGAGAACATCTATCGACACTTGAAGATGGGCGAAGACCCAAGCGAAGCCGCGCTGAACGGTCGACAAGAAATCGGCGTCGCCGCTCTTGCGATTACGCTCGCCGACGTCGTGGTCTTCTTGCCGATCGGCTTTGCGGGCGGTATCACGGGCCAGTTCTTTAAGCCCCTCGCGTTGACCTACGTCTTCGCGGTTCTCTTCTCACTCTTCGTCTCGTTCACCCTCACCCCGCTCCTGGCGGCCCGATGGTATCGAAAGGGCGAAAATGTCGAGCACTACGAGAAAGGCTTCCCGGCGTGGTTCGAAAAGCGATTCCATCGCTTCGAAATGGCATACCGACGAGGTCTGGAGCGAGCGCTCAAGAACCGATGGACCGTGTTCGCGGGTGGCAACGCCCTCCTGGTGGCGGTCTTCATCTTCATTGGTGGAGGTTTTGCCGGCGCGGCAGGCGGACCTGCGGCCGGATTCAAGATGGGCTTTCCCATGTTGGGCATGTCGATCGTAATCGGCGTGATTGCCTCCATCTGTAACTTGGTGTTCTATAAGCGTCGAACGATTCGCCCTGTGATTGGAGGCGTCCTTCTGGGACTGCTCTTCCCGATTGCGGGAATGTCTGGTGCGGCGTTCCAAAACTGGAAGCAAGATCAAGTCTTCAAGTTCTCGTTCTTGCCTAGCACGGACGCGACGCAGATCACAGCCGCGATTGAACTTCCGGTAGGTACCAATCTTGCGGAGACGGAGAAGGTGACCGCCCTAGTTGAGAAGGCGTTCATCAAGCACCCGGACATGAAGTTCACCGTGACCAACGTTGGACGACAGTCGGGTTCTAGCTTTGGTGGTGAAACCAACGCGACGAACTTTGCTGAAGTTGTCGGCACGATGTACGAGAAAGAAGCCATTCTGGACCGTGTCACCGGCGCGAACAAGCGAGAGAAACTCCGAACGGTTCGGTCTGGCTCGATTGTCGCCGACCTGACTCAAGCGGTTGGGCAAATCCCAGGTGCTTCGATTCGAATCGCCGCGAACCAACGGTTCGCGTTCGGTTCGGCGGTTCAGGTGTCGCTGACGTCTGAAAACCGGGAGCTCCTTGAGCAAACAGCGAACAAGGTCCGAGAGGTCATTCTCCAGGGCAAGGTTCCGGGAATCATCAAGCCGGAGCTCAGCTCCAAGAGTGGTAAGCCGGAAATTCGGGTGAAGCCGGATTACCGAAAGGCTGCCGATCTTGGCGTCAACGCCAGCGACATCGGTAACGCGCTTCGAACCATGTATCAGGGCAACGACGACGTCAAGCTGCGCGTCGGTGGCCGAGAGTATGCGGTTCGCGTGATGATGGACTACGCCGATCGGGATAAGCGAGAAACGCTCTCGACCGTACCGATCAAATTCACTCAAGGGAATCCCGTTTTCCTCTCGACCATCGCTGATCTGAACCCGACCCCGGGTCTGTCTAAGATCACCCGTAGAAACCGTGCGGAAGAGATCATCGTCAACGCGGATCTTCTCCCTGGCGTCGAGAACGGAACCGTGAACGCGGCTCTGAAGACGTATCTGGAGACCAACAAGATCGTGCCGGAGGGCGTGAACTTCCGATTGCTCGGACAGGCGGACGCTCAGGCACGGGAGACCGGATTCTTGATGAGCGCGTTCGTCACTGGAATCCTCTTGGTCTACTTCGTCTTGGCTGCGCTGTACAACAACTGGCTGTATCCGTTCATCATCCAGTTGGCTCAGCCGCAGGCGATGGTCGGAGCGTTACTTGCGCTGATCATCACAGACAAGGCGTTCAGTCTTATCGGCTTCATCGGATTGGTGGCGCTGGTTGGACTGGTTGGTAAAAACGCGATCTTGGTTGTGGACTACACCAACACCCTGCGGGAACGGGGCAGAGCCAGGCACGACGCGATCCTTGAGGCGGGCCCGACTCGACTCCGGCCGATCATGATGACTACCTTGGCTCTCCTTCTCGGGACCTTGCCGACGGCTCTCGCCATCGGACGAGGATCGGAGTTCCGCGAGTCCATCGGTATCACCGTTATCGGTGGCGTTCTCCTCTCCACGTTCCTCACGCTCTTCGTTATCCCGGCGAGCTACACCATCTTCGACGACGTATCGAACATGGTCGCCAAACTGATGAAGAAGCCCCTGCCGTTCGGTGGAACCGAAGGATTCGTTTCCACTGCGGCGAAGGAAGGAGAAGAGGAACCCGCAACGGTCTCTTAACGGAAACCGCACAAAAATCAGGACGGGCCAGAGAGTTCCTCTCTGGCCCATACTGTTTATGAGGGTCCCCAAAAGGCTCCTCGGACTGTTTTGAAGCAACTTCTCCAATCCACTTCAATGCGCTTAGCCGTTCTTTGCGGCCTCCTTCTAGGACTGAGCTATTTGCCTAACTTGCGGTGGCTGGCAATTCTTGCCACCATTCTGGGTGGCGTGGAAGCGGTGCCCAGCACGTTCCACACGCTGCGCAAAAGAGAGCTTGACGTTGAGTTCTTGATGCTCCTGAGCGCGGTTGGATCGCTTCTTCTCGACCGACCTCAGGAATCGGCGGTCCTGATGTTCCTGTTCAGCCTCTCCAGGGCGCTGGAATCGTTCACGCTTGCTCGAACAAAGAACGCCATCGAAGCACTGGTTGCACTGCGACCGTCCACGGTCACAGTCCGAACTCCCGAAGGGCAGAAGGCGATTCCCGTAGAAGAGGTCGCGATCGGGGATCAGATTCTCGTGCCTCCTTTTCAGGCTTTCGCAGTCGATGGCCTTGTTCTCGAAGGCGAAGGCTCGGTAGACGCCTCCGCGCTCACCGGCGAGTCCCGCCCCGTCTCTGTTCAAGCAGGTTCCAAAGTGCAGGCGGGCGTGCGTAATCTCGACTTCGGGCTCGTCATCAGCGCCGAATCGACCGTGGCCGATAGCACCCTTTCAAAGGTGATCTCCCTGGTTGAGGACGCCCAAGAGAATAAGGCCTCGGGCGAGCGGATCAGCGGCTGGTTCGGATCGCGCTACACGTGGTTCGTCCTGGTTGCCGCCCTTCTGATGCTCACGATCAAGACGGCCTTGGGCATGCCCTTCCAACAAGCGGCATACGCCTCGCTCACGCTGCTGGTCGCACTCAGCCCTTGCGCGCTCGTGATCTCGGTTCCCGCAGCTACGCTGAGCGCTCTTGCTTGGGCGGCTCGGAACGGTCTGCTGATTCGCGGTGGCGAGTACATTGAACGGGCAGGCACCATCAAGACGATCTTGTTGGACAAAACGGGCACGCTCACTCGGGGACGACCCGTGGTAACCCGTGTCCTCATTTTCGGAGACCTCGTACGCGAAGAGGCGATCTGCGCCGCTTCGAGTCTGGAATCGCAAAGCGATCACCCGGTCGCCCTTGCCATCATCGATGAGGCAAGGAAGCAAGGTTGCATGGGGGTTGAACCGACCGAGGTTCAGGTTGTTCCCGGCAAGGGAATTCGAGGACATGTGCAAGATTCCTTCGTGGAAGTTGGACAGATCACGATGTTTCCCGATTCGCTTCCTGCGGAAGTGGGTCTAGCGGTTGAAGAAGCATTCGGACGGGGCGAGTCGACCACCGTGCTGCGAGTTGCGGATCGTGCCGGAGTGGAGAAGGGCTTTGCGGTGATCTGTCTAGAGGATGAACTACGCGCTTCGGCGACGGCGAACCTGGCGACTCTGCGAAGTCTCGGTGTCACCGAAATCTCCGTTCTGAGCGGAGATACGCGAGGAGCGGTTTCGGCGGTTGCCGGACGAGTCGGGGCCGACCGATTCTTTGCGGAAACGCTTCCTGCCGACAAAGAACGAATCATCGCCGAAGCGGCTGCCAAGGCGCCAACCATGATGGTCGGCGACGGCGTGAACGATGCCCCCGCGCTGGCAAGAGCCACGGTTGGGGTGGCGATGGGTGGGCTGGGTTCCGATATTGCGATGAATGCCGCCGACGTGGTTTTGATGAACGATCGGTTGGAACTTATTCCAACGCTGATCCGCCTCGGTCGAAAAACAAAGTCGATCGTTCGAGCCAACCTCATCTTCGGAGGCGCGGTCATTGGCGTGCTGACCCTTGGTGCAACGCTCGGAATCTTGCCGTTGCCCATCGCCGTGATCGGTCACGAGGGATCGACGCTCATCGTGATATTGAACGGACTCCGATTATTGGGCGGAGTCCGTTCCGAGTAGCGAGTAGACCGTCAGTCCGTTTCCAGGACGAGTTTGGGCTTATTTGCCTCTGTCTCGGCGTCTTTGCTGAACACCTTGTACATCGACTTCATGCCGACTTCGGCAACGTCGACTTTGGTGCAGAGGGCGAGATAGAGGTCGCCGCCGTTCTTGGCCGCGGCGGTTGCGTACTCAAAGAATTCCGGCTTGCCGAGGTCGATCACGATTTGGAACGGCTTGTCGGCAGAAAGATTCTCTGCCCAACCGGTGCCAAACACCTTCTCGCCATTCGGTTGGACCTTGTTCACTAGGTCGTACGACCATGCCTTTTCCTCGAAGGTGCCCTTAAGCGGATGGACTTGAATGGGGAACGCTTTGGAGAAGTCCTTGTCGTAACCTGGACCCGCGATATGGGTCAGGGTAAGTTTGGCCCCTTTCAGACTCTTAAGGTCGGCGGGTACCTTAAAGCGTAGGTAGGAATAACCGAAGTCGGTCGTATCGACCGCATCTTGGGCTACCGCCCGTCCACCCGAACCCCAAACACGCAGATAAGCGTCCTTGCTGGGGTCTCCGGCATGCGGATAAACCCATACATCGTCCGTTGGGTGAAGTTGAAGCGTAGAAGCGGCTAGGGCCAGTCCTGCGACGAAAACCATAACTTCATCATACTTTCAGGAGAAGGGTCTCCCGAAGACTGGGCCTTGTCGTTCCGTTGTCCCAGACAAAAGATCGTCAGGTCTCATCGACCATTGAATCAAGAAGAACTGTGGCTGCAAAAGAACTGCGCGCGTTAAAGGTGTTGGAATTTCAGGCGATCCGAGATCGCTTGGCAGCGCACTGTCAAACCGAAACCGCCGCAGAATTAGCGCTTGATCTTCAGCCCCTTTTCGACACGCCCAAAATCTGGAGCGATCTCAAGAAGACCAAAGAGGCTTACAACCTCCTCGGACGATCCACGCCTCCGAACATTCGTGCGGGGGCGGATATCCGGGATTCGGTGGTGCGAGCCGGCAAGGGCGTCATCTTGGGCGGCAAAGAACTTTATGAAGTCGGTCGGGCTCTAGAAGCGATCCGGCTGATGCAAAGCTTCATTGCCACCGTTCCGGAGATAGATCCCGAGTCGGAAGAACGGACGACGGCAATCGACGTCACCGAATTGAAAAGGATCGCGGCGGCCCTGGTACCCCAGCCGAAGGTGGAAGACAGTCTCCTGTATTGCCTGGAGGCGGATGGCGCCCTCAAAGATTCCGCGTCTCCGGAACTGTCGTCGCTACGATCCAAGAAGAAGTCGGCCGTGGCGCGAGTCCTAGAGCGCGTCCAGGCGTATACCACTGGGAAGCAACGCGATCTCCTGAGCGATCCGATTTACACGGTCAGAGACGGGCGATACGTCATTCCGCTCAAGTCGGAGAATCGCGGGAAGATCAAGGGAATCGTTCACGGGGCGAGTTCCACCGGGCAAACCATCTTTCTAGAGCCTCAAGACGTTCTCGATGCGGCAAACCATGTTCGCGAAGTGGAAAGCGCGGAAGCTCACGAAGAGCAGCGGATTCTCAAGCAACTGAGTGGGCGAATCGGAACCGTTTCCGCACCGATGATTGGCTCGATCGATGCTCTGACGCAACTCGATCTCATCTTTGCGAAGGCTCGTTTGGCTTACGAGCTGCGTAGCTCTTTCCCAGAACCGAATCAAGGCGAGGCTTATCTAGAGTTCGAGCAAGGGCGTCACCCGCTGCTAGAAACCGATACGGTCGTCCCGATTTCGGTAGGAGTAGGGAAGTCGAAGTCGGTTCTCATCACCGGACCGAATACGGGTGGCAAAACGGTTGCCATTAAGACGGTCGGTCTCTTTGTCGCCATGCTTCAGTCGGGTCTCGCAGTCCCCGCCGCGCACGTCAAATTCGCTCCGTTCTCGCAAATCTGGGCCGACATTGGAGATGAGCAGAGCATTGCACAGTCGCTCTCGACCTTTAGCGGTCACATCAAGAACATCGCCTCGGCACTGAATCTCATCCGGAGCGGATCGCTCGTTCTCTTGGACGAGATTGGAGCCGGGACCGACCCCGCCGAAGGTGCCGCTCTTGCCCGAGCCGTCCTTGAAACCTTCCACGAAGCAGGTGCAGCGATCATGGCGAGCACTCACTACGGGGAATTGAAGGTCTTTGCGTTTACCGCCGAAGGATTTCGGAACGCGTCGATGGAGTTCGACACCAAAACGCTCCGTCCGACTTACAAACTCGTGATGGGTGCGGCCGGTGCCAGCCAGGCTCTCAAGATTGCGCAGCGATACGGGATCGAAGAACCCATTCTCGACCGTGCGAAGTCGTATCTAACCGATACCGACCGAGACCTTTCGGTGATGCTTCAGAACCTTGAGAACGCTCAGAAATTGGCGCGAAACGCTCAGGCGGAAGCAGACAAGCGCGGGGCCGAATTGCAACGCCTTCAACAAGAGGCCGAGAAGCGGATTCGAGAAGCCGAGGAGGCACGAAAGCGGGCAAACACACGGGCCCAAGAAGCCATCGACGGGGCTCTGCGGGACATTCGGATTCAAGCAGACGACCTCCTAGAGAAGGTGAAAAAGTCTGGTGGCGCCGGGATCGATCTTCAAAAGGCCAGGAAGGATTTTGAGTCGCTCGATTCTAAAGGAAAAGATCTTTCTGGAAAGTTTCGAGCCAAGGAAAAAGCCAACGAATCCGCGGGTCCGGCAGAACTTGCTGTCGGTGACCAGGTCACGATCATGGGCTACACCCAGCCTGGAGTAGTGCTCGAGATCAAGAACGCTCGCGATGTGATCGTTCAAGCGGGGCCGATCAAGATGACCGTCCAGCGGGGCAAGCTGACCAAGGTAGAGAAGAAGATTCTGGCTGCGCCCTCGCAAGCGAGAATGCTGTCTAACGCCAAGGCGAATACGGTCGGGACCGAGATTCACCTTCGGAACATGCGGGCTGAAGAAGCGAAAGAGAAACTGGAAAAGGCGGTTGATGACGCTTTGCTTGCAGGAATACCGTTCCTAAGAATCGTCCACGGAAAGGGAGACGGCATCCTCCGAAAGGTCACGCAGGATTATTTGAAGGGCCATCGGGACGTGAAGCGCTACCGCAATGCCGACCCCGCGGAAGGTGGAGAAGGAGTAACAATTGCCGAGTTCTGAGTCTATAAACCCTGAGTTGGTTGTCCGATGCCAACAGTTGCGCGTCCGCGCCTACGCTCCGTATAGCAACTATCAGGTGGCGGCAATCCTAGAGACCTCGAACGGAAACCTCTTCGAGGGAGTCAATGTGGAGAACATCAGCTACGGGGCCACGGTGTGTGCCGAGCGAACCGCGATCGGCACGATGGTCACCGCGGGTGAGCACCGGATCGTTCGAGCTTACATCGCTACGAAAGATGGCGGCACCCCGTGCGGGATCTGCCTGCAGTGTCTAAGCGAGTTCACAGACGATCCCGCCACTCTGGAGATCATTCTCATTCCCGAGCAGGGCGACTACTCGGTCACAACGCTTTCCGAACTCGCGCCCAGGCTCTTTCGCAGCGATGAAGTCGTTGCAACCCCGCCCAGGTCATAAGCCGATAATTGTGCGGAACGCGAGACGCAGATCAATCGTCTGCTAGGGAGTCTTGTTGCGAACTTCTTGTAAGTTTGCTCAACGGTTACAATGGAATTCAGTCCCATGCAATCATCGCATTCTCCGTTCAACATTGCTTCGAACCGCTCTAAGTGGGTTGCCCGAGCGGGCTTGTTTGTGGGGCTACTCACGGTTTGGAACTGTGGAGGAGGCGGTGGTGGAGCACCGGCGCCGAACGATCCGATCGCCGGGCTGAGCAACATTCGGATCGAACCCGTTTTGCTGGGTTCGAATAAACCGATCGATCCCCAGCAAATTTTTGTCGGTGACCAAGTTCGGTTCCGACTGGTCGGACGAAACGCCTCCAATGAAACCGTGTACGTGAACGTTGAAGGCTTTACTTCGACTGCGACCTCCTCGGGGACCGTTGGTACGGATGGGGCGTTCACCGCGGTGGCGGCGAGCTCGCCGTTTACGGTGCAGGTGACCGTGGGCAGTTCCGCGTTCACAACGTCGGCCCAGGTAAAGGCGCCGGACGTGGTTCTGACCGGGCTACTTCGCACGCAGCTTGGTTTCCCAGCGGCGCGCATCACAGTCCAGTGCCTCAACTCTTCAGGAGCGGTCGTGGCTTCGGGCAATACTTCCTCGGACGGATCGATCCGAATCACTACGCCCGCGACGGCGACTCGATTAAGCGTGGCGTTCACCACCGCCGACCCCGGCGCGACGATTTACGCACGGCAGTTCTTCTACAACGGATCGGACTACTCCACGCTGATCTCTGGCTGTACCTCTCCGCTTGGACCGCTGACTTCGGGCTCTACCTACGCACTGCTAACGAACGTGATTGTTTATCAGTTGGTGGGTGGTACGCCTCCGCCTCCGCCCGATGGATGCGGCCCTTAGGTTGTTTTGACGCTTGGCGAGAGAACTTCCGCGTGAAGGTGAAAATACGAGGCCCTTTCAGGGTTTACAAATCCCGAAGATATGGGCATACTTAGCCCGATGAAGCGTCGGCTTTCTCTCGCCTCGGTGATCGTTCTGGCCACCGTTCTTGGTTGCGCTGGATCGGATAGCACTACGGGTGGCCCGATCACGCCTCCGTTGACCATCGTAACGGAGCCCCGCGTTGAAGCGGTGACGGCTACGGGTCGAGCTACCGGCCTGCCCGGGTTCGTTGATCCTCTGAACATTCAGACGGGCGAGCAGGTGCAGTTCCAACTCGTTGGCTACACGGCTGACAACGTTCGCGTCGTTCTTCCCGTCAGCGACTGGGGTACCTCGGACGATACGAATACCTTCGGCCAAATCGCTAACAACTCCGGTGTCTTCCTTGCGACGGATCGACAGTCTCCGACCGTGCAATACGTCCGAGCTCGATACAACGACAAGGACTACTTCGCCGAGTATCAAGTTCGACCGCGAGCGATTCGAATCGGTGGAGCAGTTCTGAGCCAAACCACTCGACTGCCGCTGCGAGGAATCGAGCTTCGCTTCTACTCTGATTTGGGTGAAGAGGTCGGTCGAGCGCAAACGCAATACGACGGAACCTTCATGGCGGCTGTGCCGAACACTGCAGCCTTCTTCCAAGTCAACAACAACACGCTGCCGACCAACTACTTCCGATTGGTCCGATTCAACAGCGATCTGGATGCCGTGATCACCAAGCCGGCGTACATGAACCTGCGTAACTCGAACGGTGTTGCTGTGGCAGGAACGCTTCCGGAAGGAATGCTGACCAACCCGAACCTGAAGTACCGACGATCCGGAATCGACGAGAGCTGCCAGCCCGCTTTGGTCGCCGGTTCCACGGTATTCACCTTGGGTGACTACTACCTCTCCGAGCCGATTCTTCTTGTTCCGACCAACGCAACCGACGACTCCGGCGAAGTGATCGACCCGGTTCTCGTGGCTGAAGGCTGCGAATAAGTCGAAGCAGTAAATCGAGGCGAAAGGCCCCGTTCTCAAAGGAACGGGGCCTTTTTATTTCGTCGGGTAGGTCGTGCGACGGGGTTTCCGATTTCCTGAAACGCAAAACAGGCACGCGTGTGTAAAATCCAATTGTGGATTCCGCCTTAACCCTTCAGGAAGAAAGACGAGCGCTTCTTAAGGACTCGTCGGTTCTTGAAGCCCTCCAATTGGCGGAAAGGGTCCAGAGCCTCAAAGGACAGCCCCTCGATGATGACGACCTGCATGCGGTTGCGGAAACAACCGGGGTCTCCGTCGAGTACGTGCGGCTGGTCTATGAAGCCAAGGAATCGGAAGAGGACACTAGCAAGCTCAGTGCCATCCGCAGACAGTATTCGGCGCTTAACGCCGATACCAAGCGCTATGTCGCGTCTTCGATCTTCGCCGTCTTCGGCGCTCTGATCACTCAGCTGGGCTACCGCATCTCGCTTTCTCTTCAGGCTGCGGCAGGAACCAAGTCGGACTACAGTTTCTTTCAGATGGTCGGTGTGCTCATCCTTGCGGGCGCGGCCTACAATGCGGCCATTGCAAAGAACAAAATAGTCGCCGGG
The DNA here is from genome assembly GCA_964471545.1 of uncultured Fimbriimonas sp. Classification (GTDB taxonomy): domain Bacteria; phylum Armatimonadota; class Fimbriimonadia; order Fimbriimonadales; family Fimbriimonadaceae; genus Fimbriimonas. Next base: position 12,611 of record CAYYJX010000022.1, on the reverse strand, counting down.
ATCTCCGGAGCGATTGCAGGCGTTTCGTTCTGCCTCATCAACGCGCTGTTCGCGATGTTGTTCCTGCTTCCGTACAAAACGCAGCCTTTCTTTGTGCTCTTTTATGGGTTTGGCGGATTCATCGCGGGGCAGATTATTCACGATCTCGTTCAGAAGAACGGCAAAAAATATGGGCTGCAGTCGCAGTCGGAATCTCGCCAAGAGCTCCTGAAGCAATTGGTGGAACTCCAGGATCGCCTGAAAGAAGGGAAGCAGAATGCGACGTTCTTGAGTTTGGACATCGTGGGATCCACTCGACTAAAGGTGAATGCCGACCCCCTTGCCGTGGAGTTCACCTTCAGCGAGTACCAGAACTACGTAGCGTCGATCGTTGCCAAGCACGGAGGGCGTATTCACAACACCTCGGGCGATGGCACCACCTGCGCCTTCGATCATCCTCAGCAAGCATTCTTGGCCGCTCGAAACATCCAAGCCGGGATGATCGAATTCAACTCCCTTCGCAACAAGCTGTCGGGACCAATCGCGGTTCGTGCGGGCATTCACATGGGAGAAGTGGTGGTTCCAAGTGCCGGTGATCTGACGACCGTCAACTACTCGGGTGTTATTGACATCGCGGCGCACCTGCAGAAAGAGGCTCCTCCTGGAGGGATCGCCATCAGCTTGGATTCGGCGCAGACCCTACGCGGTGGAGCGGATGCTGTCGGTTCCGGTCAAATCACGGTTGGAAGCGTTCAGGCGCGTGTCTGGCAGCCCGCTGTGGCGCTCCCTGCCATGTCCCTTGGAGCTGTGCCGCCCCCCCCGATCGGTTCGTAGCAGAAGGGACGTATGTTAGCCGTTGTCCAGCGCCGGTTTCGATCGTTGCGAGAATGGGAGTCTGCCTGGCTAACCCCGACCACCGTTCCTCCATTACTGCGAGAGCTGGGTGCCACCGATGGCATTCGATCCGATGAGGCGTTCCAAGGAGCGGTTCACTACCTAGCCGGTTTTCTTCGCCGGGAAGGGTTCGAACTTTTTCGCAACGGCGGGCTCCCGCTTCTAGAACGACGAGAGGGGCCGTGGATAGAAGAAGTGCTCCTGCGTCTGGGACCGCATCCCGTAGAGGGCGCGTACCTACCGACAACCGTCCATGTCCACCTCTCCCACACCGGCTTTCGAGAGGTTCGCGAGCGCTACTGGCCAAGCCTGAGTCGCCCTCCGATTATTGTTCTTTCCGGGAATGCCGGACTGGTTCAAAGCCCGGCAACGTTCGATTTGTGGAACGTGGCGACGCCGTCGATGCTGGATGAACTAGCCGCGTGGATGGATCACGAGCTTTTGGAGTTTCTTGCCGACCTTGAAAGTCCGGCAATCACTCGAAAGAAACTCTTCGGCGATGGGATCACCTTAATCGATGCCCCAACCGCTCTGGAGTACATCCTCGTTGAGTTTGGACGAGGGGAGGCGACTCGCTACCTGGAAGAAGTCATCCTTGCTCGAGAGGGTGTTTACGAGGGATTCCGGGAGGTGTATTCGGCAGTTTCAAAGACCAAGGGTCCAGGATTCGTTGCCGGTCAGCACCTAAGAAACGTCGCGGTCATCGCTCACGCGTACGACCTGGTAGGACGAAGACGGATTCGGTAACCCGTTCCTGTGGTGTGATGGCGCTGGACGTAGGCGAAACAAGCGCTGAGAACCTTGCGTAGAAACGGGTGCAACTTTCAAAGAACATTGAAAGTTGTGGTATCTTGATCAAAGAGGAACACATGGTTGCAGACACAAGCCGGCTGGCTCCAGAGAAAGTGGTGGGTGCCGAACTCATCGATATTTATCGAAAGGTCGATGAAGGGAAGCGACTCAGCTTTGAAGACGGCGTCCGTCTGTTCAACACTCGCAACTTAACCGCCGTTGGATACATGGCGAACATCGTGCGCGAGCGGCGGCACGGGGCGAAAACCTTCTTCGTGCGCAACCAGCACATCAACTACACCAACATCTGCAACAAGTTCTGTAAGTTCTGTTCCTTCTATGCCAAGAAGGGCGGGCCTGCACCCTATGAAATGACGCTGGAGCAAGTGCGAGAGCGGCTGATGTGGCACCGCGAAGTACCGCTTACGGAGATTCACATGGTGGGCGGTATCAACCCTCGCCTGCCGTACTCCTATTACATGGACCTTGTTCGGATCGTGAAAGAGGTCCGACCGGGAGTCCACGTCAAAGCTTTTACGGCGGTCGAGTTGGTGCAGATCGCCCAGATCGGAAAGGTTTCGCTGGATCAAGCCCTTGCCGATTTGATCGAGGCCGGTCTGGATTCGTTGCCAGGTGGCGGTATCGAGATTCTCAGCGACCGAGTTCACACCGAACTGTTCGGCAAAAAGCTCAATGGTGAGGAGTGGAAGGAAGTTGCCCGAGCCGCATCGAAGCTGGGTCTGAAGCAGTACGCGACTATGCTCTACGGTCACATCGAGACCGTAGAAGAGCGCGTGGACCACCTGGTTCAGCTACGCGAACTGCAGGATGAAACGGGTCACTTCCTCACCATGACGCCGCTCTCCTTCCACCCAGAAGCAACCGAACTTGAACATATCGAGCCCCCCACCGCCGAACTGGATCTTCGCGCCATTGCGGTTAGCCGATTGATGCTCGACAACTTCGATCACATCAAGAGCTTCTGGATCATGAACTCCGTTCCGGTGACGCAAATGGCTCTTTGGTACGGAGCAGACGACGCCGACGGATTGGTGCACGAATACGAGATCACCTATAAGGAAGGCGACTTCGGCAACAAGAAGCAAATGCTTACCTACGACAACATGGTTCGCATGATCGAGGAAGTCCACCGAGAGCCTGTCGAGCGAGACTCGCTGTACCGACAAATCGAGTCACCGGAAGGACCTGCAAAGACCCGCCTCACGCCGATTCCTCTGGCGCGTTAGTCGTCCCTCCTGCTTCCAGCAAAATTGCCGGACCAATGCGATTTGGTTCGGCAATTTTGTTTTCAGGAACCGGTTTTTATCGACGTTGGTTGTAACTGATCGGAGTCGATTCGAAATGAGCCACGAGGGAGCACTACCATCAAGGACCGGAGCTGAAATTCTGGCTGGTAGACTCCCTCGACTGATGCTTTTCGGGCGAAAAAACGGGACCCGAGACGCGTTCGAGCGACAAGCCGAGCGTGCATTCCCGGCTGTCCTAGGGACCGCCCTTCGCCTAACGCGTAACAAAGAAGAAGCAGAAGACTTGGCTCAAGAGGCCGTGGTTCGTGCCTACGAAGCCTACGATCGGTTCGACGGGGCCAACTTTAAGGCCTGGATTCTAAGAATCGTCACGAACCTCTACATCAACAAGTATCGCCATCGACAGCGGGGTCCGCAGTTTGCGTCGATGGAAGAGGAAGGCGTTGTAGAGCCCATGTCCGCCGAATCAGAGATTCCGGATCGCCAACTTTTTGACGGAATGATGGGCGCAGAAGTGCAAGAAGCGCTCGCACGAGTGCCTGAGGATTTTCGCGTTGCTGTCTTGCTCAGCGATGTTGAAGGCATGAGCTACCAGGAAATCGCGGATGCCACGAACGTTCCCATCGGAACTGTTCGATCGCGTATCGCTCGAGGAAGAGCGTTGTTGCGTAAGCAACTAGAAGAGTTTGCCCGTCGCGAAGGATTCCTTCGTGGTGGGATTGATATTGAGGGAGACCTGTAATGATTGATACGCTGCGTTTGCATGCATACATCGACGGTGAGTTGAGCGTCGAGGAACAAGAGGAGACAAAGAAGACTCTGGAGGAGTGTTCCGCCAGCCGTCGGGAGTATGAAGCGATACTCGCGGTGAGACAAGCGGTGAAGAGCTCTCTTCAAGAAGAGGTCTACTCGGGTGAGGTGTCGGTCCAGTGGAAAGCGTGTCTTGGTCGGCTTGATGAGATCGATCGATCGAACCGAACCCAGCGGTTCGTTCAGAAGTACGCCTGGGCCATGGCTGCGTCGGTGTTCGGAATGATCATCGTGGGCGGTGCCATGAACCGGATGAATTCGAACGGTCCGGAAGGAAGCGATGTCCCCAACATGTTCGCTCAATTGGGCCCATCCCAAAAGGCGAACCCTCAAACGATCCAATCGAACCGTTTTTACGACGTGGTTCTTCGCCTTGCCCAGCAAGACCTGAAGCGCATTCGGGTGGTAGGAGTTGTGGCAGGCGATGTTGACGGAGTTCATCTGGAGCGCTACACGCTAGAGGATGGCAACGGAAGCATGTCTATGCTGGTCATGGACAAAGCGATCGAGCCCGATGGCTTCACTCCGATCAACGGCACGCCCTACTTCGCGGGTCAAATCGATCACCACAACTGCGTACTTTGGAAGAATCAAACGGGTTCGATGATGATCGTGGGCGATCGACCGCTTGAGCAACTGGCGACCGTTGTGGACACCTGCCGAAACGGACGTTAACAGAGAATCCCTAACGGTATCGATATATCAAATAAATCGGACCTCGCAATTGTGCGGGGTCTTGTTTTTTTCAGCACGTTTACCGGCTAAAGAAAGCGGAATCGCTCTGTAATGTGATATCACTTACTCTGAGAATACGAATTCTCAACGATGCGATCGTATTGCGTCTCAGGTTTCGACCGAGCCATACCCCATCTTTGAGAATACGTATTCTCAGAATGAGGAAATGCTTGCCTCTCCACGCTTTGGCGAGGAGCGGGTGAGGAGCTTGATTGGGCATGAAGAAACTTTCTATTGCAACTATGGCGTTGCTTGGCGTGGCGGGTTCGTCCTTCGCGCAACTTACTATCGACGGGACCAAGGATGCTGCGTACACCCCGACCACGGTTTATCAAACCACGGCAACCGGCTTTGGTGACAGCACTCTCGGCCAAGTGGCTGCGACCAACGGTTCGGAGCTAAACGCAGCCTACGGCTACGTCAACGCAGGCTTCTATAACCTGTTCATCCCCGGAAACTTGCAGACCAACTTTAACAAGTTCGAGCTGTTCATCGACAGCGTTGCAGGTGGTCAAAACCGACTTCGTGGAGATAACCCCGATGTCGACTTTAACGGTCTGAACCGAATGGGAGACAATGGCTCTGGCAACGGTCTGACCTTTGACACGGGCTTTGATGCCGATCACTACTTCACCTTCACGATGGGTGACGTGGGAGGCGGAACCTTCAAGATTTTTGGCAACTATGCACAACTCTTGACCAACGGTGGCGGAACGGGCGGATACCTCGGTGAAGTCCTTCCGGGCGTAGCAGGAGCACCTACGGGCGGCAATAACCCGGCGGGCATTTTGTTCAACGTGAACAACTCGAACACCGCAGGCGTTACCGGCTCGAGTGTCCCTACCAACGCGGCTATTGACGCGATCACGACCGGTATCGAAGTTGCGATCCCGCTTTCCCTTCTGGGCCTCAACGATTCCAACTGGTTCTCTAACGGCTTCAAGGTATCCGCCTTCGTGAACGGTGGCGGTCACGACTTCCTGTCCAACCAAGTCCTTGGTGGTCTTCCAAGCGGCACGGGCAACCTTGGCGAACCGCGAAACGTGAACTTTAACCAGTTCGCAGGCAACCAATACTTCGTCGTTCCGGAGCCCGCATCCATGGTGATGCTCAGCCTCGGTCTGGCAGGTCTTGTTGCTCGAAAGCGACGCAAGTAAGCCAAAACCACAAATCGACGTTTAATCCCTTTCGACACAAAGGAGTTCTATCGAGTGATTAATCTCGCTTTCCGGCGCGCAAGCGCCGGAATTCTTTTCTCTTTACTTACCTCAACAGTTTTTGCTCAGCTTGGGTGGCTCGGAGACACTCGAGTTCTTAACAACGGAACCCCGGTTCCAACTCAGGGCGCCTACCTTCTTCCTTGGCAGTCCCTTACGGTGACCTCGCAGACCTGGCCGATTTCGCCCAACCAGACGGTTTTCACCACGGACAATTGGCGAACCCAGCGCGAACAGCAGCTTCAGTTCGACCGCAACATCGGTAACAACACCCAGTGGTACACGATCCTGGGACCGTTCCCGCAGGGAACCAACGTTCAGTTCTATCTGCGCGCCAACCACACCGATGGAACCACGCGGTTCGACAACAACTCGTTTAACAACTACACCTTCACTTGGCGATTCACTCCAGCCGAGCGGCGCGGTGCGATTCTTCAGTGGTTTGCCACCGACTATCGAACGATGATGGCGCGTCTGCCGGAAATCGTTCAGGCAGGGTATAGCGCTCTCTATCTTCCCCCTCCCACAAAGAGCGGCGGCGGAGGCTTTAGCGTAGGATTCAACCCATTCGACCGGTTCGACCTTGGAGATCGCCTACAGATGGGAACCGTTGCCACGCGGTACGGAACCACGCAGGAGCTGATCCAACTCGTCCAAACCGCTAAGCGGTTCGGTCTGGAGGTATACGCGGACCTCGTTCTCAACCACAACGATAACCGCGCAACCAACTCAATCAATCGTTACCCGGACATGATTCCGGAGGATTTCCACATCCGCTCTTCGGCAGATACCGGGAACAACGAGATCGACTTCAACAATGCCGGACCTCTGAGTTTCGCAATGATCAACCACGAGCTACTCGGCTTGGTGGACATTGCGCATGAGAACGGAAACCTCATCCAAACGGGTGCCTTCAACATCCCGGGCTATGCCGACTACAACATGTGGGGTAAGCCTTGGTATGTCCGGCATCCGCTGAATCCGCACTACTACCCTAGCGGGCGAATGGTGCCGGAAGATGTTCGCGAGTACCTGCGACGATGGGGTTGGTACCTCACGACTGTTATCGGATTCGACGGATATCGACTCGACGCCGTTAAGCACATTTCCCCCACGTTCTTCTTGAACACCCAGGGCCAAGCAGGCTACCCGGTCAACAATGGCGACTGGATGCGCGAGATGTATCGGCTCAATCCGAACGCCAACATCTTCGGCGAGGACCTCACCTACGATAGTTGGGAGCTTCGCGAGTTTGCGAAGACGGGCATGAACGTGCTCGACTTTCCGCTCAAACAGAAGATGGCATCCATCTTCAACGCGAACGGATTTGGGGATCTCTCCGAACTGAGCAACGGCCTCGGTTACGATACGAACCTGGGACTCGGTTTCGCCTTTGGCGGTTTGGATCCGGCGGTGTCGGTTGCGTTCGTGCACAGCCACGACGAAGGTCCGCCCACCGCGAACAACCTCGCCCACGCCTTTATGCTCACTCGACCCGGTCAGTCGATCGTGTACTACGACGGCAACAACTTGGATGGGTTCGACTACAACCAGTTCCCGAGACCCGGTCGATTTGAATCGCTGGGGAATGGCAGCGACGGCACGATCCGGCTGACGGATGCGAAGTATCGCTTTGGCCGTGGTGCCATGTTCAACCGATTCGTCTCCGGCGACCTCTACATCTACGAGCGCCACACCTCTGGAAAGGCGACGATGATCGTGGGTCTTAACGACCGAACGGACACCGCTCTTGGACAATGGGTGGATAGTGCATTCGATCCAGGCACGGTCCTAGAGGATCTGACGGGGCAAATGGGTAACGTGACGGTTCAGAACGATCGACGCGTTCGAATCGATGTTCCGGCAAACGGAAGCTCGAACAATAACAACGGTCGCGGTTACGTTGTGTACGTGCCGGTGACGGCTAAGGCAGACGGCACCGCCGTCCGCGTCTTCGATTCCGGTACGGGCGCGGAGTTCATTCCGCAGACCGTAGCCTCGCCTGCGGGTCGATTCGCCACGTCCACAACTTGGCGAGCGGCAACGCTGAACTCTTCGCGATTGAACATCCAGGTCAACACGACGGCGGTTGGCAACGAAGCGTTCCTCCAGCTCGATTCCGGGCGATGGAACCCGAACTTCCCAACGCTACGCGGAACTCCGGAAGGGGTGACCGATGGGTTTGTGCCGATGTCCAAAACGTCGAACGGGCGGTTCTTCCTGAACAACGTCAACGTCGGTTGGCTTCAAGACGGTCTTCACATGTTCAAGGTGCGCGTCTTGAACAATACGGGAAGTGGACCTCGCCTTTGGCAGGACTTCTACTACTGGTTCTATCTCAACCGAGGCCTAGGGACAGGATGGGTTGTCGATGGAAATCTGCAGGAGTTCGGGCCGACGGCAAACGTTTGGCAAACTCGCTCTGCTTCTTCCGGATCCAACCGTTTGGATGGTCTGTTCGTCGCCAACGATGACCAGTTCCTCTACCTCGGTCTGGCGGGTCGAGTGGATGGTGGGGAAGGGTTCACCAACGGTGTGTCCCTCCTCGTGGACACGCAATTGGGAACGAACGCTCCGGTCGGCTTCACCTCGGCCAAGGACGACTCCGGACCCGCCACGCGGCTTCTCACGAACACGCGTGTGACTTTGCCGAGCGGTTTCTCACCGAAGTTGGGCATTGCCTCCTTCCGAAATCGTGGGCTGAGCAGCAGTCCGGAAATGACGGCGACAGGTTCGCCTGCGTTGCCGGTACCGGTGGGTGCAGAAGCTGGGGCTTTCCGATTCGCGGGTACCAATCCGCGCGTCTTGCAAACGGTCCGGTCGGCCATCGCGGTCCAGCCGAGGCCCTCGATCACCTCGCCCTTGACGGGATACGAAATCGCGATCCCGCTCAGCGACATCTATCAGGCACGATTGAGTCCGGGAATCCAACTGGGTCTCCTAGCGTTCCTCGGAACGACCGGCGAAGCGGGGTCAACTCTGCTGAGCACGGACCCGCTGCGTGGAACTCTCGGAGGGCGACCGGAGGCGATTTCCTGGCTGACCAACCAGTTCCTGCCACCTCAGCAATCGATTGTTGGGAATCCGGGCACGTCACCCGCTGCGGCAACGTCGTTCCTGACGGTCAATCTAAGCTTCGCCCAAGCGGCTTCGATTACGGTGGCTCCGGGTGCGATCGTGCCCAGTAGCTCTTCGCGAGCCAGCCAAACCGTCACGCTGACCAACAACACGGGGAGCGTGATCAACGGGCCAATCTGGTTGACGGTGAACTTGGGAAGTTCCTTCTCGAACGTGATCACCAATTCCCGAGGCAATAGCCGGGTGACCTCAAACACCTACTACTTCCTCGTGCAATCGGCGAACCTCGGCGTCGGACAATCGGCGCAAGTCACTATCGACTACCAAGGATCTCAGATCAGCCAACTCGCACCGACGTTCGTGCCACGAGCCGGACGCGGAATTCTGTAACACCAGAAGCCAGAAAGAAAAACCATCTGCTCATTGCCCGATTCAGTTACCTGGATCGGGCTTTTTTCTTCGGCGTCAGGGAAACGGCAGGAAAGCAGTTCGCGCGAGCCGAGTATAATAGTGATCTTCCCGCAGGGGTGTAGCTCAGCTGGTAGAGCAGCGGTCTCCAAAACCGCAGGTCGCGGGTTCGAATCCTGTCGCCCCTGCCATTCTCCAATCGCAATTTTTGAACTGAACTGTTCATTCCTTGTCCATAGTTTGCGAATGTGCTGAATCTATACTTGACAGTAAAGTATAGATTCAGCAAGATAGTAGGGATGGTGGAAGTTCAAGCAAATCCAGGCAAAGCCGAGGTTTCGGAGACGGGAGTTGTCCCAGAGTTCGTGGCGATCAACTACATCGCTTGCGATGCCGAGTACGTCGATCGGTTCGAGTTCCTGTTCAAGACGCGTGCCCGAGCTATCGACCGGGTCGAAGGCTTCATTGAAATGTCGGTGCTCAAGCCCGAGGGTGAGGGTGAGTATCTCGTAGTGAGCCGCTGGAAATCGAAGGAAGCGTTTGATGCTTGGGTTGGATCCCCTGAGTTTCACGAAGGGCACAAGAGAGCTTTCGCAGACATGGCAGAGTACAAGGCGCAAGGTAAACCCGCGCCGATGAAGAGCGACTTTAAGGTCTATTCGGTTCTTTGTCGCTAAAGCGGAGAGGTTGCCTGCGGAACTCGTAGGATCCTCTGATGCTCTTTAAGCGGCGGTACGAAACCCTGATCAGGACGAGCGTGGAGGAACTCTGGAAATTCCACGCTTCGGTCGAGGCACTTAACGCCCTGACCCCGCCGGAGAAGCAGGCCGAGATCGTTGGCGACGACTTAGAAGTGAGGGAAGGAGCGGTTCACAAGGTTCGCGTAAAGCAGTACGGAATCGCGATGGAGTGGCATGCGCTGATCGAGCAAGTCACTCCTCCATCCCCGCTCACCACTCACGCCTCGTTTGTAGACACGGCTCTCAAGAGCCCCTTCAAGACTTGGCGCCACGAGCATCGGTTTGAACCCCATCCCGATGGAGCGCTTCTCATTGATAACCTTGAATACAGTTTGCCGTTCGGCCCCCTCGGCGCGATCGCAAACTTCCTTCTGGTTCAACGAGATCTGGACAAGCTCTTTGCCTTCCGGCACAAGAAGACAAAGGGCTTGCTAGAAAAGGTCGCCTGAAGCTACTCGGAAACAGTGCCCCACTGTTTGTGGAGATTCTGGTTCGTGATGGACTTGCCGTTGACGGTGAATCGCGTCGATTCCATTCGCTTCCAGCCGAACATCCAATCTTCTTTCCGTGAGTCGTAGGTCCAGTGATAGTCCATCACGATCGGGACCAATATCGATTGCCCGGGCGCCAGGGTACAGGGTAACCCGGTGCCTTCATAGAGGGTGTACGGCTGCGCAGGGATTCCAAGCGAGGATGCGTCCCGCGCAATCGAGGTGACCGAGACGGAAATGGGATAGAACGATTCTCGATAGCCTGAAGGCAGGGCTGGGTTCACATTTGCCGTAACCCGAACATACGCGACGCCGGTGCGCTGTTCAAAATCCGGGTCCGGGGCTAGGCCACTTGGGCTCATCTCGCTGTTTTCCCAAACTTTTTTCTTCGCCCAACCAGTGATCGCACCGCGGAAATTGCCTTGTAAAGCCGCTCGTTTGTTCGGGTCGGTCACTCCCATGTCATCGAGCATCCGGACCGCAACGTATCCGGGAGCGGAGGCGATACGCGCCGGTGCGTTGAGGACGGCATTGGAGACCTTGAAAGGCGCGTCGATCGCGTTTTTCACCGAGGCGGAAGCGCTCTTGGGCAACCCGAGCTCTTCGGCGATGAAGAACGGCAATTGCTTGATTGCCCCGACGAAGCCCACGAAGGTCGTCGAGACCAACGTTACGAAGTCCGAGATCGCACTGATGGCCTCGGCGATGGCATCCACCACCTTCTCGTACCACGCCTTCTCTTCGGGAGGAGGGCTGGGGGGCAAGTAGACCTTCGATCCTTGACCGACCTTTTTCCCGGTCACTTTCTCAAGTTTGGAAAGAGGGGCGATGTAGGCGTTGGCAACGATGAACCGATACTGGTCCGTCGGATTTGCCTCGTAACCGGGGCGCCAGCCGACTAATTCGTAGGTGAAGCTCAACTTTGGCTTTACGTCAACTTTTGCCGGGGAAGGAGGGTTCGAAACGACGAGGGCGATCGGATTGGAAGGTTTCCCCGCGAGATTGCCGTTCGCGTCCAGAGGGACGACCCGACCCCAGTAACGAGTTTGGTCTGCATCGGCGGCAAACTTCGTTGTCGGGATGGATGTGCGCAGGAAACTGGAATCTTTAGAGTCTTTCTGGTTCAGCGGAAGGTCGACCTGCAACGCCGGTTTCACCGTCGTCCAGAGGGCATATCCCGGATGCTCCCAGGTTTGGCAGACCTGAAAGAGGGCTTTCTTCGTCCCCTGAGGAATCCGGTACCTCAACCCCATGAAGTTGCGTGAGGTCAGAAAGGTGCCGGACGGCCCAAATTTCTCCTCCGGAAACTCCGGCGTTCCGTACTGCGTTTGTGCGAGAGACTCCGCAGATTGGTCCGAAGCCATCAACTCGCCGTACTCGACGGTTAGGGCGTTCGACGTTGCTTTCCCTTGCGTGGCGATGATGGAGTAGGTGGTGGTCCCATCCCTTGAAAGTCTGGCCATGGTTGCCTCGCGGACCATGGTCGCCATCGCTTTGGATATTGATGCTAAGCCCGAAGGGGCACTTTGGATGATGAAGCCTGAGTAGGGCGACTTCTTTTTGCCCGGGATGGGAGGCGCAAAACTCGAGAAGTCGATTTTGAGGGTTAGTTCTCGGGTGGCGGGTTCGATTCGCTCAATAAATGCGATTCGCCCAACTCGATCCGCAGGAACAGGTCGACCGTTCATGGCTGTACTTGGCAGCCCCAGCGCCCACACCGAAACGTAAACGGGTTCTTTGGAGCTGATATCGAATGGCGTCAGCTTCAGTTCGACCGCCTGATCTGTCCCGCGCCAGTGGATTCTTCGGATCGACGGGTTGCCCGCCTGCGCTGCGGAAGAGGATCCGAACGAGATCGTTCCGGGACCCGAAAGTGCAGGACGGTCGCCTCTCTGAGCATCCGCTATCGAGCCTAGAGACATGAGGGTGACAGCGAAAGCTACTTGTGGTCTCATTGCAAAAACTCTCCTTCTAAGCGACGAAAGAACTCGCAACCATGTTTCGAGAAAATCATAAACGTTGGGGCGTGTTAAAGTGCCATTAATCGGGAAGAATCCATGACTCGTCTATCGCTGCTCCGTGTCCTTTTGGCTTGTTGGCTGGCGATCGCAGTTGTGAGCGCATGGGCCTCCTCATGCGAGCCGCTTCCCATCGTTCCGCCGAAGAGACGGGCGCTCGTGATTGGCGTCAGCAACTACA
>CAYYJX010000021.1:0-41407 GCA_964471545.1 uncultured Fimbriimonas sp. | reverse complement strand
GTATCCGGCGTTGTTTTCATTCGTGCCGTTGGTCGGTAGCCCCGACAGTAGTTTTCCGCACACAAGAAAGAGCCTCCGCGCGTCACGCGCTTAACAGCTCCGGGTTCGTCTGGATCAAGGGAATCCTTTGGACCCTTCGGATCGACCGGTTGAATAGTTTCGTAGGCATCCGGTCGGTAGTAATCGGAGCACCACTCCCAAACGTTCCCTGCCATGTCATAGAGGCCATAGGCGTTGGGTGCAAAGGATCGAACGGGAGAGGTGCCGGCGAACCCGTCCAGGTTCTTGTTCACCTTCGGAAACTCCCCTTGCCAGATGTTCGCGAGGGGTTTTTTCTCCGAGGAAGGTTGGTCGCCCCAGACAAACTTCGGTTGTTCTTTCCCGCCCTTGGCGGCGAACTCCCATTCCGCTTCGGTGGGAAGCCGCTTTCCCGCCCATTTTGCATAGGCAACGGCATCGTCCCAGCTCACCTGGACAACCGGATGATTCTCCCGACCCTTGATCGAAGAAGTCGGACCTTCCGGGTGCCGCCAACTGGCCCCAAAAACGTAGGCCCAGCCTTTGCCAGCGGTAAAGACCGCTGCGCCAGGCTGGAGATCCTTCGGATCGACACCGGGAAAATCTTTTGGATCTAAAGGCTTCTCTGCGGTGGTGACGTAGCCCGTCGCCGCAACGAACTCGGCAAACTCGGCATTCGTGACCTCCGAATCGTCCATCCAGAACGAGGAGACGGTTACCTTGCGCTCGGGACGCTCGTCGGGGAGGCCCTTGTTGTTTCCCAAGACGAAGGTTCCTCCCTCGATCGCGACCATGCCGGGGGGGGTCACCTGCGTCTCGGTGACGGTGGAAGCTTTCATTCCCCCGCTGGAACCTGTCTGACATCCGAACGTGACGGCGAGCAAGACAAAAACGACTAACGTTCGCGGGTGGGCATAGGAGGGGGATTCTTTCGAAGAGCCTCGGCTGAAAGGGTGCAGGCATGATGCCATCCCCAGTCGGATTTGATGAATCGGAAGCGACCGATCATCACGTCGCCGTTGGTCTTGAACTGATCCCATTGCGAATCCACCGCCTTCCAGTAGTCGGCTCCCATCGAAAGCATAAACCTTGCCTTGGCACGGTCGTCTGCTTTGGAAACGTCTTCTCTCACGAGTCGAGCCTCGCAGGCTGTATAAACCCCGGCGATGTCTTCGCGATCCAACTCAATTCGGCCTTTGGGCGTCCAGAAATGATAGTTGAAACCGGGAGAAGTTTTCACAGAGACCCCACCTTCAGGTCCATCTAACTGGGTCCCTTGGTCGTTGATATCGTCCTTGAAGTCTTCTCGGTAGTAGCTCCCTTGAACCTTCTTCGAGTGCTGAACCTGTTGCCACTTCCCGGTTTTTTTGGAGAGGATAAGCGCCTGGATGTTGCGCAGTTCAACCCTCGTATTCACGGTCAGAGAGCCGTCTACCGGCTCGTAAACTTGCCCCCAAACAACAAACGCCTTCCAGTCGGCAGGCATCTTTGTGCCGTATCCCAACCGCGGACCCTTTCCCCAGTCAACACCTGCCCCAACGCCTCGGGGCGCGGACTCGTGCGGCTTGGAAGTGTCGCCAATGATATCGTCCAGCAGCGTATTGGCGAGCGCAAGACAAAGACCGAGCGTGACCATAGCTTTAGTGTAGGGCAAGAAGTGGCTCGTGTCACTAAAATGAGAATCGATAAGCTCTTTTCATGACACTCATTCGCCACCGGAACCCGAGCGACCCTGATCTTTCGGTCGAGAAGTTCTTCGACGGTTGGCCGACAAAGCCTTCTCAAGAACGATTCAATCAGGTTCTTCGCGGGTCGGGAGTTGTCCTGGTTGCTGAGGAAGAAGGGGAGGTCGTTGGATTCCTTGCCGGTCTTACGGACGGGGCCTTGTACGCCTTCATCACCTTGCTGGAAGTCATTCCAAGCCATCGAGGAAAGGGTATCGGCACCGATCTCGTCCAGCACTTTGCGGACGAATGCAAAGACTTGTACGCCTGCGATCTCGTTTGCGACCCGGAACTCGTTCCGTTTTACGAGAGGGCCGGATTCACCCCATACACGGCAATGCTCAAGCGCAACCGGACTGCGTTGCCCTAACTAGCTGCGCATGATGCTCGATAACGCTTCGACAAGTTTCTTGATCTCCGCCGGCGAGGTGAACACGTTGGGCGAGATTCGCACTCCGTCGAACTTCCCGCGATTCGCCGCGACGACGTGGATTTTATGTTCGTTCATCAGCTTGTTGACGACGTCGCCAGACGACTTTCCGGCGAACTTGAAGGTCACCATTCCGTGGTGGGTCGTCGGGTCCAATGATCCCACAAGTTCGACACCCTTCATCTCCAGGACGTGCCCGGCAATCGTCTCTCGAAGGTGCTGAATCCGCGCCGCCTTGTGCGGTAGCCCGATTTTATGGTGCAGTTCAACCGCGGCCAGCAGACTGAGTAGCGCCGGGGCCGAGCGAGTGCCCTGCTGCTCAAATTTACGCGGCGAGTGCCGCAGGGACTCATCAGCAGAGTGAAGGGGCCAGATCCGTTCGAGCCAGGGCTGAGGAACGACGAGCAGTCCTGTGCCGGGAGGCCCCATTAGCCACTTGTGCGCACAGGCCAGATAGATCGGATTCCCTAAAGATGGCAGCGTATCGGGCAGCAGACCGATCGACTGTGCCGCGTCGCAGACGAGAGCGATTCCACGGCCCGAACAGATCTTGGAGACCTCTTGAATGGGCAGGATGGCACCATTGAGGTAACTCATTCGGCTCATTACTACCAGGCGAGTCTTTGCGGAGAATGCCGACTCGAATCGAGCAGAGACTTCCTTAGCGCCATACTCCTGAGGCGGCATCGACACCTTTCGAGCAACCACCCCATCGCGGGCTACTCGTTGCTCTACGGCCGTCATTGCTCGTGGATATTCGTTCTCCGCGAGAACAATTTCATCCCCGCGTTCAAGGGGCATCCCAAGAATCGTGGTCTGCAATCCAACGGTTGCGTTCGCCACAAGCGCCATCTCGTCTTCTCGGCACCCAATGAGGGCTCCAAGCTTTTCGCGAACCTGTTGGAGTTCGCCGTCTTGCCTGCGCCACATGTGAAAACTGGGGTCAGATGCGGCCCTTACACGCTCCTTAAACTCTCTTTCCAGCACCGCCTTAGGGGTGGGTGAGAGCCCAACATGGTTGAAAACCGTGACTTCGGAATCGATGTGAAACAACTCGCGGATCTGGGCCCAGTAACTCTCATCGCTTGCCGCTCCTGATTGCTCCGGTAGCGAGGCAATCCTGCCATGTAACTCCTCTCGGGAGGCGAGAAGAGCAAGGGAACCCACTAGAAAGTCGCGACGAGTTGGCAATGGTTGGATCCTCGAGACTGAGTATAGGGGTGTGGGCTCCAACACTGGGGAGGAGAGTTTGCAGGAGGACTGTTTTGCGAGTCGCGGTGGCCAAAAAACAAAAAACCCGACGAAAATCGTCAGGTCTTCTTTTGGTGGGGAGAGCAGGATTCGAACCTGCGAAGGCTTCCGCCGACAGATTTACAGTCTGTTCCCATTGGCCACTCGGGCATCTCCCCGCGAACAGGACCTAGATGATACCCGACGCTCCGCCGATGTGATACGAACCGTGCCACGCAATCCGAAATTTTAAGAATTGCGACTTTGTATCGCAGGATACATTCAGCCCGTCCAGGCAGGGCGTAGAAACCGATCGGTATGAAGTTAATCGCAATCGCTTTCCACAGTGGCTATGGCCACACCGCCAAGGTCGCCGGGATCGTCGCTGAAGGCGCCGCTTCTGTAGAGGGCACCCGCGTCGTTTCCCTCCCCGTGGACAAGGTCGACGAGCCGATCGAAGAGTTCGCGAACGGTTGGGATCTGCTTCAAGCCGCCGATGCCATCGTCTTCGGAGCGCCGACTTACATGGGTGGTCCGTCTGCCCAGTTTAAAGCGTTCGCCGATGCAAGCTCCAAGGTTTGGTTCGGTCAGGGCTGGAAGGATAAGTACGCCGCCGGATTCACCAACTCGCTCACGCTCAGCGGCGACAAATCCAACACGCTCATCTCCTTGTTCACCCTTGCCAGCCAGCACAGCATGGTTTGGATTTCGCAGGGCGTCCCGCACGAGGGTCTCACGCCGGAGAGCGTCAACCGATTTGGAGCATGGTCTGGCCTGATGACTCAAAGCGACAATTTGCCGCCCGAGCAAACGCCGGGTGCAGGTGACATTGAGACGGCTCGACGGTTCGGAGCCCGAATCGCCACGTTTGTCGCCAATCACTAACAATAGCCACACGTGAAGCGGCGGAAAGGCGGGTCCAAGGTCCTATCATGAAGGTAATGGAGGGAACCGGCACGATTCGTGCACCCTTCCAACACCCTTGATAATGAAGACTCTCCTTTCCACCCGAATCCTTACCACCGCCTTCGCTGCAACCGTCGTAGCGGCTGCTTACGCAGGACCTGCAGAGTTCCCGTTACAGGTCGTCGCCCCCAAGGGTTGGACGTTCTCGAAGGATGGATCTAACGGTGTGCTGAAGCATGCATCCGGTGCAACCGTAACCATCGCATACAAGACCTGGGACGTTTCGAACTGGCTCTGGGCTTCGGCTAAGGGCGAAGTCGCACCGAACGCCGTTCGAGTGACCGAGCACCCGCTTACGGGTTCGGTGATCGCAGAGTTCTTCGGAACCACCGGCAAGTTCAGCCTCTCGACCTCTTGGTATCAACTCACCGACCGGACCCCCGGCCACTATGTCCGCTTCACCGGCACCAACGTCACTCCGCAACTCGCTTTCGAAGCGATGTCCGCGCTTAAGCGATAAGTCGCAAATCCAAAAACTCTTGCTACCTTCTGATTGAAAAATACGGAAGATAGAAAGAGATGCACATTAGGGCAAGAATTCTGCTGATGGGGGTTCTTGCCCTTTTCACGTTAACCTCCTGTGGAGGTTCAGGGGGCGGTGGTGGAGCGGTGCGGTCCTGCGGGACCGACGTCTACATTCCTAACTACGCTCTCGATCAGGACGCTGACGGTTCAGACAACCTGCTCACCTTCTGGGAGCGCGTACCGCTGAAGGTCTACTACGAAGGCGATGTAACCATCCAAGGTGGCTCCGGCATCGACGTCTCATGGGCGGCCTTTGAAAGGTGGAACACCATCTCAGGGCAGACTCTGGTCACCCGGACAACCGTTCTCTCCGATGCTGACGTCATCGTCCGATTTCGAACCGTCCCGGCGACAACTACCGTGCTAGGAGTCACCACCAAGCGCATCGTCGTATCGACTCGAGAGACGATCTCCGCGGAGATTCAGCTCAACGTCTGGACCACCATGACGAACGATCAATTCTTCCGGGGGTTCGCTGCGACCTCTGCCCACGAGATGGGGCACGTTTTGTATCTGTCCGGACACTCGGAGAGCGGCGATGATCTCATGTTCCCATTCGGTTCAGCCTCGGCAGATAAAGCGATCTCCACTGCCGACTACAACACGCTCCTCACCGCCTATTGCGGAGTATTCGACACCCGCGCGTCACGACTCAAAGCCTCTTCACGTTCCAGAGAAGGGGTCGTGGAAGAAATTTTCGAAACCGATGCCTCTGGCGGATGCAACATGCACACGCACAGCCATTAAGCCTGTCCGGTCTGATAAGCCCGGATGAACGCTTCTGCGTGCCCCATGGCCAGAGCGCGGAGATCGGTGGGGTACGTGTTCCTGCCGTTCAGTCCGCACTGGTGTAGGAATGACATCAGGATTGGCGAGATGAAGTAAATCGCGGCTATGCGAGGATCCATTTCTCTCATCTCCCCGCGGTCCATATGAATCTTGAGGCGGTCTCCAATTGCGGAAAGCGCCGATTCAAGAAGGTCTTTCACGTAACTGTCTGCCAACTCTTGATCGCCAAAGCCTTCTGCCAGGCCAAATGAGTGAATCTGCGGAAGGGGCGATTCTTCAAAGCCTTTCAAAAGAAACTCGGTGGCAGCCCTTATAGATTCCGGAAAGGGTCCGGAAGGCTCTCTCATGATGGCAAGGTGCGGCTCGCCCGACTTCATGTAAGTTTCCAGAAGCGCCTGAACCGCTCCGCGTCGAGAGCCGAAGTAGTGGCGAACGGTGGGAACTGAGACGCCCATCACCTCCGCCATGCTGCGCAGCCCCAGACCAATAGCGTTGCCCTGCTCCACATGCTCGTGCAGCTTGTACAACAACGCCTCTCTTTTATCGGCGTGATCCTTCGAAAGCGACCCTTTGATTCGACCCATAAATTTCGATGCAACCAATTGTGTGTACGACTCGGTATAAATAAATATCACAACTGAGATATTTAATCTATGGACGAAGTCAATCGCAAACTGGTCGTTGAAACACTGAAGCGAGCGGCCCCCGCGGGCAGAACCCTCGCCTTTAAGTATGAATGCCTTGAGCTTGATCTACGGTGGCTCCGGTTGGTGGCGGTTGCATTCGGTTACCGAATCCAGAGAATGGGTCGAGGGCAGGCGATTCTGGGACCAATGGCCGATATTCACGTCTGGTCGATCGAGGAGCGTGAATTTTTCGTAGAAGGATTAAGGAACGGGTTAATGAACGAACACGGAATCAATGCAATGGAGAAGGCGACGTACCACGGAACGTGGGCCGCCGATCGTGACCCGAACCATGAGGTCATGCCTCAGGATCTGATGGACGCGATCGCGTTCCATCCCCTCGCACTCGGAAAATGGGATCGATGTCTGCCAGAAGTTCGGTCGGCAATCATCGGCACGGTCAGAAACTGCACCGACCCCCGTCGGCGTCAACGGATCATCGACGACACCGTGGAGTACCTAGCCACCGAGCAATTGCTCTCTACTCAGCATCCGGTTGAGAGAGCCCTCGTCTTCCGGCGCATCGGGATATTGGACTCGCTTCCCGCCGAAGTCGTCTAACGCGACCCGTTAAAAACAAAAAAGCCTCGGTCGACCTTCAACGGACAACCGAGGCTTCTCTTTTGGTTCAGGGAACTTAGATGATTCCCTTTTGTCGAAGGATCGGATAGTGGCAAGCCTTGAACTTGAGACCGCTACCGCAAGGGCAAAGATCGTTTCGTCCAACTCGCTTCGGGTCTACCGAATCTGGGAAGGGAAGGCTTCCCGGCTCTGCTGTAGGAGCGGCCGCCACCGGCGCGCTCGGCTCGCCCGTAATGTCGGCTAGATCAACCGTCAATGGCATTTCATCCATCGCCGATTGTTGTTTCTCGACCCGGACCATGAACAGCATCTTGGACGCCTGGTCGCGAATCGCCTTGAGCGTGTGCTGGAACGCATCGAACGTTTCTCGCTTGTAAGCAACCAGCGGGTCGACCTGACCATAGCCTCGAAGGCTGATGCCTTCTCGGATGTACTCGACCGTTTGCAGGTGCTCCATCCACTTGTCGTTGACTGCTCGAAGCATGACGAAACGCTCTAGATCCGGCATCGCTTCGCCCGCTTCCTCGATTTTGTTGTCGTAAGCCTTCAACATCGTTCGTTGCAGGAATTCGACCAGTTGGGTGCCTGGCTGATACTGCTCAAGCTCAGAAACGGTGACGTAGTCGACCAGCGGGAACAGCTCGTTGAGATCTTCAAACAGCACCGAGTGGTCGTAAACGCGGGTTCCGTCCTCCTCGATCATCCATGCACCCTCAACGGCGTCCACAACCACGTCTTGAATGTATTCGCGCAGATCAGGCCGAACGTCCTTGCCGAGAAGGACCTCCCGTCGAACCGCATAGATGTGTTCGCGCTGCGAGTTCAGAACGTCGTCGTACTCCAGAACGTGCTTTCGAGACTCGAAGAAGTGGTTCTCGATGCGCTCTTGCGTCTTCAGGATCATGCCGGAGAGGAACTTCGCGGTCACCTCTTCCATCGGAGGCCATCCCTTCAGAATGGGGTTCTCCAACATGTTGGGGTTGAAGATCTTCCAAAGCATGTCTTCCAGAGAGACGTAGAATCGGCTCTCGCCGGGGTCGCCTTGACGACCTGCACGACCTCGCAACTGGTTGTCGATCCGTCGGCTTTCGTGGCGCTCGGTACCCAAGATGAACAGGCCACCCAGGGCTCGAACCTCTTCGGCGGCTTCGCGTCGCTCTTGGTCGCTAAGCGGCAGCGGAGGTGCCGCGCGCTCGTTGCCGCCTCGGCGGAAGGATCGGAAGGTGTCCTCGTACTCGTCCTCGCCGTCTTGAGCGACCTCGACGTCCTTTCGGGCCA
Organism: uncultured Fimbriimonas sp.; assembly: GCA_964471545.1. Lineage (GTDB taxonomy): Bacteria > Armatimonadota > Fimbriimonadia > Fimbriimonadales > Fimbriimonadaceae > Fimbriimonas. Next base: position 33,179 of record CAYYJX010000021.1, on the reverse strand, counting down.
TCTTAACGAGTTCGTCTTCCACGCGCCCGCCGAGCAGAATGTCGACGCCTCGACCCGCCATGTTCGTGGCGATGGTCACCGCACCCTTTCGACCCGCTTCTGCAATGATCAACGCTTCCTTCTCGTGGAACTTCGCGTTCAAGATGTTGTGCGGAATACCGTGGCCGAGCGCTTCCTGAAGGAACTCGTCTGCCTCCGGACCCATGCCCCAGGCTTCCTTGCACCAGGTCGCCCACTCCCGATCCATCACGTCGGTTGGAAGACCGATGCGACCCAGTACGGTTTGGAATTGAGCGATGGTGACCTGATCGAGATCGGAGTTGTAAAGCCGCATCGCATCTGTGCGATCGTCTCCCTTCAGCGACTTCTTCAGCTCGCACATCTCGTAAAGTCGCTTTGCGATCACGAGCTTCTGAAGCATCTCCGCCGTTAAGCGAGCCGAGACGCGCTCCGACATTTCGATCGAGCGAGTACCAACGAGAACGGGTTGTTGCTTGGAATACAAGCGAAGGATTTCCCAACCGATTCCTCGGAACTTGGCTTCGAGGGTCTTGTAGATGATGTCCGGTTGGTCGATACGCTTCGTCGGTCGGTGCGTGGGGACGGTGACAACGTCCAGACCGTAAATCTTTCGGAACTCGTCTTCTTCCGTCTTGGCGGTTCCCGTCATACCCGCCAACTTGTTGTAGAGGCGGAATAGGTTCTGGAACGTGATCGTGGCAACGGTTTGGCTCTCGCGTTGAACCGTCACACCTTCCTTCGCTTCCAAAGCCTGGTGGAGACCATCGGAATAGCGGCGACCGAACATCATTCGGCCCGTGTTCTCGTCGACGATCACGACCTCGCCACCGCGCACCACGTAGTCGATGTCTCGATCAAATAGAGCGTAAGCCTTGACCGAGGCGTTGACGTGGTGGAACAAACGAGGATCGCTGGCGATGTTGTCGATACCCAGCAGGCGTTCGACTTCATCCATGCCTTCCTCGGTCAGGTTGGCCGAATGGTTCTTCTTGTCGGCGGTGTAGTGAAGTTCCGCCTCCAATTGGCGAACGATGCCATCGACGACCTTGTAAACGCTCACGTCCTCCATCGAAGGACCCGAGATGATGTGCGGCGTCCGGGCTTCGTCGATGAGAATCGAGTCGACTTCGTCAACGATCGCGAAGTTTAGCTCGCTCATCACGAGATCATCTTCGGAGAACGCCATGTTGTCTCGAAGGTAGTCAAAGCCGAATTCGTGGTTGGTGCCGTAAGTGATGTCACAGGCGTAAGCCTCACGTCGGTGGCAGGGGCGCAAGTTCAGGTAGCGAGGGTCGTCTAGCTCGTTGCAGCCCGGCTCGTAAATGTAAGAACCGCCAAGCTCGTCCGACTCTTGACTCTGGCCTTGGATGATGCCGACCGAGAGGCCGAAGAAGTGGTAGATCGGACCCATCCATACAGCGTCTCGACGGGCCAGGTAGTCGTTGACCGTAACGAGGTGAGCACCGCGTCCGGGAAGGGCATTGAGGACCATCGGGGCGACGGCGACGAGGGTCTTACCTTCACCCGTCTTCATTTCGGCGATTCGCCCTTGGTGAAGAACCGCGCCACCGATCAGCTGCACGTCGAACTGGCGCATGCCGAGAGTTCGCTTGGAGACCTCTCGGACAACGGCAAAGGTCTCGACAAGAAGAGAATCCAAGGAATCACCCTTTCTGGCTCGCTCTCGAAGTTCGGCGGCTTTTGCCTTCAGTGCGGCATCGTCGAGTTCGGTGATCTTCGGTTCCAGATCATTGATCTGCTTCAGAATCGGCTGGACGTTTTCAACGTCACGCTTGCTTGTGTCGAATAGTTTTCGAAGAAATTGCATGTTTTTGTTTAGGTGGGGCAGGCAAGAGCAAGCCACATGGAAGGGTGCCGCGAAGCGCGACGTGCTCTCGAAAAAGGCGAATGTGCGGCGCGTTAGGCCAAGGGGCCATCGCGACCGAATTCGTGCCCGATCACCGGAAGCGGGAGGGCAAGCGAGACGGGAGTGGGTAAGTGCCGAACCGGAACGGTGAACTCGTCCTCGGAGGTGGCAACTTCGGGGGTGGGAGCAGATTTACGGGTTTCGTCCAGATCCTGGAACACGGCAATGAGAGCCTGATGTTCCGCTTGAACGATACGAACCAACCGATCGGTAGCCGTGACCGAGCCCCGATCTGCCGAAAGGGCAGACCCATTCCACAACAGGAGGAGCAGAAATGGAAGGATGTTGGTCACGAGCGAAATTTAGGGAAGTCCCACGAAGAGTATAGACGCTCCCAATGGGGAAGGGCGTTGCCGCTTTTTCATGTTGGGCTTTCCATCCCTGTCGCCTCTGATTATCGGAGAAGTCTTTCCGGTTAAGAACCCGAACAAAATGAAAAGGTCCAGACGTTGACCGTCTGGACCTTTTCCTGTCAGAGTTTGGCGGCTTAGTTGTCGCCTGCCGCGCCCCAGTTCTTCCGCATGATGAGGAAGTCGCTGTTGCCGACGTTGCCGTCGCCGTTAAGGTCGGCGTTCGGGTTCCAATTGCTGGAAGCGGAGTTCGCTCCCCAGGCGGCACGAAGAGCCAGTTGGTCCGAAGCGGAGACGAAGTTGTCTCCGTTGACGTCTCCGTTCTTCAGCGTGAAGGTAAGGCCAGAGACGCCGCTCGCGGTGAACGTAACATTGTTCTGGATCTTGCCGAGGAACCGGTGCGAAGGCTTCACCCAAACTCGATACGTCCCAGCGGGAACGGCCGTGTTGAACGAGAACGCACCAGAAGAATTCGGAGTGACCGTCGTCGTCTCGATGAGAGCGCCGGTCGAGTTGTTCCGAATTTGAACGGTTACTTGGGGCTTCGTCGAAGGCGGGAAGTCCTCAAAGGTGATTGTTCCAGCCACTGACGCTTGAGCGTTCACGGTGAGCGACGTCGTTGCCGTCTGCCCATCCGGATTGGTCAGAGTGATCGTTCGCGAGCCCGTCGTTGCTCCTGCCGTTGCAGTGAGAGTCATCGTCACCGAAGTGGGGCTCACCCAAGTGAGGTTGGAGACGGTCACGCCCGTTCCGGAGACCGAAACGGCGAGACGATCCGGATACCCTGCACCGGGATCGAAGAGACCCGTGCCCGTGAGGGTGTACGTTGCGCTCTGACCTTGTGTGATCGCGGTAGGCGCGACGGAGGCTAGAGTCGGAGCCGGAGCCTTGAGCTCAATCGCTCGAACGGCCCAAGAGTTCGTTGCGCGAACGTACTCCTGGAACGTCCAGATCGTCATGCCGTTGCGAGGGTCGACCACCGTGTTGCTGTAATCACCCCAGCGAGAAGGAGTTCCGAACAGAGCGAAGGTGCCCGTTCCGGCTTGGCGCACCGTCGGAGCCGTCATGGTTCCTGACGCGTCGGATGCGAACCGGTGTGAGGTCGCAACCCCCGGGGACGTGGTGGAATTGGATGCGGTGAAGCCCATTAGCGCGTGGCCTTGGAGGTTCATTGCGACCGTTGGGATGCTGAATCCGGTGGTCGTGTTGAACACCGTGCCAAATTGCTGAACGGTGGGTGTTCCATTGATGTTGGCAATCTGGTACCAGCGCGAGCCGTTGGTTCGAGTCCCGGAGTTGGTTGCCACTCCAGAGCTATTGACTGCCATGTTCTGAGTGGTCCACAGAGTTCTCGTGTTCGTAACTCGGTCGTAGAACACCTTTGCAGAGAACATCCGATCGTCGATCGTATCGTGCGACCCACCCGGGATTGTTTGATCGACCGGGAAGCTGGTCGAGGCTACCGTAAGGTTGGTAATCGCCTGAGAGAAGGTGAAACCCGCGCCTGACGGAGCCACTCGCCCGAACTTGAAGAGTCCAAAGTTTGCGCTCGAGACCGCAAGGTAATACGCGTTCGTCGCCGCTGGATCATCGTTATCTGCAATGAACGGCGTAAACGAGTCGCTGAGATTTAAGAAGGTGGTCCCCACAAGCGTGCCTGCGATAGCGTCCGCCTTTCGGAAGCACCAGAGATCCGAACCCAAAAAGCTAGCCCCAAAGGAGTTGATTCCGACATAGACTCCGTTTTGATCAACACCTAAGGTGGGGTAGTCGGCAAAGCGGTTGTTGGCTGCGGTTGCGAACGAGAACGTCCAAGTGGTGGAAGTTGAGAGCGTGTCGCTGTTTGAAATCGCAAGAAGGATCCGGTTTCGCGGACTGGCCGTGTCGATGGCACACAGGAACCAGCGGTTGGTCAGCCGATCGAACCGCACGCGTGGGTCGCTTGTGAACGAACCAGGGGTAATGACCGAAGAGAAGAACACATCGGTGTTCACCGCGCTGATCAAGGTGCCCGTCCGGTTGAAGATGCGAATCTGGTTATTGAGCGGAACAACGACGTTGGCTGGACCGACTTCGCCCATCGTATCAGGCGGTGTCACCGAGGGACCTTGCGTCGAGTTTCCACCCTCAAAGTTCGTACCCACGGTCGCAAAGAGGGGGGCGCCACGATCTGCGGGCTTAGCGGCAAAAATCCCCAGATCGAAGCCCTTTGGGGATTCGGCGGAGGAAGCAATTGCGGGGGAATCGGGGTTTTGCGGGAGAAACTTTCGGAAGTCGGTCTCGTCTTTGTGGAACTTGATCTTCGCCCTTTGAACCTTGAGTCGGCTCTGGCGGATCATCAATTCAGACATCGAAACCTTAACTCCTGTCTTGAACTCGAAGTTCTCCTTGGTCATCTCGGGGCGATCTGCCGCCTGAGCGAATGACGAAGTGCTAAGGAAGATTAAGCCGGTTACAACAACCGAGCGGAAGAGAAGGGATTTCATTGGAAATAGAAAAAGAACCCCTCACAAGACAACCTCGTGAGGGGTTCGAGGAAAAGTCCCTGCCTTAGGCAGAACGTCGGCGTCGAAGGGCGAGCAACCCAACTGCCGCAAAGCCGAGCATCGTGGTGGGTTCAGGGACCACGTTCACGGTGATTCGCTGCGTTCCAGGGAACGCGCTGTTGAAGTTGTCATAGGTGACGCTGGACGAGAAGTCCACGCTTTGGGCATCCCAAAGAACGATCGTCTGGGTGGAACCGACTGCCGCATTGCCAAGGTTGAGCGAGATATCGAACGCCTTCACGGGGACACCGGTCGCAACGCCAAAGGTGCCCGTTACCAAGCCAGAAGAGAGCGAAGCACCGTAAGGTCGGGTACCCGATCCTGCGCCACCTGCCTGAACGGTCGGAAGTGCGCCCGTGGTGAACGGTGCGACCCACGTTGCGGAACCGAACGAAAGGAACGAGGCATCCGGGGTTGCGCCCGTGCCCATCGACGAAGCCGTGGTGTAGCCCACCAGTGCCGTAACGAGAATTGCCGACGGCGAGCTGGACTGCAGGTAAGCCGAAAGGTTGATGACGCTGTTCGGTGTGGCAGTGATCGAAGTGGTGACAGTGGAAGGTGCGTCTCCGACCTGGTTCAGCCACATAGATGCGGTTTGAGCCGAGGCGAACGACGGGAGAGCAACGGCGATAGAAGCGATCGCCACGAGACAAGACTTCTTGTGCATGGAATTCCCTCAAAAAAACACAGGTCTTTCGACCTTCTCCCATACTAGCAAACCTGCCTGTCTCTAGCAATAAACACAGCCGGTATGGGGGGCGATATTGAGATAAACAAGTTTGAACCGGCAAGTTTGCGGGCTACTTTTTCTTGGAAACTAAGACTTCTTTTGCTTTCGCGTAATCGAAGCATAAAGGTGGATGCCACGGTTGCAGATGACTGAACCGATGATGGACATCACAAACAGCAGGGCGATCTTGATGATCACGCCAAAGAGAGCATCCCCAACGCCGGAGATATCGAACGGCTTCCCACTTTCAATTTTCAGCGCCAGTCTGGGTGGCGTCTGAAACATCTCAAAGGCGAGTTTGAAGACCAGAGAGAGGAGCGAGATTCCCGCTACGAAGATGATCAGACCTCCAATCGAGCCTAGCCAGTCCCTCCGCGATTCCCCTTTTCCTTTCGGCGCCTCTGCGGTTCCAGACGCGGATGGCGGGAGGGCGCTCTCAACTTCGGGAGTCGAGGTCGGGTCGGTGTTGGAAGTCACAAAAGTTCTCCGGTCCAAGGGACGGTCTGCAAATTCTAGACCATCCGATGTTGTTCCGTTAGGCGAACCTTCTCGCTTCTCGCGCTATTCGACAAAACTTGAAGAAGTGTCCCCATCCGAGGATGCGGCCGCGGGCTTTACGAAGAACCAAGCTGCAATGAGAGGAAAGACGGCTAGCACGGCTCCAAACACATAGGGCGCCCAGGGCTTGTAGGAGAAAAGGGGACTGCTCATCAACGGGCTCGTCGCTCGAGCAAACGCACCCAGAGATTGGGTGATTCCAAAGACTCCCCCTTGCATCGTTCGCGGCGCGGATCGAGAAATCAGCGAACTCAAGCTCGGACCGGCCAGACCGTTCGCGATCCCAAGGCCGATGATCACAAGAATCCCGGGAAACCAAATCTTCGTAAACGGCACTAGTGCCAGCGCAGGAACAAAGAGTAAGTAGCCGAATTTGAGCAGCTTAAGTTCGCCAAATTTTGGCGTCACCACGCGAATGACCCCGCCTTGCATGATCGCGCCGATGATGCCCACCGCAAAAAGCACTTCGGCTCCAACCTGCTTTGCCCGTTCTCCGTACGCAAAGATCCAGGTGTCGGTCTCCAACAACCGGAAGTAGGTCGTTTCAAGGTTGGTAAAGCCGAGGTTGATGAAGAAGAACATCACCAGGAGCAAAGAGAGCCCCGGCGTGCGGAACGCCACTTGGAGGTCGGCGAGGAATTTTCGGGGTGGAGAGACGTTCTCTCGTTTAAGACTTTCTGGAACGAACTTCAAGATGAAGAAGAAGTTAATCGCCACCAGAATGGCGCTGGTGTAACCCAGCACCAGCGGATTATCGTTGCCCCACTCCAAAATCTTCGCACCAAGTGGAGGGCCGAAAATGAACCCCAAGCCAAATGCGGCTCCAAGGAGCCCCAGGCTCTTTGCGCGGTCTTCGGGCTTGCTGATGTCGGCAACGTAAGCAAAAGCGACACCCAAATTGGCGGCCGCCACACCTGCCAGCATCCGCGAGAGATACATGATGGGAAGGGAGGTGGCGTGCGCGTACAGAACGTACGAGACCACACCCAAGGCGCTCGAAATGAGAAGAACCGTCCGGCGCCCCTTTTGATCGCTCAACCGCCCAAGCCAAGGACCCGTCAGCAACTGAGCCACCGAGAACGAACTGAGCGCCACTCCAACAAGAATCTCAACCTGCTCGGTGTTTTTGGAGACGTTCAGAAACTGTCGAGCGAGGTCCTGACCCCGAAGTTGCAGGTCTGGAATGAACATCGCAAACCCCAACAAGTCGATCAAGACCGTTAGGAAGATCGCAACAATGGGCTGCAAACCTTTCTTGCCATTCGAACCCTCCGGTGTCGGTTCCTCGGCCACTGTCGCTTCCGTGTTCTCTCCCATTTGCTTCGCCCGTTAGTTTGTACGTCCAACCCGGCACAAAACGCGTGATTGCCCCATAAATCTTGCTTCTAGGCTTTTGTGAATACGAATTCACGGTATAAGATGAGTTATTGTTTCAGGGTTCGAGGATGAGCCGAGTTCATATTAATTGGAAAACCATCGCCGTTGCGGCCTCCGCCTTTGTCGCAGGACTGTTGGGCGTTTCAACGGCGGTCGCTCAGTCGGCTTCCTCAGCAAAGAAGGACACTCGAACCGAGATCGTCTTCTGGGGTGTCTCACTCGGATCGGACTCGAAAGGTCAGGATGCGGTGATTCGCGAGTTCGAGCGCCGGAACCCCGATCTCAAGGTGCGCGTTCTCAGCATGGGCGCGGGCAAGATGGACCCGCAGAAGCTCATGACGAGCATTGTTGGCAACGTTGCCCCAGACGTCATCAACCAAGACCGATTCACGATTTCCGACTGGGCAAGCCGCGGTGCTTTCCGATCGCTGAACGACCTTGTTGAACGGGACAAGAACGATCCAGAGTCGCCGAGGAAAGAGCAGTACTACGACTCCTGCTGGGAAGAGGCCATGTACGATGGCAACCTCTATGCGGTCCCAACCGGCGCAGACAACCGAATTCTCTATTGGAACCGAGCCCGGTTCAAAGAGAAGGCCGCCGAGTTGGAGAAGGCGGGACTCGATCCGAATCGCCCTCCACGGACCTGGTCGGAGATCCTTGCCTACAGCAAAGTTCTAACGGAGTTCGATAAGTCCGGTCGACTCGTGAGAGCCGGGTTCATGCCCAACTTCGGGAACTCCTGGCTGTACATGTACGGCTTCATGAACAACGCTTCGTTCCTCTCCGAGGACGGTCGCAAGTGCACAATGGCGACGCCGGAGGCGGCCGAGGCGCTCCAGTTCATGGTCGACGGGTACAAGATCGTCGGCGGGTACGAGAAAGCGAAGTCCTTTGAATCCGGGTTCCGAGGTGGCGAGAACGACGCGTTCATCGTCGGTCAGGTCGCCATGAAGATCGACGGTGACTGGATTCTCAACACCATGTCGCGCTACGCGCCTGGTCTGGATTTTGGCGTCGCACCTCCTCCGGTGCCGGACGATCGGTTCTACAGGCGGGGTCGATTCGCGAACGAGAAAGACACCTTTGTCACCTGGGTGGGTGGATTCTCGCTGGCAATCCCGAAGGGTGCCCGCAACCCCGAAGCGGCATGGCGATTCATTAAGTTTGCTACCAGCACCGAGGGCAGAATGGTTGAATCGCGGGCCCAAAGCGATTGGGAGAAGCTGAAAGGGCGCGCATTCATGCCACGCCAAATGGCGAGTAAGGAGTTCAACGAGCTCCAAGCCAAAGAATTTCGACCTGCAGCCAAGAACTTCGCCGATGCCATCGACATGCACGTGGAAATGGCTAACTTTGGTCGCATCCGCCCCGCAACGTTTGTTGGGCAGGTGATGTGGCAGGAGCACGTTCGAGCCATGGAAGCGGCCTGCTACGGGAAGGCCTCGCCTATGAAGGCTTTGAAAGAGGCGCAGGGCAACGTTCAGCGCGAACTGGATGCCTTCTTTGAGAAGGAGCGCTACCCGGTCATGGACTTGCGACTTCCCGCAGTGCTCGGTGTGATTGCCCTGGTTTCGGTGGTCGCGCTGATGGTGTTCTCTTTCTATCGAGCAAAACTCGGAAGACTAGAGCGCGCCGAAGCGAAGTGGGCCTATCTTTTCGTTTCGCCTTGGATCCTTGGATTCCTAATCTTCACCATCGGTCCCATGGTGGCGTCTCTGTTCTTCAGTTTCACTCAGTACGACGTGCTTAATGAGGCGCGATTCGTCGGGTTTAAGAACTACATGGAGATGTTCGGGTCCGACAAGACGCGAGTCATGAAGGCGCTCTCCAACGCTGCCTATCTTGCCGGAGTCGGAGTTCCGCTCGGACTCTCGACGGGGCTCGCCGTCGCGATGCTCTTGAACATGGCGGCTCGAGGCATGCGGTTCTACCGCACGGTTTACTACATGCCGGCAATCGTTCCCGGTATTGCCAGTGCGGTTCTTTGGTCTTGGGTTCTCACTCCAGACCCAGGGAAAGGCCTGATCAACTCCTACTGGGTAAAGACCATCACGTCTTGGATGGGGCTCGAGGTCCCAGGCTGGCTCACATCTGCAGACTGGGCGAAGCCCGCTCTTATCGTCATGGGCGTTTGGGGAGCCGGAAGCGGCATGATCCTCTGGCTCGCCGGACTCAAAGGAGTCTCGACTACGCTTTATGAAGCGGCGGGTATCGACGGGGCTACTCCAAGCCGACAGTTTTGGTCGATCACCTTCCCGCAGTTAAGCCCGATCATCTTCTTTAACACCGTCATGGGCTTCATCGGGTCCATGCAAGAGTTCGATCGGATTTACGTGATGAAGCCGTCTGGCGACGGACCGATCGGTCCGGACGACTCCATGCTCACTCCGGTCTACCACCTCTTTAATAACGGTTTTGCCTACTTCAAGATGGGTTACGCCTCAGCTTTGGCCTGGCTAATCTTCACCATCATCCTGGTCATTACCGCCGTCCAATTCCAGCTTCGATCTCGCTGGGTCTATTACGAGTCCGACAAATGAACCCACAACTCATTTTTGCCTTGGGGACGGTTGCGGTTTGGGCAGGGTCTGTCTTTGCCTTTCAAGCGATTGTTGCCTTGTTCCGGACCCTGATGCCACAGGCATCCGATGGGCCGAAATCGTCGGCACGGTCACTCCTCGTCTCCTCTATTGCCGGTGCGCTTCTCTTGGTCGTCGGAGGCGTACTGATCAACGTTAAGGGGATCGCCGAGGGAACCCGCGAGTCTGGATCGGTCTATTTCCCGATCGTATGGTTTGTGATGCCGTGGATGGCATGGCTGTTCTTCGCCTGCGTGGGAATGATCGCCGCGCGACTGATCCAAACCGTGACCGCCATCAACTCGGAAGAGCAGAAGTCCCGATTAGTCTCGCTCGTCGGTTTCTCTGTTGCCGCAGCCGTTCTTGCCTCGCTCTATTTCCGAGATGAAGGGAACAAGATCGAGATCATTCGAGGGACCATTCCCATGTCGCTTCCGGTGTTCGGAGGTCTGCTCCTTGCACTCGTTGCGACAACGGCGGCAATGGTTTACGCGGCAAGATTCACGGCCGGGCGCGGTTTGGCAAAGGTCCTTGTTAGCCAGATCACGCTACTGGTGGGTTGCGTCGTCTTCGGACTTCCTTTCGCCTTTCTCGTCATCACCTCCTTTAAAGAGGATCGAGACATGAGCTCTAAGGAGGGCATTGTTTGGGTTCCGAAGGTGCAAGACACCGTGCCTTACAAAGACCCGAAGAACCCGAAGTACGAAGTTCGGTATGAAGGCAAAACGGTCGTTGCAGGCATCATCTCCAAGAAGGGCGACACCGCGCTGTTAGACATCCAGAAGCCGCTCGCAATTCGCGGGATCACCTTTGAAGCCAAGGTGAGCGAGCTCAAAGAGGTTCCCACCGACGCCCCGATTTTCTCCGCGAAGCTGGACGGGCAAGATGTTCGCGGCTTCGTTGTCGAGAACCTCGACGATGGTCGCAAAACGCTCGAGATCATGGAGCCGGCCTCTCTGAAAGGGAAGCAACACACCTTCCTTCCCGCAGAGGTGGAGCCCGTTCGCCACGTTGGCCTTCGGGTTCAGAACTATACGGAAGCGTTGGACTTCCTTCCACCAGAAACCAACGGTGGCCTGGTGTATCTAAAGAACACTCTGATTCTGGTCATCCTGAACGTAATCGGAACGCTGGCATCGTCCGCCATCGTCGCGTACGCGTTTTCCAGAATGCAGTTCCCAGGTCGGGACAATCTATTCCGAGTCCTGCTGGCGACGATGATGCTGCCCGGAGCGGTCACCCTGCTTCCTCAGTTTCTGATCTTCCGAACCCTCGGATGGATCGATACGCTCTATCCGCTTTGGGTGCCCGCGTTCTTTGGAAGTGCCTTCAACATCTTCTTGTTGCAGCAGTTCTTTAAGCAGATTCCAATGGAGCTGGAAGACGCCGCAAAAATTGATGGATGCAACTATCTTCGAACCTTCTGGTCGATCATGGTTCCCCAGATCAAGCCGGCTCTGGCAGTTATCGCCATCTGGACCTTTATGGGTGCTTGGAACAACTTCATGGGGCCGCTCATTTACGTGAACTCCCCCGAGAACATGCCCCTGAGCTACGCCCTTCAACTGTTCCAAGGTGATCGATACGGCGAACCGGGCCTCCTGATGGCGTTTGCCACGCTCACCATCATCCCCGTGCTAGCCTTGTTCTTCTTTGCTCAGAAGTACTTCATCGAAGGACTCACGTTGAGCGGTCTCGGCGGACGTTAACCCGCTACTCGGCTGTGGAGCCTTTGGGCTTCAACAGCCGAGCCTCCGCGTAATTGCGGGCGGTGTTCACCCACTTCGGGTACTGCCATCGTTCTTGGAGGACGTTTGGATGGGTCAAGATTTCGTCTGCCCACCGAATCGACCCTTTCCCTTGTGGGCGATCCTTCACAAGCCGACTGATTTCAGCGGCGAGCCCCTTCTCAACTCCGAGCATTGAAGCGATTAGGTCCGGTTCGCCCTTGCTGAGTTCCTTGATCCAAAGAGCATCGAGCACCTCTAGTCTGGATTGACTGGACCGTGAAGCCGATTTGGCTCGTCGGGGGATGGTGACCTTTTCGCCGTCGACCAAAACGCGGGAGACATCGATACCTTCCAGTAGGGCGGTTGACTTAGGCCTCACCTGAAGGAGCAGGTATTCGACGGTAGAGCCTTTCGGCAGTCGAACGGGTCCGGGCTTGGAAATTTCACCCGTCACTGTGACCGTGATCTGATCACTCGCCGAGACGGCGCCACCCCGTTGGACGTTTCGACCGATGATGAGGACGGCTCCAAGAACCAGCCCGGTGAACCCGATCGAAGCGATCGTTCTCCCGCGCCAGGTCTTGGTTCGTTCCATCACTAGCTCCTTGCTGCAACTAATTGGAACCAGCGATCCGATTCCAATACCGCGTGTCTCCAGCCGCGAACGCTAACCACGCAGCCTTCCGCTCCTAGCGCGAAGAGGAACCGCTCTAGAATAAGCGCGCCAAGGTGAATGGTCTTTTCCCGCCCCGGTTCCATTCCAGGAATCGCGGCTCGTTCGGCATCGGTCATGGGCGACATCCACCCTACGGCTTTGCTCACTTCTTCGTAGTCCAGCCAGGCTCCGTGAACGATTTCTGGTTGCCAGTGGGTGAGCTTCTCGCGAATGGAAATGAGATTGGTTCCCGTTGCGCCAAGGACCACGCAGGTGCCGGCTTCGTTGGGCCGGGTGCGCCACCCGATCACACCATCGATTTCGGAGGATGCCCTTAACAACGCCAGACCATCGATCTGCTCTTCGGAGAGCGAGGTGGACTTCAGGCCGAGCGTTCCGATCGAGTGACTCTTCTTAAAAAGTGTATGCCACGAACCATCGGATTGTCGTAGAGCGGTCGTTACTTCGGTCGAGTGTCCGCCTGGATCGATGATGGAAATGCGTTCGTCCGAGGAAAAGCGCGGATCGTTTGCCACGCTTTCGAACCCCAGTTCGGCTTCCTCGTCTCCCGATAGAATGGCAACGGGCGTCCCTTGGGCGAGCGCCCGCGATTGAAACTCCTGAGCATTGGTCGCAATTCTTGCGGCCATGGTTGCGGCGGCGACCGTGGTGGCTCCGAGTTCTTTCGCCTTGGCGAAGAATCGATGCATCGCTTCCAGAGAAGCGCTCATCCCCCGTTCGCCCAGTAAACCCGTCGACTTGGTGCCTTCACCAAGGGCGGTAACGGCCGTATCTTCGTAAATCTGAACCCAGCGGGGCTCTCCGTTCACTTCTACTTGCTCGCAGATGGTGAGAAGAACGCTGTTGGAGCCGACGTCTAGAACGGCGCGCCGCGGGCGATCGCTTAAAGAAAGGTGGGGGTTGGAATCGTCCATCGACATCGTCTCTCGCAAGTCTATCCAAGAATCGTACGTCGCTCCCCGAAGTGAGATTGGCAACCCGACCGATTAGAAAGGGCCACTGACCGATTCTCGTGAATCTCTGGTTGATACAACCATGTACCTTGGATATTCTAGGAACGGCATGGCAAAGTTGCTCGGCATCGATATCGGCACCTCCGGTTGCAAGTGCATCGTGATCGACGAGACCGGAAAGGTTCTCAAACAAGCTTCGGCGGAGTATCCGCTACTGACTCCCAAGCCCATGTGGACGGAACAAGATCCTGAAGCTTGGTGGGCCGGCGTGTTGAAATGCCTTGCCGAACTGAACGAGCCGAACGTTGATGCCATAGGCGTGACCGGACAGATGCACGGAAGCGTTTTTCTAGACGCTCACGGCGAAGTGGTGCGCCCCGCCCTTTTATGGAACGACCAGCGGACCGTCGCCGAGTGCGAGGAGATCGAACGCACCATCGGTCGAGACAACCTGTTTAGCATTGCCAAGAACCCCATGCTCACCGGCTTTCAGGCGCCGAAGGTGCTTTGGCTACGCAATCACGAGCCGTCCAACTTTGCCAAGGTAGCCCAGGTTCTTCTTCCGAAAGACTTTATCCGTTACAAGCTCACCGGCGAGTTCGCCACGGAAGTGTCTGATGCTTCGGGAGTCGGCTTGCTGGATGTGGCGGCGCGTAACTGGTCGAAAGAATTGATCACGGGGTTGGGCTTTTCTCCTGACCTGTTCCCGCGAGTCGTGGAGTCGGACGAAATCACCGGGCGAACGAAGGGAGTTCCCAATCTGACCGATGGAATTCCCGTTGTCGGCGGCGGCGGTGATCAAGCCGCGGCGGCGGTGGGGACCGGAGCAGTTGTCCCGGGCATCACAAGTGTTAGCCTCGGCACCAGCGGCGTCGTCTTCACTTCTCTGGATCAACCTTCTCACGATCCTTCCGGGGCTGCGCACGTTTTTTGCCATGCCAACAGGGCCTGGCATGCAATGGGCGTGATGCTCTCGTGCGGCGGCGCGCTCCGTTGGTATCGCGACACCCTTGGGGGCGGACGCAACTACAACGAGATCACGGCGTCTGCGGCAACGGCCCCCACGGGTAGCGAAGGGCTGGTTTTCTTGCCATATTTGGCGGGCGAAAGATGCCCGCACAACAATCCGGCGGCGACCGGATCTTTCACAGGCCTGCATCTTGGACATACCCAAGCTCATTTCGATCGAGCCGTCCTTGAAGGCATTACCTTCGGGCTTCTGGATGGATTCCGCCTATTGAAAGGACTGGGCGCCTCCTCTTCCGAGGTGCGTGTGACCGGCGGAGGTGCAGGATCGGACTTTTGGGTTCAAATAATTGCCAATGCCTTCGAGGCTCCGTGCGTCCTCCTTGAATCTGATGAAGGCCCCGCAATGGGATCGGCAATTCTGGCCGGCGTCGGAACAGGCGTTTTCGCCTCGGTTAAGGAAGCCGCTGAGAAAACGATTCGAACGAGAAAGGTTGTGCAGCCGAACGAATCCTTATCGCAGAACTCCTACGATAAGTTCAGGGCGCTTTACCATTCCTTAACATAAGCACGTAGATTCAAAAGCAGGTTTCGGTGGTGGAGTCAAGTTTTTAAGGTACATTCCCATTCACCGAAACCTTTTCGAGATTTCAAATGACGATCGACGAAATGCAGACGCCCACGACCGACGAAAGCGGTCAAACTCCGGCGGTCGAGACGCCGGAAGTGGCGCCCGACTCCACCCAAGCAGCTGTTGAGGCTGCCGCGACGACCACGCCTGAACCCGAACAGGCCACGACCCAGGTAGAAGCAACGGCAGCCGCCGAAGCACCGGCTGCGGTATCCGCACCCGCTGCTCCTGCTGCTGACGAGGCTCCCAAAGCCGCAGAAGGTGTGGTCAGCGCCGACGATACCGACCTCTTCGACCAATACATGACCGCATTCGATGCGGGCACGATCGAAGATGCGAACGGAGGAGACGGATCCTACAAGCGACATCAAAAGGGCGATCGAGTCCTGGCGACCGTCATTCAAATCGAGAAGGATCGACTCTTTGTTGACCTCGGCGGAAAGTCCGAGGGCATCATCCCGCTCAACGAGCTGAGCGAGCAAAGCCTTTCGACCGCAGAAGGTCTTTACAACATCGGTGACAAGATCAACGTTGTTGTTATCAAGACCGAGGGCGGCGACGGTAACGCTATCGTTTCCCGAAAGCGAGCCGAGTTCGAAGAGCAATGGGACCGCATCGTCGGTTCGTTCGAGAACCAAAGCGCCATCACTGCGCAGGTAATCGACCGAGTCAAGGGTGGCCTGGTGGTCGACGTCGGAGTTCGAGGATTCGTTCCGGCAACTCACGTGGGCAGCGGAAAGCTGCGCAACCTCGACAAGTTCGTGGGTCAACCGCTTGAGTTGAAGGTCATCGAGATCGACCGAGAGCGCAAGAAGGTTGTTCTTTCCAACCGACTCGCCGAGGAAGAGAAGCGAGCGAACGTTAAGGACGAGATCTTCAAGAACGTCAATGTGGGCGACATCCTTACCGGAACCGTTCGCCGACTCACCGACTACGGTGCGTTTGTGGACCTTGGTGGTGTCGATGGACTGCTGCACATCTCTGAAATGAGCTGGGCACGCATTTCCCACCCGAAGGAGATGTTCAAGGAAGGCCAAGACATTCAAGTCATGGTTCTCCGACTCGATCCGGGCGTAGGCAAGATTTCGTTGGGTCACCGACAAGTTCTTCCTGATCCGTGGAACCTCATCAAGCAGAACTATCGAGCAGGTCAAAACCTTAAGGTCACGATCGGTCGATTGGTTCAAAGCGGCGCCTTCGTTAAGCTTCCGGAGAATGCAGAAGCATTCCTTCCGCTGAGCGAGATGAGCTATCGCCGATTGAAGCGACCTCAAGAGGTTGTGGAAGAGGGTCAAGAGGTTGACGTACAGGTTCTGGATCTTCGACCGGACGAGCGACGAATGATTCTCTCCATGCGAGCCCTTGGCGGCGGCGGAGAGGTTCGACCTTCCTCTGGCGACTTCCACGACGAGTTCCGAAAGCCTCGAGCAGGTGCACCGGGACGTGGCGGCCGACGCGGTCGAGACGACAACTTCGAGGACACCAGCCGACGTGGCGTGGCAACCGGTGGCGCGACCATCGGCGAGCGACTTGGCATGCTCAAGGGTCTCCTTCGAGACTCTGATGCCGAGACGACCACCGAGTCCGAATCCTAAGGACAGGAATATAACGAGCGGGGTGATCGTAAGATCGCCCCGCTTTTTTTGTTTGCGGTCACTCTCACTCTCTATGCTCGCCGCAGACTCTATAAGATAAGTGTCATGCGGATCGCGCTCACGGGGGGTATTGGAGAAGGGAAGTCGACCGTGCTCAAGTGGGTTGCGGAACTCGGCCTTAAAACGGCATCAGCCGATGCCATTGCCCGCGAACTCTTTGAAGATCCGTTCGTTAATGATCAAATCGCCGATCTCATCGGGCAGGTTTCGCCGGTGGACCGTGATCAGCTACGAAAGGCGCTCACCGTTGATCCAGACCTGCGGCGAAAACTGAACGCTTTGATGCACGCGCCCGTGATGGAGCGCATTCTGACGGGTGATGCCGACGTCGTGGAGATTCCACTCCTTTACGAAGCGTGCCTGCAGATGGATTTTGATGAGGTGTGGGTGGTCACATGTGGGCGAGAAGAGCAGCTGAAAAGGCTCGCGGCAAGATACCCCGGTGAAGACGTTTCTAAGTACCTTCGGTGGCAGTTGCCGACTCGAATCAAGGCCATCTCGGCCGACGTGGTTATCCGAACCGATGCCCCTGAGGCGACTACTTGGAAAATCGTTGAAAAAGAGGTTCAAAGAGTGCATCGAAACCCTGTTGTTTGCGATTAGGGATCATGCTATACTCCACCGACCCGTAACCGGGAGGCGTCTCCGTGTGAGACGTCGCTTGGTTCAATGCGGGCGCTTTGTAGAGGAAACAAGCTTGCTGGACACCATCTTTAGGAATCAACTTGGGTGCACGCCTAAAAACGGGCCGGCATCGCTCTTTGGGCAAAACGCCCGCAATACTGAGGAAAACATGGAGGACGCGTCACGATGAGACGGTTCATCAATTCGCTCGCAGGTCGAGTGGTGAGCCACGTGGTGGCTGCCTCGCTCATTTTGCCAACATTCTCGCTGGCAGTTGCCTTTTCGGCAACGACGGCGAAGGCAGGAGCGTCGCAGTCGGTAGAGTTGCCGGAGTGGGCAGTTGTTGATTTCGACAACCGCAAGGAGAAGGGTACGAAGTTTGGCGAGGTTGCAGCTGAAGCCATTTCCAGTTCCCTGGCCAAGAATCCGAAGTACGACGTGAAGCCGCGAGATACCGTGGTTCGAGGAGTGGAGACCCTTGGTCTTTCGCAACCGATCCCGACGGTTACTAGCTTGCTTCGCGTGGGTCAAGAGATTTTTAACCGAAACTCCCGAGCTTCAAAGACGATTATCAGTGGTGAGATCGTCGACTACGTGGTTCAAAAGGTCACTGGCGGCAAGCTGGCTCGCGCATCGATGCGAGTGGTTTGCTACGACATCGCTTCTGGACTGCCTGTAAACGGTTCGGCGACCTACGGTGTTTCGACGGTTCGAGCAGGAGACGTTTCTGATGAAGTTCTCATCAACGACGCTCTGACGCAAGCCGGCGAGAAGGCTGTACAAGACATTCAAAGCCGAAACCTTCCTGAGGCGACGGTCCTTAACACTTTTGAGCAAAGCGCTCTGATCAATGCTGGAACCCGAGCAGGCTTCAAGCGCGGTACGCAAGTGATCATCACTCGCGGTCAGCGCCAAGTGGCCTCCGCCGAAGTTGTTGAGGCTCAGCCGACCAACTCGACGGTTCGAATCGGTCGAAGCGACCTTGGTCTCCAGCCTGGCGACAAGGTTCGAGCCGTATTCGCAGTGCCGGAGATCGGCCCTGGCTTTACCCAGTCGGGTGAAGCGGTCGCAAAGAAGGTTCGAGGTCGAAACGACGGCTCTGGCGTTCTTACCGCAATCCTCATCGTTGCCCTGGTTCTGATGGTCACGTCCGGTCCTGGCAGCAACACTCAAGAGGTTGTTGGTCAAGTCGTCGCTGAGCCCGTGAGCGATCCCACGAACGGTCCTTCCATCAACGTTTCTTGGAAGCCGAACGGATTTGCCAAGGGTAACACCCAGCGAATCCAGTGGCAGGTTTATCGAAACGACGACTCGCAGATTCCTGTTCGAGTTGTTGCCGGAAACCAAACCAACGTGCTCGACACGCTTGTGCCGACCGCGACCAACTACTACCGATTCCAAACCATCGGTGGAACCACCTGTACCTTCCCGAACGCAGATCCGAACGGATCGGGCACGGCGCTTGCTCTGCAAGAGGGTCGACCTTACGTCTTCGAAGTTGAGTTGATCTACGGTCTGAACCGAATCGACCTTCCGGATGGCGGTAGCTCTGGTGGAGCCAACGCAGGCGGTCTTACCGCAGGTAACGCTGGCGGTACGGCAGGGACCGGTGGCACGACCGGCGGTCTGAACGGCGGAACCACGGGTGGAACCACCACAGGTGGCACGACCACCGGTACCACGGGCGGCCTCAACGGCGGCACCACCGGCACCACGGGTACGACGGGCACCACGACCACGGGTACCACTGCTGGAACCACGACGGGTACGACCTCTGGAACGACGGGAACCGTAGGAGAAGACCTTTGTCTCTTCCAAAGCGCTCGAACCGCATCTGGTCAAGCAACCCCGACCGCAGGTCCGCAACTCATCTCCCCGGTACAGGGTGTTCTCCAGAACGTCCAAACCTTCTCGTTCACTTCCATCGTTACCGGCGCATTCCCGTTCACCGCGGAATATGTGCTCCAAGTAGCGACGACCCCGACCTTTGCTCGAAACACCGTCTATCAACGAGTGCTCTTCCGACGCAACGATTCGGGAACCCTTGCTTCCGATTCGATCGACTTCACTGGGGCTGAAATCCCTGCGTTCATCAAGAATGCAAGTGTCGTCTACTACCGAATCGGTGCCAAGAACATCGCCGACCGACCAGGTCCGAAGGCTGATTCGCTGACGAAGCAACGATACGTGTTCAGCAACTACGTCCGTCTCACCAGACCGACCACGCCTCCGCCGCCTCCTGCAAACTAATCGGCAATTCTCCCTCCCTTGGAACAATCTGAGGGAGGGAACCATCCATCAACTGGAAACCTAATGATGAAGTCTTCATTGAATCGCCTGGTACCCATCGCAACCTTCTTCGGTGCGACGGCCCTCGCTTCTGCCCAAGGTGGCTGGATCGTCTGTCGACCCGCAGATCCAAACACGGCTGTCTTCTCGACTGATTACGGTGCATCGATCATCCAGAACGACTTGTTCCGAATTACGTTTGGAGGATCGGGAACGACGACGTACGGTAGCACCGCGGGATTCTGCTTTAATCCGGGCATCACCGCCAACGCTGCGGGTGGTATTGGGTTTTCGTACGGTCCGATTGGCAGTTCGCAAACCGACACGGACAACGACATGGCGCTCACCTTCGGTGCGCCGCTCAGCGCCGGTGGAAACTGGAGCTATGCTTCCGTTCTCGTCGGTGACACCTTGGCAGCCGCTAATGCTGCAGGTGATCGATTCGGTGCCGACGGTTTCAGCACGCTCTTTACCGGTGCTTCCGACACCTACGTTTTTGCTCGTACGACGATCAACAACATTCAAATCAGCCTCCGACTAGACGTCGTTGCTGATGCGGGTCGTCTCGACTGGTCGTTCCAGAACAACGCTGCCACCACGCAATACGTTGGTCTTTGGTACGGCGCATGGGTCGCGCTTCTTACCGAGCAACAGCCCGCCCTCTCAACGGGTGGCCCTCTGGGCGGTGACACCTACATCACCGTGCCCGGACTTAAGCCGCTCCGCGTCGAGCAGCGATTCCGACGAACAGTCGATCAATCGTTGTTCCCGGCCTTTGCCAACTTCTCGCTATCCCAGCAACTCGGTTATGGTCTGCGCGTGGAGAACAGCCCGACAGACGCGACGACAGATCCTGACTTCCCGCTGGAATCGCAAACTCCTGCCGATGAGTTCGTTGCCGGTAACTCGTTCTTCTTGAACGGTGCTTACGGCGGTAACAACGAGCGACATCCGGACGTGATCTTCTTCGAGCCGAAGTCCGACACGTTGATGACGGACGACTCCGGCTTCATTCAGAAGTGGTATCCGCAACCGGTCAACCCGGGTGCAACTCGTCGGATCATCGCCTACTACCGCTCCACTTGGGGCGATGCGAAGTACGGTCGACCGTACAGCATGGTTGTCGATACGCCGAAGGTGATCAACCTCAACCCGACGAACCCGAGCCAGTTCAGCCAAAACCCGTTCAACATCCGGGTTTATGTTGACAACAACCGTGGCTTCGCAACGATCGACCGAGAGATCCAACTCGAAGATGTTCGCGTCACTCTTAGCCTTCCGAACGGCTTGACCGTCCAAGGCGGACCGACCCGAGTTATTCCTCGAATCAACCCTCGAACCGTTGGCTTCGTTGACTTCACGGTCACCGCGGACGACACGGTAACCGGTGAACTCACCTACCAAGTCCGAGTCGAGCCGAACCCAGGTCCGGTCAAGACCCTTAACGGAACCATCCGAGCCGTCAGCCAACCTCGACTCGTTCTTCGAGCAGGCGCTAACCTCGTTGCATCCCCGTGGTCTTACTCTGCTCCGGTTTGGGAAGAGATTCTCGGTCTCGAAGTGGACAGCGACTTCCAAGCCTTCGCCTACGATCCTGAGCAAAAGGGTTACATCCCGCAAACGGGTCCGGAGCGCGGACGAGGTTCGTTCATCATCAGCCGACAAGAGCGAGGGTTCCTTACTCTGCAAGGCGGACCTACGGCTCCGACCGATGGTCAACCGCAACCTGACGGATCCGGCGGCGCACCGCTTATCCGACTCCGCAGCGGCTGGAACCTGATCGGTAACCCGTATCCGGTTGCTATCCAACTTGGCCAAATCATCGGTGCCAGCAACGCTGACTCCACGGGTGCTCTCACCTACTCGGAACTCGTTCAGCGCGGTTACATCGGTAGCAGCCTTGCTTACTGGGACAACATCACGCAGACCTACCGATTCATCGACCGAGCAACGGATCGAATCGAAGCTCAGCGTGGTTACTGGATCTTTGTCAACACCAACGAGGACCTGATCCTTCGCTTCCCGCCGGTTTATGAACTGTTCGTTCGTGAAGAGGCGAAGCAAGCTTGGACCCAGTCCGACAAGCAGTGGAGACTCCAACTCGTCGCTCGAACCGACAAGACCGCTGACGACCAAAACTTCGTCGGTGTGGCAAGCAGCCCTGAGAATGCTCAGAAGCTGGTTGTTAACGAGCCGCCAATCGCTCCGGTCGATGGTGCAGTGAGCCTTGCTATCCGAAAGGATGTTGCAGGTCAGCCCAGCCGAATGGCACAAGTGCTGAGCGAGAAGACTGGTCGACAAGAATTCGTGATGACGGTTGAAGCGCGAGATGCCGGTCCCGTGACCGTCACCTGGCCGAACCTCTCCACGATTCCGAAGAACGTTCGAGCTCGAATCGTTGACGTGACGACGGGCGATAGCCGAGACCTTCGAAAGAACTCTGGTTACACCTTCCAAGCCGAGGCACGCAGCACTCGAGAGTTCAAGATTCAACTTGAGCCGGGCTATGCAAGCCGAGCGGTCATCGGTAGTGTCGTGGTCCGACGAGACGGTCGAGGCGACAACCGAAACGCTCCGGTAGTAGTCAGCTACACCCTTGGATCGGATGCAACGACCAGCGTGCGAGTTCTCTCTGCCAACGGTCGCGAAGTCTTCGCAGTAACCCGAGGACGAGCCGACAAGGCCGGTCAAAACTCTGTGACCTGGAACCTCCGAGACAACGCCAACCGAGCGGTTGCTCCTGGAACCTACCAGGTTGAGATCCTCGCAGAAAGCGACGGTGGCGAGCGAGTTCGACGATACGTTCCCGTGACCGTTACCCGATAAAGGTAAGCGAAACTAAAGGACGCCTCCCACTTCTAAAGTGGGGGGCGTCGTTCTTTGTGAGTCTGTTTCGACTAATCTATGAAGCAATGGTGCAGAGGGGTCTTTCTCGTCTCGTTTGCCTAGCCTTACTGGCCTTACTGTCCTGCCTATCGGCGGCTCAGGCTGCGCAGCGGTCTATCCGCCTGAGTGCGTTCCCTGCGGCAGTGGTAGCGGATGGCCGTTCGGCCATTACGATCACGGCCGAAGTCCGCGAAGTCTCCACCGGTCAATTTGCACCGGACGGCACGCGAATCCTGTTCCGAAGCAAACTCGGATTCTTCCGAGAATCGGTGGTCACCACCCGATCCGGTATTGCCCAGGCGATTCTTGTGGCAGGTAACACCCCGGGTATCGATAAGGTCACTGCCAGTGAAGTCGGCGGCGGAACCTTCCCCAGTGTCATCGAGATCGACTATGTGAAGGACAAGTCCGAGCTTCTGCAGGGCGAGGAAAAGGTCGAACTCTTCACCGACGAGAACCTCGAATACTCGCTCATTGAATACTTCATCTCGGCGGCGAGTTCCAAGGGCAAGGTCAGGCTCGCCTATAAAGACCTTAAGATTGAAGCCAAGCGGCTCGAATACGACGTCAAGTCCGGAATCGTCAAAGCCCAAGGTGCATCGGTAAAGACCTCAACTTGGAGCGCCTACTTCCAAGATATCTCGATCGATATCAAGCGACGAACGGGCTTTGGAACAACCCGCTACATGGCTTACCGCCCCCAGTTTCGGTGGTTCATGCCTCTGTTCGGGTTCTTGTTCTTCGATCTCGATGACCAAGACCACCCGATTCCGATGAAGAAGAAAGAAGTCTTCGCTCTCGGAGAGATCACCCGATCAGGAGTAGGAACACCAACTGCTGAGATGCCGGAAGGGACGTTGGCCTTCCGGGAAATCACCCAGTCGCAAACCATCACCGCAAGGAGCGCCGTCGTGGTGCCTGGGCGAAAGATCATCTTCACCAAGGCCGTGATTCGACTGGATGGCAGAGGCTTGCTCCCCATCCCCTTGTATCAAATCGACCTAAACGCTCCCACTGGGCAGCTGTTCGCAGACAACAT
Source organism: uncultured Fimbriimonas sp. (assembly GCA_964471545.1). Taxonomy (GTDB): domain Bacteria; phylum Armatimonadota; class Fimbriimonadia; order Fimbriimonadales; family Fimbriimonadaceae; genus Fimbriimonas. The sequence goes on along the minus strand of CAYYJX010000021.1, from coordinate 9,639 downwards.
CATCAACGTCTTCGATAACCAGTTCAGTGTCAACTACCCGCAATACCTAACGCTCTCCCCCAACCAAGAAAGTCTTGTCCGGTTCCGAACGGGTCAAAACTTGGGTCGAGGCTTCAACGCCAACCGGGGCGTGTTCTTTGACTACGAACTGAACTGGAGCAACGGAGAACGAGGTCAGGGAGCCTTCACGTACACCGGAATGGGGCGAGACGACTATCAGATCGGTATCCGCCAGTATTCGCGACTTTCAGATCGTTCGCAGGCCTCCTTCCAGGTGCTCACGCCCGCCGGAAAGTCGCTCTTCTTCAACACTTCCTTCAGCAACCAAAACAAGGGTTTCCAATGGACGGTGAACTCCAACGTCCAGCGAAGCATTCAAGGTTTGCGGTCCGACGGAGCCGCCGTAAACCTTGTCGCAGAGAAGGACCCGATCAAGGTTGGAAAACTTCCGTTCCGCCTCTTCCCCGGCGTCCGAGCCGATGTTGGAGATCGAACGATCGAGAGTCTGCAGATCGACGGCAACGGAAATCTCGTGCCAGTCGTCACTCAGTTCAACCAGTCGGCCTATGGCGCCCAATTGCGGGGATCCAGCGACCCGCTCCAACTCTCCAAAGACTCGACTCTTCAGGCAGGTTTTACGGTCGCGCAGGTGCAGGGCACCAACGTGCCCGTGCCACTCACGTTCTTGGGCCAAATCTCCATGTACAACCAACTGCCCATGAACATCACGAACCGGATCAGTTTGGACTACGTGCGAGACGGCTTTACAGAGCAGGGAACCGGCCTTTACCGACTGTCGACGGAACTCGCCGTCCGGGAAGGAAACGTGGGTATCGGAGCTTTCTGGAACCAAAGCCTCGACCTAGACCGTCAGTCGTTCTTCATCGACTCGTTCTACTACTTCACATCCGATTGGCGGATAGGTTACAGTTACACCTTCGACCGCGTCGATCGATCCACTTTCGTGGACTACACCATCCTCATAGGCTTTAAACTAGGCCCCAGAGAGGTGTCGTTGGGATATTCGTATCTGACGCGTCGCCTCGGGTTTAACCTTGTTAACGCGCCTTTCTAGTCTTGTTCTCTGCCTAAGCGTAGCCGCCGCTGCGAATGCTCAGGCAGAGATTCCGGAGTTCGAAGGATTTGGTCGGTATGGCTACACAACCTCTCCCGAGGTTGCGGGAGTCCGTGTCTCTCCCGAAGGCGTGCGTTGCGTTGCAGGTGGCAGCGAACTCCTGAGATTTCCAAAAACGTTGGGTGCCTGGACGCCGCAGTCGGTTTCCAGAGAAAGATTCGTTGTCGCCGTTGATGGCGGGAACGGGAAGCCCTCCAAGATTCGCTGCGACTCGTGGGATTCCGGCATCCTGCTCTATTACGAAGGCGTCATTGACTTCGGAGTTCGTTCGATCGCCTCTCCCTATCTCTCGTGGACGGAAGGAAGCGTGGATGCGGGTGTTCCCACGCCGGCGGCAGATTGGATCACGATTTCTTTCCGAGATCGCCAAGCGCCCATTGTCCTAGGATTCATCGATAGCCGCTGCGGAATGCAAATCACGGGGAAGCCGGGCAACTATCGCATCCGATCCGACCGAGCCTACCGAGGTTGGTTACGGATCGGCTTGCCCAATGGCACCCAAGCCTTTCCAACCGGCGATGCCTCCGCGCTGGGCCGCCTGGTGCAACAAACCAAGAAGTGGAGCGAGCTTTGGTCGGGACCGCTGATCTCGCGGAAATCCACGCGTCTCCGGTCAGACGGCCAAGTGATCAAGGTCGACTACACCTTCGATCGCAAGCTATTCTGTCCGCCGCTCTCATTGCATCTCGCAAAGCTTGCGGGCTACTACGCCAATGTAACCTCCGCTTACGCGGTGTCCGACCTTGAAACAGGGGAGGGGCCCTTGCTTGTCGGGCAGGGCGGAAGACTCTCCATCACGTTCCCGTGCCGTCGAATCCCCTCGGGTCGAGCCGTGGTTCAGGCCGATGGCATCGGTCCGGAACTGGCAAAACCCGTCTGGCAAGATCCGCTCGGAGTTGAAAGATTGGCACTCTGGAATCTCATCGCCTCAAGGCGCCAGGTGCTCAGTGATTGGTCGCGCGAACTCGAGAATTCTTTCTACGAGACTTCGCCAATGGAGCGAGAACCCTGGTCTCGCCAGATAGGAATGTATAAGCAAAATGGAGAAGGGTTGCACGCATCAGCGGCGCACGCCCTCCTCTCATTAGTCAATGCGTCCTCACTAGGTGGGTCTAAAGAGAGCGAGAAGCAACTCACCGCTCTTAGCTACCGAATGGATTGGCAAACTTCCAGGTTCCGAGGCGTTTCCGTCATCGAAAACCGGAGAGCGCTCGGGGCCATGGCGGTCGCAGGCGCGCTGTCCTCGCATGATAGCGATCGTCTCATCGGCGTTTGGGCGCAAGTTGGGCTCTCGGCAGAAGAGGGTCTGCGAATCTACCGACAGCGCCGCGGAGAGAATTTGTCTTCCGGAGAGCTGCTCCTACCTCTGCAAGACTGGCGAACGCCTATCTACTCGCTTAGAAATCCGCTCAGTTTGTCCGACCCCCTGGCAGAAGCCGTCTTCAGCCCGATGCGATCGTTGGGAGACATCCCCGTTTGGATCAAGTCATCGGAAGGATCGTCCGAGACAAAAGCCAAGCCAGAGGTTCGATTCTTCGTTCGAGAAAAGCTCATCGGCATCCTGCGCTTCGCCACAGCGTTCCCAATCAGCCTTGAGAAAGGGGACAACCTGCGAACCTTCTTCTTGACCCCCAAGACAGGCGGCATGGATGCCCGATACGAACCGCTCGGACCCGGCGAATGCACCGCCGCCCTAACCCTGCCAGAATGGGCTCCTAGCGTCCCTAAACTTACTTCCTGGACACAGAACTGGGATCGATGACATCCAAGTTATAGTGCAGGCCGATGTTCTCGCGCCGCTCAAGAGCGCCTACCGCCACATACCGTGCCGCTTGAATCAGGTTCAGGGTTTCCAGGCTGTACCGACCAAAGGGAGCGCGATTGATGGAGTGGTAATCCTGCTCGAGTTTGTCGATGACCGCAATGGTCTCTCGGAGCCCTTTATCGGTGCGCACGATGCCCGCCCCTTGCGTCATTTGCTTTTGCAGCGTGCGTCGCAAGCGAATGGCCTCGGATTCCGGAATGCTCTGGTACGTTGTCGGCTGGAATTTCGATGGCATGGTGCCCGGCTCAGATTCCACCGCCGCCGAAGCGGCTTTGGAGAACACAATCGCCTCCAACAGGCTGTTACTTGCTAGGCGGTTCGCCCCGTGAACTCCTGTGCGCGCAACTTCGCCGGAAGCGTAAAGGCCAGGGATCGAGGTCTTGGCGTCGAGATCGGTGACCACGCCTCCACAAGAATAGTGCTGGGCAGGAACCACCGGAATCCAGTCCTTCTCCATCTCGACGTCGATCGTTTGTAGCCGCTCGTAGATGGTTGGAAACTCTGCCTTCAACAGCTCTGGAGAGAGATGGGTCGTATCGAGGTAAAGGCACCAAGTCTCGTGCTTTTTCATCTCGCTATCCATCGCTCGAGCAACGATGTCTCGCGGGGCTAGCTCCAAGCGAGAGTCGTAGTCGTACATGAACCGCCGACCCAGGTGGTTTCGCAGCGTTCCACCCGCGCCTCTAACGGCTTCCGTGATCAAAAAGCTCCTGAGTTGGGGGTGAAAAAGGGTGGTCGGGTGGAACTGCATGAATTCCATCTCTGTGATCTCTGCCCCAATTCGGTGGCCCAAGCCAATACCGTCGGCGGTTGCCACGCGAGGATTCGTGGTGTGTTGGAACATCCGTCCGCAACCACCCGTGGCAAGCATCACCGCTCGGGCAAGAAAGGCCCTGTCTTCGCCTTCAATAATCGCATGGGCTCCCACGCACCGGCCCTCTTCCATCAAGAGGTTCACCACAAACGTGTGATCGAAGACTTCGATGTTCGGATTGTTCCGAACGGCTTGAACGATGGCCCGCTCCACCTCCCAGCCCGTTTTGTCGGCGTGATGGACAATCCGGTTGCGACTGTGGCCGCCCTCTCTGCCTAGCACCAACTGAGCATCGTGGCTATCGAATCGGGTGCCAAGGTCCATCAGCCAGTCAATCGCGGCGGGGGCTTCTTGTACCAAAAAGCGAACTGCCTCAGAGTCGTTCGTGCCCGCACCTGCCACCAACGTATCTTCCTCGTGCAACTTCCACGAATCGTCTTGGCTAACCGCGGCGGCAATACCCCCCTGGGCCCATTGGGTGTTGGAATCGGTCACTTCAGCCTTGGTCAGCACGGCGACGCGCCCCAGCCTAGAAACCTCCAAGGCGAACGTAAGCCCGGCGAGACCACTGCCGATGACAACGTAATCGAACTGAACCTTTTCCATGGATTTCATCGGGCCAAGACCGCTTTGATCGCGAAGTCCTTCTCCATTTCCGGAAGACGAACGCGAAGGACTCCATCCAATCCTACGTTGATGTCGACAGTCTGGATGGCGACTCCCTTCCAGGTGTCCCAGATTTCGGTTTTGTACGTACCCGCTGCTAGCCCGCTCATGGTGAGAATGGAAGGAGCACAAGCAGGAATCGACTCTTTGTTCTCGCAGACTCGCTTCCAGGTCCGATCGGCAATACGTGCCCAGGCAAGCACGACCGAATCGCCCACGGTTCCCCAACCGATGAGGGGCGGGGTCACGGTTTTCTGAAGACCTTTGAATCGAAGCGTTGCCTCAAACCAATCGTTCCCCGTGTTTCGCACAATGATGGTGTGCTTACCGGCGGGAACCTCAAATCCGTAGGCGCCTCTAAAACCGGCGAGCGTCTCCGTTTTGGTGTTGTCGTCGGGGTCGTTGAAGTCCCTGGTCATCACCACTTGGTTGTCCAATTGGATCTCGAGACGAGCGCCTCCGTAACCGGAGACATCTCCCACCACCACATCGAACCGGGTGCGTCTGGGTAAATCCACTTGAAGGGTGACCGGATTCGACCAAGTTGGATGGTTCCGGCGCCCGTGGAAGTAGGAAGCGATTGGAGCGCCCGAGACCACTTTGCCCTCTTTGTTGATCACAACAGTGCTCGGCTTGTGTAACGGAGATTCGTCCCAGACGCCCGGTGCAGAAGGAACCGTCAGGTCGCGAAGCGCTACCGATTGGGCGGGCGACTGCCAGGCGAACTTCGGCGTTGTCTGTCGGAAGCCTTCATTTGGGAAGTCGATGTCCTTGACGAATCGGGCAATGGCTCCAAAGAGTGGGTACAGGTTGTAAGGCTCAATGTGGCTATCCCACCACCACGGCATCGCTGCGCCGCTTGATCCCATGCACGTGCTTATCCAAAGCGGGTCGTGAATCTGCAGACCCTCAGGGTCCTCCTTCGCTCGCGGGCCGCCGGCGTCCGCTCCGATCTCGCCGACGTAGTGGGGTTTGTTCCAGCCTCCCTTCCGAGACTGCTGAATGGCAACCTGGGAAATGACGTCGGGGCCCCCGTAGTAGTGCGTTTGAATAAAGTCCAGTTCGGGAATCGTGTCGATGGCTCGAACTCCCATCGAGTTACTGAAACTCGTTGTGATCAGATGCTTGTACGGATCGATCGAGCGGAGGTACGCACCCATCTCTCGATGCCACTCTCGAACTTCGTCGGCAGGGAAGTCGCGAGTCAGATCGGCTTCGTTCCAGAACTCCCAGGCAAAGACATTCGGGTCTGCACCGTACCGAGCGACCAGATAGCGCAGCTTGTTTCGGTACATCCGCTGAGCATCTGGATCTCGCCAAAACTGATGAGGGGCAACCAGGGGACCTCCATTCGCGCGATTGTAAACGCTGTCGTCCCACGCTGGATACGCGTCTTTATCGCGCAGAACGTTGTAGCTCTCGAAGCACAGCTTCACCCGCAACCGGTGAGCCTGCGCAAGTTCCATCACCTGATCGAGCTTAAAGGCGGATTCAAGAGAGAGGAACCCGGGACCCTTGCCCTCCATCTTAGAACCCTTTGATTCCATCCCGAACGTCGTCCAGGACGGACTCAACCAAACTCGGAAAAAGTTGCAGCCTTGTTGAGCGTATTTCGGAAGCCAGCTTTCGAAGTTGAATACGCCCGCGTCTCCACCCCAACACACATTCGAACCAACCGGGAAGTAAGGCTTTCCGTCCTCGTATTGGAAAAACTTCTGGTCGGGAGCCACGCGGATGAATCCGGGGTTACCTGGCAGCTTCTCCGAGACGTCGACCGTGAACGGTGTGGAGGTTGCCGTTCCCGAACGGTCTTTGGCAACAATGGTCATGCGGTAGGTTTTGGCGGTCGGAAAATTAACTCGAACCCGCCAGCCACGATTTCCACGAGATTGAAGAACCTCCTTTCCATCCACAAGGCGTCGCTCAAACTCTTCGGTGAAGAATGCAGGGCGGCGCAGGACGGTCTGCCCGTCGCTCTCAATCACTGCTTCAACATCGATCTGCTTAGGGTCGAATGGGTTGTCGTAGGAGCCCTGAACATTCAGGAGATACTCGATCGATTCTCCCGCCCGCACCTTCATCGGCCCGTTGATATCTCCCACCTGGATGGGTCCTGCCTGAAGGTATTTGGACTGTCCTACCCCGGCTCCGGCAAGAACAAGACAAGCAAAAGCAAGATTAGTCATCGGTAGCGGTGTCTCCTTCAGGGTTCTTCACGTCGTCAAACGCTGGCGGACTTGGCAGAGCATAGATTTCGATAAGCAAAGGTCCCGAAATCTCTCCAACTTTGTCCAAGCGATCGCCAAGTTGAAAAGCCTTGGAAGCGAAGTAAAGGAAGTTCCGGGCTCCGGTGAACGTTCGGTCCGGCTCCCACTGTTGGACTGAGCCCTCCGCTAATGTCAACCTCTGCTCGAGCTCTCGGCGAAATTGAGCGAGATCAAGTTCGTCGTGGACGAGCAAGTAGCGCTCGGCGATCTCTTCGTCGGTTAAGTCTGGCTCACCCAAGAACTCACGAACGGAGTCCTCGACCGCGACTTTTGGTTCTGGGGCCACGTAGCCGTCTCGAACGGTTTTCAGCCACTCGAGAGTCTTCTCGTCCGCCGCGAGTCCAAAGCCAATGATGCGCGGATCATCGATCTGGAGGTCCTTAAAGATGCCCTCGGTGTATTGCCACTTGGCTTCCAAATGATATGACTGCTGCAGCGTTTCTTTAAAGTTGAGGGCTCGGTTCGGTTCGGAATCGCTCTCTCGAACCAGTCGCTCCGCCTCGGATAAAAGGGTCTCCACGGAGGCACCTTCGTTGCGATAGATGGCTCGAAAAGGGGAGCGAGTCTTTAGGTTCTGCTCCTTGCTATTGGTGGAGACCACCCCCGTCCCGTTCTCCAAAATGCAAAAGAAATCCAGCCACATTCCTCCCAACGGGTGCTGGCTGATTCCCGCGAAAAGGTGGTCGGCATCTCTGTAGAAGCCCTCCGTGTACGCCAGTTGCAGAGGGGTGATCTCGAAAAGACCGATCTGTCGGAATCCTAGCTTCTTCAGGGCTTCGGTGTATTCCTTGTGCTTTGCCTTCGACTTCCAGGAGACCTTCTCTGCCGGGACAAGCTCAATAAACGCCGGGACCAAACTGCCGCCCAGAAGCTCTAGCCGGCTCTTTACAAACTTAAACCTCGCCCGCCCAAAGGCAAGCATGATCATAAAGGCGAGGGTGAAAGACAGGCAGATTGCGCCCGTCGCTTGGAGAAACTGTCCCAACAACTAGATTCTATCGCTTGCCCGTAAACAAAAGACACCTACGTCCTTTTTCAAGAACGTAGGTGTCGCTTTCTCGGGTGTGCTTACTGAGGATTCAGTGCACTAGCAGGCATGCCGCTGGGGTCGACGGCTGCATTCGGATCCTTGGCCGCCGCATCCGCAGGCTTGCCTGCTTCCGCATCGCGACCGCCACCCGGACCCATCGGGAGTTCGCCAACGACTTGCTCCTTTGGATTCAGCTGTTGAACCGAATTTGCACCGACCATGACCGCTGCCACGACGGCAACGATCGCAACGACGATGATGACTACCTTCTTAGTGTTATCGTTCATTCCCTTGAAGATTCCCTAAGGATTCTTTAGCTCTTGAACCGCTCGTCGTAGTGGAACAAGTTCTTGCTCGCGTTGTCGATGTTTGCCTGAGTCCAAGGTCGAACCGGGACCATCGTTTGGCTTCGAGCCATGCTCTTCACGTGGCCATCGCAGAAGCCCCAGTTGGTTTGACCGTTGTAGGCACCGATGGACATCCGAGCCGCGCCGGGGCTGGCAGAACACCAAGTGAACGAAAGAGCTTGCGGGAAGGTCGGGATCGCACCCGTTGCCGGTGCAAGATCGTCCGTGTAGTAGCGGTAATACGAGTAGCCGTTGGAGTACGAAGCCGTCGTCCAAAGCGGGTACAGGTTGATCGTTGCGGCCGGGTTTCCTACAGCCGTGGTCGCGAGCGACCATCGAGCTTGTGCCGGAGTCCAAGTGGGGGCGTTGTAACCGTGGACACCGAAGACGCGAATGTCGTCGCTTCGGTAGTGGGTCCAGCTGAAGCTCACCTTCTTTCCGAACGGAGCGTTACAGTCGTCTCGCTGATATGGGTCGGCTGGATCTTCGTAGATGTCCAGGTTCTTCATGTACGGCTGGAGCATGTCTTCTGCACCCGTTGCCCAGTTGAGCGGATCCGCGTTGGTGTTGCGGGTTCGGATGAGGTGATAGACGTCGTCCACGTCCGTGGCGTACATAACAGCGCCCGTCATGAGGTTCTTCATGTTGGACAGCGATTGAGTCTTTTTAGCCGCAAGTTTGGCTTGGGCGAAGACAGGGAAGAGGATGGCGGCAAGAATCGCAATGATGGCAATAACCACCAGCAACTCGATCAATGTAAAAGCGCGTCGCATAATTGCACCTGCCTAACAAGATAACACTTTTCGCGAAATGTCGAAATCAATCGGCTGATAATGATGCGAATTTTGAACAATAAAAAAGCTCTCCTCGCTCCGGAAGAGCAAGGAGAGCTTCAAAGGTCAGAGAGCGAGTCTGCTTAGTGCCAGCGAGAGTCAATGCTCTGCCAGGTCTGCGACTCAGCCCCGCGATAGATTGCGTCCATCACGATGTCCCGGTTAGCGGCTTCTTTGGCAGTTACCAATTCCACCGATTTGCCCTCGAGGTAGTCCAGGAAAGCACCGAATCCAGCGGGAACGCCCTCGCCGGCTTCGATCTTCTCGAATTTGCCGTCTGGACCGGCGAGTTGGAATTCGGATCCCACCAGGGCGTGACCCTTTGTGCCCATGACCTGAATGCGGATCGGGTCGGCGACATCATCCCACGAAGCGGCAAGCGTTCCGATCGCGCCGGAAGAGAACTTCAGCAGGGCCTCGCCCAGTTCATCGCAACCTCCGTACCGAGCCGTGCCCATGGAGAGCGAGCCTGTAACCGCCGTGATACCACCGAAGATCCAAAGGAGTAGGTCGAGCACGTGGGTGCCAAGGTCGCCATATGCACCGACACCGGATTGAGACCGGTCCGCCATCCATCGCCAGTCGGTATCGAACCAACCGCCCAAGGCACCGCTGTGGCAGTTGCTAGCCCGAACACGAGTGACCGTTCCGAAGAACCCTTCTTCCACCTTCTGCTTCAGAAGTCGAAAATTGGCTTGACCTCGGCTAAAGTAGCCCGTTTG
>CAYYJX010000020.1:0-42172 GCA_964471545.1 uncultured Fimbriimonas sp. | reverse complement strand
TCTCCCTGCACCCCTTTTGCCCCCGTCTGAGGGAAGAACCGTCGACGCGTCGGGTACCGCCAAGTTCAGCCCCAAGACCATTCAGCTAAGCGGCCTGATCGTCGTGAAAGCCGCGAGCCTTCAAGAAGCAATTGAGCTCACCAAAGGCTGCCCAGCCATCGCCTCTGGCGGAAAAGTCGATGTTCGCGAACTGATGGCCGATGTGCCTAAAATGGAGGCGGTTCGATGAAATACGCACTGATTTTTGCAGAAACCCAAGACGAGATTGCGAAGCGAAGCTCCCAAGACGCCCCGACCTACTGGGGAGCGTGGGGGGCCTACATCGAACTCCTCGCGACGGAAGGAGCGCTGGTTCCCGGTGCCGGTGCGGGCTTGGCGGTTCCTGAAACCGCCACAACGGTGCGATCCAGTGAGAACGGTCTGACCATTCAAGATGGTCCCCTTGCAGCAGTAAAGGAGCAACTGGGTGGCTTCGTGGTCATCGATGTCCCCAACCTGGATACAGCCCTACGATTGGCTCAACAGGCACCGTGCGCCCAACCCGGTGCAGGGGCGGTGGAAATTCGACCGCTGATGCCCGATCCCGAGTCCTAAGACAGAATGACGTCGCTCTCCCCAGAATTCGATCGATTTCTTAGGGAGAGCTACGCCAAGTTGCTGGGTCAGCTCCTTGCCAAGGGATTCCCTCTGGGCGATGCTGAGGATGGATTGCTCGTGGCTTTCCAACGCTACTGGGAGCAATCAGCCAATGCGCAACCGGCTCAACCCGAAGCTTGGGTTCTAACCGTTGCGGCAAGACATTGCCTTGACCTTGCCCGAAAGCGGAAGCGCACTTCGGCCATCGATGAGTTCGACGACCAGGATCTTCCTAAGGCAGTCATGAACGAATTTGAACCTGATGAACTCCAAGACGAGAGGCTCCGGGTCTTCTTTCTCGCCGCTCACCCCGCTATTGATCCTGCTATCCAGACTCTTCTTATGCTGCAGATTGGCTGCGGCTTGAGTGTTGCCCAGGTGAGCACCTTACTTCTGGAACCCGCCGAGACAGTTTCGCAAAGAATCGTGAGGGCCAAGAAAAAGATCAAGGAAGCCGGGATCGAGCCGGTTTTGCCAACGGCTCAAGAGGTTGGGGAACGCGTCAGCACCGTTCTGACGGCCGTCTATGCCCTGTTGCTCCTCTCGCAAGACCGTCCCCATGCCGAGGACCAAATGTCTCTGGCGAGTGAGGTGTTGTGGCTGGCACGTTCCCTCGCCGAACTTTGTCCAGACCAGCCCGAAGTGCTTGCCCTCCACAGCTTAAGTTGCCTACTGGAATCGAGGCGCAAGGCGAGAAGAACTTCAGCTGGGGTGTTCATACCCTTGGCCGACCAAAAGGAGACCGATTGGGATTGGCAACTCATCGCCGAAGGCGAGACCTCTCTCCGGAAAGCCTCAACCTTCGGCAGACTAGGACGGTTCCAGCTAGAAGCGGCCATTCAGTCGGTGCTTATTGCGGAAAAGGCAACCGGAGAAGGAAGAGCTCCCATCGTGCTTCGACTGTACACAGAACTGCACAGGCAGTTCCCTACAGCCGGATCTCACCTTGGTCTCATCGAGGCGCTCTGGCGAAACCTCGGTCCGGAGATGGCTCTCCAGGAGCTAATGGGCTACCGATTTTCTCGGGAATACCTGCCCTATTGGGCGCTCAAAGCTCATCTGGAAAAAGAAAAGGGCTACCCGGAGGTCGCCCTCGACAGCTTCCAAAAAGCACTCAGCCTTTCCCGAGATCCGGCTCAGCAGGACTACTTTCGATCTCAGATCGAACTCTTAGAACCCTAACCTTCGCAGTCTCGGGTCGCTTCTGTTACGGCGGTGCGCCAGTTTCCGTTCAGCAGACGATTGAATACTTCCTCGTCCTCAACTTTTTGCGCGGATCGCAGGGCCGCGACCGTTCGAGTCATCCGAGAGAGGAAGTTGCCACAGTGGGTGCAGCGGCCGGCATGGGCGACCGCGTACCACTTCTTCAAGCCTCGCGCTGAACCGTCTGCCACCTGTTGGAGTAGGTTCTCCATGTTCTTGCATGGGGGGCCTTCGGGATCGTGGTGAAACATGATTAGTGCGCCTCCTGCAAGTCGCTATGAAAGGCTACGAGCTTCGCACGAAGCATGTTCCGCCCCCGGTGCAGCCGAGAGTTCAGGGTTCCCACCGGAACTCCAAGCGCCTCCGCGGCTTCGTCCCGTGTCAGAGACTCCATGTCGCACATCACTACGGCCAGTCTGTTTTCTTCCGGAATGGCGTCCAGGGCTCGACTGATCTCGGAACCAGAGATATTCCAGTCGATCTCTCGCCAGAAGAGGTCGTCGTACGGCTCGGAAACTTCGTCGATAGAAACGGTTGGACCTGATCCAACCTTTCGATGGGCGGAGGCATATTCGTTTCTCATGATTCGGATCATCCAGGATCGTGGATAGTTTCCGTCGAAAGCTTGCCAGCCCTTGGCAGCGAGAAAGAGGGTTTGAGCCACCAGATCTTCGGCTGTGGTTTCGTTTCTACAGAGTCGAACCGCTACGCGGTAAAGGGTGCTCAGTTCGGCCTTTACAACGTCCTCGAACGGCTTCTTCGCGCGAGCATGGTCGACCTTGCTTTTGTGTGAGCCCCACCCTAAAACCTGAAACATGATCCCTCTCTCAAAAATGCGCCCCCAGAGAAAATGATCCCTGGGGGGAAAAAGTTTCCCGGTGGCGCGATTTTTCTTTCGACGAACTTCCCTTACTTGTTCATCACCGCCTTGGAGAAGGAGGCCTCTCCAAGGTTGACTTCCGCAAACGAGCACCAGATTTGAACTTTGGAGACGTCCTTGATGTAAGAGGGCAGGGTCACGGACCGGTTCATCTTGTCCCCGGCGATTTTCAGCTGATTGAGCAAGTAGGTGTTTCCTTTGGAGTCAACTATTTGCCAGTGCGGAGCGGGGGTCTTGGGCGTCTTGAAGTCCTCGCTGAGGGTAAGCACGAGCTTGCCCTTCTCCGACTTTGCCGAAACCGTGCCGCCATTCACCTCAATTCCCTTGAAGGCGCCGGAGGTCGCGGTCATCGCCATCTTTTGCTGAGCGGCAGGAGCGGGGCTGTGCTTCGGCGTGTGATTTGCCACTGCAGGAACGGCAAATGCGGTGGAAAAAGCGATAGCGGCGACGAGAGTGTTGATGTTGTTGATTTTCATGTTTGTTTCCTTGTGAGTGAGATATTCGATTGTCAGGGCGATCGTGCGATCGCAATTAGACGAGAAGGAGGTTCTTGCGCTTCAGCTCTTGTTCCGAGCGAAGATTTGCATAACCAAAAACTTTTCCGGTTTTGGGATTCGTGAAGCTCACTGAGCGATAGAGCCATACGTCGAGTTCTTTGGAAACCTCGAACTCTGCTCCCTTTTGGCCAGCTTTAATAGTGCCGAGCTTTACCGATTCAGCGTTCGAAAGGTCTGCCCCAACCACGAGCGACTCTTTCTTGACAAATTGAGCTTCGAACTCCGGAAGATTCTTGAGTCCTTCAAAGCGGAGGTAGCGCTTTCCTCCCCGCTCCACTAACTTAACGGCGCCCTTAAAGCTCACCTTTGGCTCGATAGTGCCTCTTGTGACGAGGATCTCGCTTCCCGTCTGAAAGCTCGCGGTTTGCCAAGCACCTTCATTGGCGTTGAGCCTTAGGTTTGAACCCGACGGAAGCAATTGAGATTGGGATTGGAGCAGAGCCGTCTTCGAAGGGTTGAGCGTTGCTCCCCCAAAAGCTACCGAGAATCGCTTGCACCAGATGTTCACCGAACCGTAGTCGGAGAGATTGAAATCAGCAGGGAGTTTGTAGTTTTGGGTCCCTTGGTTTCCCTTGATGACGCCAAGGTCGATATAGTTGCCCTCGGTTACCTTCTGTGCATCGTTTCCTTTGATGAGGTAAACGTGTACATCCGGACCGTTGGAAGTTTTGAAACCAGAGAGTTGAAGGAACTTCTCCGAGCCAGAGTCAAGAATCTCGGCCTTGCCGATTGTCTCGTGAGCATAGGAGCTAAAGTTCCCTTCGGCGAGAAGTTGGTTGCCTGCTTTTTGCTTTAGGTCGGTTTCGTTAACCTGCTTGTTGACGAAGAGAAGCTCGGGTCGAAAAGCCGCCCATCCCAGAACTAGTAGTGGTACTGCGGAGAAGATGGCGATTCGTTTGATGTTCGGTTTTTGTCGCATGCCTTCGGAACGCGACCATCCGAAAAATCCATCCTTCTTTTTTGAATTTTCTTTGATTCGGGGCGATTCAGGTTCAAATCACCCCGACGTTAACGGGCGACGCACTACTTCGCGGCGAAGAGATGGACACCGAACTTGTCTTTCCCGTCGGAAATCTTCGACCTAAAGGTCTCGTCCATGACCACCTTGAAGTCTGTGGGGGTCAGGTATCGGGCGGTGATTTCGACGTTGCCGTCCTCATAGATTCTCAAACGAACGTAGTTCCAGACATGGCCGTAACGAGGGTGTGCAATGAGCTGCGTCTCGGAGAGCGCAACGTATTCCTTCTCGTTGCGGACCATTCCCTTGGCAAACCGTTCCCAGTTATGAATGGTCATGCCGCCGACGGCATCAGGAGCCGTTTCTTCCTTCCCGTCCACTACCAGCGTCATATCCTTATAGCGAAGCACCACTTTGACCGTCTCTCCCCGATCCAAGTTGGTGATTAGGGAGGAGTAAGAACTGAGCCGGGTGGTTCCCGCAGCGGCGAAGGAAGCCAAGGCGACCATCGCAAAAGCGACTGATTGTTTCATCTTCATGGCAAAGATTCTGCCGAAAGGAGTCGCCGTTTCACACAAAAATGCCCCGCCTCTCCAAACGTCGTTAGGAGAAAACGGGGCGGGAGTTCGATGGGCCGGCGTTACTTACCTAGAACGTACTTATCCAACCACGCGATGTGGCGCGCCCACATATCCATGATCGTCTCGCGAGCGATCTGGCCATGGTCTTCGTACGGGTACAGATACAGCGACGCCGTCTTGCCGATGCTTTCCAGAACGTGGAACATCCGCTCAGAGTTCGTCGGGTCGGTTCCAACGTTTTGGTCGTCCATGCCTGCGTACATCAGCAAAGCTCCGCTTAACGTTTCCGCATGGAAGATCGCAGAGATATCGACGTACATTTCCCGGGCTTCGAACAGCGTTCGAGGCTCGCTTTGGAACGACATAGGAGTGAGCGACCGGTTATAGTTGCCCGCACCTGCGATGCCCGCCTTAAAGAACGGGGTGTGGATCATCGCATTGGCCGTGCTGAATCCACCGTAGCTGTGCCCACCGATCGCCAACTTGGTTCGGTCTGCAATGCCCTCTGTGTCCAAAGCATCGATGGTCGCCGAGAGGTTGTTTCGAAGGTCGTTGATGTAGTTGTCGTTCATGCGACCCGCCGGGGCAACAATCGGACAATCCGGTTCAACAACCGCCCAACCACGACGAATCATGACCGACTTGGCGTTCACGCTTTGGGACGGAAAGAGGTTCTTGTTCTGGCCTCGTTGGGTCTGATCGTAAGCCGCCTGGTTGACGAACTCACGAGGATAGAACCAGAAGAAGGCCGGCAACTTGGTTCCCGGAACGTGGGAAGCGGGTGCCGTTACTTTCACCCAGAACTTGAATCCATCCGCACGCGTGACCTGGAACTTGTACCGCCGGGCCATGGTGATGTCCGGAGCGAGATCCTGGTTTTGGGTGAGCTGTGCAGTCTTCTTGCCGCCCTCGACAATCCATTCGTTGACGGGCGAGGTTGCGGTCTGCCGATTGATGATGAAGCGGGAGCCGTCTGGAGAGAGGATGGAATCCACCGTCTCGTACGCATTCTCATCGCTTCGCCACAAGTTCTCCAGCTTGCCGGAGCCGATGACGACCTTGTTGAAGTACGGTCGAGGAGCGTCGAACAGCGGGCTCTTTGGATCGTTGGAGGTTTCGGTACCTCGGAACAGGATCGTGCCCTCGTGAATATGGAGGGTCGAAACTCCATTTTCGTTATCCTTGGTCACCCACGTACCAGGAGCGTCCTTGGATTCAGAGGTCTTGTAGGAGTAGACCGTGGTCTTCTTGCCCGTTCCAAGCTCTTCGAGAACGTAGTTGGTGTTGCCCGCAGCCGATTGGGTGTAAGCAATCGACTTCATGTCGGCAGTGAAGGTCACCCCTCCGAAGCCGGTGGCGCTGGTCGCAAGGGTCGTCACATTATCCTTACCGAACGGCGCAACCCATCGAACAAGTTTCTCGGCACGGTTAGCTGAAGCAGCGGCGCCTGGACCACCCTGACGTCCACCCCGACCTTGCTCGTCTTCACCGTCTTTCTTCGGCTCTTCCTTCGCAGGGGTATCGGCAGTGATGTACGTGAAGCCGTTACCGTCCGGCGCCCAGGCTAGGTTTCGCCGCGCGCTCGCATCGGCTGCAGGCGCCGGTGCGTCGTCATCTCCGCCGTCGCCCGCGCGAAGCTTTCGTTCGCTCAGCGTCACGAGCGACTTGCCCGTCAGGTCGACGACCTCTTCCTTTCGACCAAAACTCGAGAACGGAACGATATAGCTGAAGGGCTTCTGAATAGTGCTGACGCGCACGAAGTCTCCCTTCGGCGCAGCATCGATCGATTCGATCATCTTTGGGTCGCCAATCGCGGTTTCTTTGCCCGATCTCGGATCAATTTTCACCAGTTGGCCGGTCGTGAGATACTCGAATCGTGCCTGCTCCCATCGACTCTTGATCAAAGACCGATAGGTTCGGAGCTTGTTTGCCGATGGATCGGCGACTTGCACGCGGGGTTGCTCAGCAACGGAGGGCATCGTGGGGATGGCTCCTCGCTTCTCGGGGATAAGGACTGCAAAGACGCCGTCGGTGCTCCAAACGGGTCGAGCCAGAACCGCGTTCAAGGGTCGCTTCGAAATGCGCTTCTCTTTTCCGGTCGCCGCCTCGATGAGATAGAGGTGGCTTGCATCGTCGAAGTTGGCAACAGCCGAAATCCACTTGCCGTCGGGAGACCAAGCGGGGTTGGACCACGTGGCTCCTTTAGGAGCCGGGACCGACTTCGTCAGACGCTGAGGCACGAACTGCGTGGTGATGATGATCTCAGCCGCACCCCGTAAGGTCAATGATCGGGCGCGGTTCGCCTTAAAGTCGATCATGAGACCCGCCAGGTTGTCGTACGGCTTTGCCAAATCGGCAAGTTTCGGCAAACCGGTCGACCTAGCGGCCATCGCCATCGACCAGGTTGGGTTGATGGTTCCGGTGGTATCGACAAGGTGGCGCGGGAGATCGAGGTAGTCGGCAATCTCCTTGGGCGGCATCACATACGACTCGTTATCGAGAATCGTAGGCCCGGCGGCTTTCTCGTCTTTAGCGGATTGCTGAGCGGAGATGCCTGCAAATGCGATCGGCGCGACTCCCACAATCCAACCCGTTCCCAGGAGGATTGAAAGAGCACGCGCCGAGAGCGATGATGCGAATCGATAATGGCTGTCGCGACGCGGCATACACGGTTATAGCCAATTTTCGGGCTATACGTAACCGAATTCTGTCGCGATCACGCCAGACGAGTCGTTATTTCTTGCGGCGTCGCAGCAACGCAACACAACCAGATGCCAGCGCCAACACCGTCATGGGTTCCGGTACAGCCGCGACGATGTTGGTGGTTGGGGAAACCGACCCGTTGCCCCACTTCCATCCATCCCAATCGTTCCCGTTGATTTGTCGGCTAGATGCTCCCACGCTGGACGAAACCCATGAGGACGGCGTCAACGAGTCATCTACCAGCCAGTAGCTCAGGTAAGAACCATTGGCAAAGCCGGACCGGCTGAGGTTGCCGAAAGGCGACGTGTAGGCAAAGCCCGTAATGGCGGTGCCAAAACTCCCGAAGTCTTGGGTGGTCATTGAGAGGCTTGCATCGGCGGCATCGACCGCTTGGGCAAGTGCCAAGCCCGTGATCGTCCCATCGAAGCGGTGTCCCCATGCGAAAGCCGGAACGCCGGCCTGGCTGAAGTCGATGACCAAGGCGGCTCGGTTCGAACCCGTTCCCGACCAGAGTTTGATGTCATCGAGCGTGAAGGAAAAAGAGGAACCGGCGATGCCGAGAGTGACGAGTACAAATGCGTTTTTCATGGTTAGTTGAGGTCAAAGAGTTCGTCGGTAGCCAGATCGCCGTCGCGGTCGATCTCGCCCAGGTTTGCTTGCACAAACGGGGCAGGCTGAAAAATGGAGAAAGGAGTTCGTCGCAAGATCGGGCTCCGCGAACTACAGTGGGTATCGGCCCATGCAATCACGCCGCGTGTGTTCACACGGCCGTGAAAAGTTGGGTAGCGAGCGCTCGGCGCCTCGAGATAGGTGTTCCCCTGCAACTGCCGGGAAGGGCCCCAATCGATTTGCGCCGAAGACGCAAAGACGACTGTATCGCTGGGTTCGGCCACCTGAGTTGCAGACACTTGCCCGGTGCCCAGGTATCGATAGTTGTATCCATAGCCCGTGAATCCGGTAGCGACCCTCAGTCGGTTGGGGAACGACGGGTCGGCCTGTATTCCCTTCCCCTTTGTGTAAGGGAACAGGAGGCCTTCCTCCTCGATCTGCACCTGCGTCGTGCCATCGTAACTTGCCCACCAGTAGCGATATTTGTTCCCTTGCCACCAGGTTCGAGGAGGCATGAGGACGTCGTCGACATCGCCTGAGTAGAGCATCCAAGCGAGTCCGATTTGTCGGAGATTTGACACGGATTGCGTCTGTTTGGCAGCCGCCTTTGCCGAGGCAAACACCGGGAACAGGATCGCCGCGAGAATGGCGATAATCGCGATGACGACGAGCAGTTCGATGAGCGTGAAGCCCGTGGGTTGAAATGTTTTTCTATTCGAGATGATGGTTCCTCCTCCGGTTGGGAGAAACTTCGAATAGCCCTCTCAACCGTCGAAGCTACCGTTGAGAGCGAGATTCAGCTAAAGCGCAAACCTAAGGGAGAAGGATTGCCCTTTCGCGTCGGCCAATGCTCGTTGGCGATAGCGTAACTTTTTCATTGCGAGTGGGCATTCGGACTCGGGACGATTCCCTTACCGTTGCGGCACAGTGCCGGATTTTCACCGGACTTTCCCCATGTTTCAGATCGCCACGACAGCGACCCTCGTCAACGGATCAACTATACACGCACTTACACCGGCTGATCACACTTCTTTGCAAAGGAACGTTGCGAAACAAAAGATTCGTAAGTGCGGATGGCCGTTCTCGGCTATGCTCACGATCATGAGATTCTTGGGGACTCATCGCACGGCGATTGCCGCCTTCGGCATTGTCGCCGGATCACTTGTTATCTCCGGATCTGCCAGCGCCAAGCCGCAGGCCGACCCGATTGTTGGAGCGCGGTTCTTAGCGCTCAGCCCGGACGGATCAAAGATCGCCTTCTCCTACTTGGGCGACGTCTGGGTTGCCTCGAGCGATGGCGGACGAGCCATCCCGATCACGAACAACGTGGAAATGGACGACCGCCCAGTGTGGTCTCCGGACGGGAAGCAGATCGCGTTCACAAGTAACCGATTCGGCAACAACGAGATCTTCGTTGTAGATGCAGACGGCGGCAAGCCGAAGCGAATCACCTACCACTCCGGCGGCGATATTCCTTCCGGTTGGACCCCAGACGGCAAAGCCCTTGTCTTCAAAGCCACGCGAGACTCTTCAAGCAACGGCGTTTACACCATCGATGTGAAGACGGGAGCGTTCAAGCAGCATTTCCTCGACTCCGTAAGCATTGATGAGCCCAAGCTCTCCCCAGAAGGCGATAAAGTCGTCTACACCCGCTTTGGGTTTCCTTGGTCTCGTGCTCGATACCAAGGCTCCAACGCGGCTCAACTTTGGGTCTTTGACCTGAAGACGGCAAAGCGCCAACAATTACGCAACAACGGGTTCCAGCACCTTTGGCCGCAATACACCCAGAACGGCATCTACGTCGTTACGATGACGGAGAAGGTTGCCAGCAGCAGTTTTCTCAACAAGCCGATCGGGCGCGTGAACTTCACGGTTGGCGGAACGCCAAACGTTTACCAGGTCGACCTGAAGGGCAACGCAAAGCGACTCACGAACTTCTCCGGTCAGGGCACTCGATTCCTCACCTCCTCTGCCGACGGCAAAACGGTTGCCTTCGAGCGGGATGGCGTCGTTTACAAAATGGCACCTGGTGCAGAGCCCAAGCCGATCTAGCTGACAGCGAGTACCGACGACAAAGTTTCTACCGAAGAGCGACTGGTGCTGACTTCGGGAGCACGATCGTTCACCATCTCGCCCGATCTTTCCACCGTCATCTTTGACGTCCGGAGTGAAATCTGGTCGGTGCCCGTGAAGAAGGGCGACGGTCCGAACCGTGACGATGCCGCGCAACTGACCGACTGGGTTGGATCCGATACCGAACCCGTGTACGCCCCCGATGGAAAGTCGGTGTTCTTTGTCAGCGATCGCAACGGGGCCGAGAGGCTGTACCGAATGGAGGTGGAGACCAAGAAGATCTCTGCCGTGACCAATGCCGATGCCGACATCTCGCAGCTTCGCCTCACACCGGACAAGAAGTTCTTGACGTTCTTCCAGAAGGGCAAGAACGGAGGTGTCTATCGCGTTTCCGTGGCAGGTGGCGAACCCCAGCGGATTGTGGTTCGGCCCGGTGCTTCGGACGTGGAGTACGAAGTTTCGCCCGATGGCCGATATGTGGCCTACGTCGACATCCTCCCTGAAAGTGGTTACTACTACTGGGAGTCCGGCCAGAACATCTACATCGTGGACACCACCACCGGCGAGTCTCGTGACGTGACGATGCTCAACGCTCGCCACTCGTCGCCGACTTGGTCGCCCGATGGAAAGTATCTGTTCTTCGGTTCAAATCGAAACGGCGAAGGTCTTTACGTATTGCCCTTCCAGAAAGAGGACGAGCGAGAGAACGTCATCAAGCTCAAGTACGAGAAGCCGAAAGACCCGGTGAAAGTGGAAATCGACTGGGATGACATTGAATCGCGAGCTCGCAGAATCTCCGGTGCCTCGGTCAATGGAATGGTCATCGACCCCGAAGACGGTTCGATCTACTACCGCTCGGGCGGAGAGCTGTTCAAGGCAGACTTCAATGCGGAGAACGCTCGCCGGGTAGCGGGCGGTGTTCGATCGTTCGAACTCGTCGATGGCGGCAAGCAGATGGCGGCGCTGGTCGGCGATTCCATCGCGCTGATCAACGTGAAGAATCCTAACTTCCCGCAGAACACCATCGGCTTCCGAGCCGACTGGACGCGCGACCTTCATCAAGAGCGTAGAGCCGCGTTCCAACAGTTCTGGCGAGAGTACAACCGGGGCTTTTACGATGCTAACTTCCACGGTCGAGACTGGGTCGGTCTGCGAAACACCTACGAGAAGTTCCTGGGGAGCGTCGGCCACCGCAATGAATTTGCGACGGTTCTGAACATGATGGTCGGCGAACTGGAAGCAAGCCATGCCGAGGTTGGCCCAGCGTTCGGTAACCCACGCGGTGAATCTTCCGCGCACCTCGGTTTCACCTTCGACTACTCCTACTCTGGTCCCGGGATCAAGATCAAGGAAGTCCCTGCCAAGACGCCAGGTGCTTACGCGAAAACGAAGCTGAATCCTGGCGAAATCGTCACGAAGATCAACGGAAAGGAGGCCTCCATCTCGGAAGGACTCTACCGCGACCTTCTGAACGAGCAAGCAGGTCGAGAGGTTACGCTCACGGTGAAGGGTGCCGACGGCAAAGAGCGAGAGGTGAAGTATCGCCTCATTTCCGGCGGTGAGTTCGGCGGAATCGTCTTTAACAACCTTCTCGAAAAGCGACGCAAGTACGTTGAGGAGAAATCGGGTGGCAAGCTCACCTACGTTCACATCTCAGGCATGGGTGGTCCGCAATTCGACCGATTCGTTCAGCAACTCTGGGCGTTTGGTCGAAACAAGCAAGGGCTCATCATCGACGTTCGAAACAACGGCGGTGGAAACACCTCGGACCGAATCATCGACATCCTCGAGCGACGACAGAACTCGTTCTATCAACCTCGTGACGAGAGCCCGATCAAGGGTCCGGGTCAAACCTGGGAAATGCCGATCGTCGTGATGCATGCCGAATCGAGCTTCTCCAACGCCGAGATGTTCCCGTACGCCATGCGGGCTCGGAAGCTTGCGAAGTTGGTCGGTAAGCCGACCCCGGGTTACGTCATCTACACCTACGGTCTTCCGCTGGTAGACGGTACGAGCGCCAGAATGCCATCGACCGGTGTCTTCCGAATGGATGGATCGCCGCTTGAGAACATGGGTGAGGAACCGGACTTTGAGGTCGAAATCTCGCCCGAGCAGTACTTCGCAGGACAAGATCCGCAGCTCGACAAGGCTATCGAAGTGCTTCTCAAGAAGTAACTTCAAACCTCAAGAAAGAGAAAACGGGGAGGGCACCGCCCTCCCCGTTTTTTTCCCGCCACCGTTATAGCGGGTTCCACTTCTGCATCTCTAAGCCCAATCTCTTCCAGCTTGGTTTCGGATTGCCGGCGGAATCATGAAATCCGAGCGTGCCCAGGAAGGCGCGGAAGCGCTCGTTCTTGAGGCCGTAGTAACTTTCGAAGAAGTCCAGCATCGGCGCTGGGAACTCGTACTGCATGAAGAAACTGGCGAACTCTATCCCCTTTCGCGTCTCCAGTTGTCGGAAGATGGCACTCACAAAGTCGGCCTGCAAGGAATTGCTGCTTCCAAGGAGAGTTGAAGATGGGAGACCAACTTCTTGCAACACCAACGGGCGGCCCGCCGCAAAGCTCATCATCCGGTCGAAATGCGCCCCCGTCTCGGTGAGCGGGAGGGGCGAGAAGTCTTCTTTCGTCGGATAGTAGGTGACCACGGCACAGTCTCCAAACTTCGCCACCTTGGCAACAATGTCCGACCGACGAGTAAGGCCATCAAACGTGACCGTCACTCCCACTTTGAGATCCGGACGTTCGCGCCGCACCACCGCTTCGAGCTCTTTGAGGAGCTTCAAGTACTCGGGGAGTTCCTCCGGATGCTCCGCCAAGTAGATATCCACCTCGTTCCCAAGACTGATCCATTTCACGCCCTGGCCCAAAGAGGTGAGCATCTTGTTAAGCAGCACCGATGCCCGACCAACCACCTTTGGATCGTCAAATCGTAGCCCGGTGAGATCTTGCGGGAGAGCCCAATTGTTGGTGTCGATTGTTTGGAAAGTAAACAAACTTTTCCCACCGATGAACCGCGAGAGTCCTACGGAATCCTCGATCTTCTTGAGGGCATATTGGCCTTGCGCGGGTTCAAGCTCGTTCCACTTCGCCGACATCGCTAGACCCTGAGCGCCCACCCGCACTTGTTCGCGAAGAGAGAAAAGGTAGCTCTCCTCCGTGGGATTATTGGGAATGCCAAAGTGAACTCCCACGCATGCACGGTTCGTCGCCGCCTGAGATGTCTGAGAGGCTGCAGGTGGGGAGACAAGCAAAACGGTGCCCAAAGCAAGCGAAGTAATTGCACTCATGCAACACGACACGCTTCGCCAACGGAATGGGTTTCGGAATCGCAAAAATGACCACGGTCGGCCCGGGCACAAAGTCCCGAACCGACCGTGATCGAGGGTTTATCGCCGAATCAGAGAGCGTTGCGCTCGGACAACGAGACGTTGCCGGTCACTGCGCTCACGTCGATCGACCCCGAGCCTGCGCCCAGTTTGCCGGTAACGCGTTGCTCCGTCTTTGCTTCGTCTTCTAGGTTGACCAAGGACATCGCCGAGCCTCGGAGTGTGGTGAGCGTGACACGCGCATCGCAACCGTCGACGATCTTCAAAGCAGCATCTCCGCTCACGGTTCGAATGCTCACTGTTCCCGAGATAGGTTCGTTGAGATCCACCGTCACCGAGCCCGAAACAGCTTCGACCGCGATCGTACGCCCAGAGCATTGGCTGAGAATCACCGCGCCGGAAGCACTGCGCAGGTTGATGTTTCCCTTCACTTGTCGAAGTTCGACGGCCCCCGCTTTGTTCTCGATTGCGATGCTGGGACCTTCCGATCGAGAAAGGTACACCTCACCCGTGTCGCTATCGATTTCGATCGGACCGTTCAAGCCTGCCAATACAATCTTGCCCGTCTTGGCTCGCACCTTTGCTCTCGCTCCGGTGTCTTCAATCTTCACGTCGCCGTGGTCGGCCTTTGCTTCCACCGCCATGGCAACCGCCAGACCCACCTCGATCTCAAGCGTGACTCCTGGGACACTCGGCTGTTTGATCACGATGCCGTGCTCGCTCTCTTCCACCATGAGGGTGAAAGAGTCTGCCTTTGCCTTAGACTCGTCTTGCGTACTGCCTCGGAAGACACCCTTTGCCAGAACATAGCTTTCGGTCACGTCGCGTCGAACGCGAATGCCACCGCTACCGTTCTCGATCTGGAGTAATCCGCCCTCGTTGGCGGTTAGAGGCAATCGGATCTCACGAGCGGCCTGATTGCCAAACCATCCAACATTAAAGTTGCCCTTGCTAAAGTCTTCGATTCCCGCCTTAAGCAGCTCGAATCCCTTTGTAGCCGAGGTCTTTGCCGTTTCAGCCACTTCCTTCCAGTTCACGCTATCGCTAGCGTCTTTGCCGATCTTCTCGATGGCATCGATGAGGCTCTTGAAGGGGTTTTCGTCCGCAGTTTGGGTTCCGGTTTTCTTCTCAGCGTCCACTTCGGCTTCTTCGGCTCCTTCAGTTCGCGGAGCTTGTGCTTCCGCCCCGGTTGAGGCAGCTTGAGTCTCTCGCTCTTCGTTGGTGTAGAACGCATCGATCAAGTCGGCGGCGTCTTCGGGCGTCAATTTCCCTTCGGCAACCAGTTTGCTAATTCTCTTAATTTCGTCTCGCATGGCACTCCCCGAACCCTTAGTTCAAAACTCCCAATTTCTGCTTCGCTTCTTCGGCCGAGATTTCTCCTGCCTCCAGTTGCTCCAAGATTCTTCGACGTCTTTCGGTGCTCTTTTCGTTGCCGTTCTTTTCCGGCTTCGCATCGAGCGGCTGCAGATCGAGTGCCTTCAGGAGAGCATCAAGCCGAGCCTTGGCGGTTGGGTAACTAATCCCAAGTTCTCGCTCAACGCCATTGATCATTCCTCGGCACCGAAGAAAGGTTTCCAGAAACTTCGCCTGCTCGTCGTCGAGCTTCGCATAGCGCGGAATTTCAAACCTTCCCCGAATAGTGATGCCTGTATCCTCGCTGGCGAGCTCGCTGACAAAAAGCTCACCACCCGAGACCGGGTCCCTATGCGGCAATCGGTGTCGTTTGCTTCGATCCATGATGTTCCCTACAATTATTCTCAGTCGCGGGTTGCGACGGCTTAAGAATATGGACAGCCTTTTTAGAATTTTTGTTTTCTAAGTTGATCGCTGGGACGAATCTTCGGTCCAAAGGACCCACCCAAGATATTCACGAACTTGGGAATTTTAAGCCGGAAAAGAGCGGTAATCTTGCCATATGAGCAGTTCCCTAGAGCAGCTGAAGGGTCGATTGACCGACGTAACTTCCCTCCGGTCGGCGATCGCCGTTCTGGACTGGGACCAACAAACCTACATGCCCAGCGGCGGAGCCCACGCGCGTGCGACCACCGTGGAAAGTCTTTCCAGAATCGCTCACGAAATTTTCACTGCCGACGAAACGCGGCAACTTCTGGAGAAATCCAAGGCAGAAGTCGATCCCAACACGGACGATGGGGCGCTGGTTCGAGTGGTCGGCCGAGACGTCGACCTTGCCACGAAGTTCCCTTCCGAGTTTGTGGCCCGCAAAACCAAACTTGCCGCCATTGCGCACGAAGACTGGGTCAAGGCTCGAGCGAACAACGACTTCTCCGGATTCCAAGCGACTCTCACTGAGATGTTCGAGATTGCAAAGCAGGAGGCCGAGTATCTGGGTTACACCGACCACATTTACGATGCACTGCTCGATCAGTACGAAGAGGGCGCGACCGCTGCCGACTGCGTAAAGATGTTCGAGGCCCTGAAGGCAGGCCAAGTCCCGTTGGTCAAAGCGATTCAATCCGCGAAGCCGATCGATGACTCCGCCCTGTACGGCGAGTGGGACGCGGCAAAACAATCCCAGTTCACAGAGTTCATCGCTAAAGAAGTAGGTTATGACTTCAATCGCGGACGGCAAGACGTTGCCCCGCACCCGTTCTGCACGACATTTGGCATCGGCGACGTTCGGATCACCACTCGCTACAAGTCGTACATCGGCAGTGCGGTTTTCGGCACGCTCCACGAGTCTGGTCATGCGATGTACGAGCAAGGATCTCCCTCAAGCTGGGAGGGATCGATGCTCGCAGGCGGCGTATCCCTAGGGATTCACGAGTCGCAGAGCCGATTCTGGGAGAACATTGTGGGCAGAAGCCTCCCGTTCTGGCAACGCTATCTTCCGAAGCTTCAAGAAACCTTCCCGGCTTTGGGAGGAATCGGCGTGGAGGACTTCTATCGACAGATCAACAAGGTCGAGACTTCGTTTATCCGGGTTGAGGCAGACGAGCTGACGTACAACCTCCACGTCCTTGTTCGATTCGAAATCGAATGCGACATCCTCACGGGCAAGCTGGCCGTCAAGGACCTGCCTGAGGCTTGGAACGCAAAGTATTCGGAGTACCTGGGCATTACACCCAAGACCGACTCCGAAGGATGCCTTCAAGACGTTCACTGGTCCATGGGCAGCATCGGCTACTTCCCTACCTATTCCATGGGCAACGTGCTGAGCTACCAGATCTGGAACGCCCTAAAGAAGGACCTTCCGACCGCCGAAGAAGGCTTCGGTCGAGGAGAGTTCCAGCAAGTCCATGACTGGTTGATCGAGAAGATCTACCGGCACGGTCGAAAGTTCTCGCCGAAGGACTTGGTGGTCCAAGCAACGGGCAAGCCGATGGATCCGACGGATTACATCGACGGCCTCAACGCCAAGTACCGCGCCATCTACGGTCTCTAAGCGCTCAGACTCAATCGGCACGCCGTCAGGAAACGCTCCTGGCGGCGTGTTTCTTTATGTGGGCAAATCAAGCGGCACTCCAGAGACCGCCAACTTGTTCACAATCTAGAGAGGCACAAACCCCACGATGTTCGAGACCTTTACTTACAAAGATGCTTGGATCGCAACGCTGGTCTTCGGCGGCGCTTTTCTATTGGTGATGTGGGGCAGCTTTTTCTTCTTTGTCCGCTTTAAGAAGCGAGACGACGCGCGACGGTATCGCGATTACAACGACAACGGCCCTAAGTTCCAATAGCTGCGAGGAACTTCTTACAGGTCGAGCTTTGCAGACTTGTAGGTTCGGGTCGGCACAAATTCGTGCTTTCCGTAAAACTCCACCAGCGTGGTCCAGTCGATAATGGACTGCTTCGCTCCGGTCTTGGAGAGGTGTTGAAGAGCCGCTCCTAGGAGCGCGCCTCCCCATCCTTGACCGCGCGTCTTCTGAGAGACGCCAATGGGTCCGAGTGAGCCCCAGTTACTGCCAAGGTCTGCGCGCCAGACGGCGCCACCGATCGGGAATTTGTGGCTCGAATCTTGGAGAAGGGCGAAGCCCCGCACGCGACGCTCGTGGATCAAGCCGTACACGCAGTCGTATCGACCTTCCTTTTCGATTTTCCAAAGGACGTCGTACTTCCACCGACCTGGGAACTCATCGTCGAAGAAGGCGACAAGGCTGTCGTGGTCGCCGGGAGTAAGCGGGCGAAACTCAACGTCTTCTGGGAGGGGCTTGGGGAGTTCGTAGTTCGAAAGATCTCGCTCGAGATCGACCTGCTCACCGCCAAACTCAAATCCCTCTACCATCAGGAAATCGTGCAGGGCGGGCACATCCACCGGAACGCCAGGGAAAAAGTGCTTGGAGTCGGTTCCGAAGAGAATGCGCGTGACGCCTCGCTCGCGAAGAATCTTCTTTGCCTCGCTCAACAAGTCCACCGCAATGGAGGGAGAGGAAAAGGCGATCGAGTTCAGATGGATGGAATCTGGGTCGTTGACTTTGAAGAAGCGAGTCGCGGGCTTCTTGAAGCAGACAAAACCGAGGACGCCGCCGTCGTCATCCAACTTGACCAACGACACACCCCAATCCATCAGGGGGGAATCAACCGTGTTCAGGGCGAAAAGATCGACGTCGGTGCGATATCGCTCTGGATAGAAGGCATTCCATCGCTCGACGATCTTTTCAAGCGGAATTCCGCGCCAGTCCCTTGTCATTCTTTGTGTTCCCTACTCGCCCCAAGAAGCTATTCGCTTCTTGCAAGAAGGTACCGCAAATGATCGCTGTAGAGGGTCAACGCCTCGCGGGTCCGCATGATCCGTGCGATCATGTGACCGTCATCGTACTGAAGGAAAGTCGCCAAATCCGGCGCGGCGGTCAGCGCCTCAAACGGGTCGCATCCTTTGCCACTGGCTTTGATGCCGAAATCTTCGTCTTCCAAACTGAGTCGCACGTATGCGAGCACGTAGGGGCGGATCGCAGGATAGGACTCTGCCATATAGGCTTTCATCCCCGAATACTTCTTCTCGAGTTCGGGGGTCGGCCCAAACTGCGCCCCGTCGACAAGCACTTCCACCGTCTCTTCGTACTTCTCGTAGAACTCCAGCAAGTGCGCCTGCCGAGCCTGCGGGGAAAGGCTTAAATCGTCTTCTTCGCGGTCGCGAATGTCCTTGATCGCGATTCGAATGCGATTCAGAACACTTCGTCCAACTCCCGCGACGCCTGCAAGGCCCCCGGATCGTGCAGAAACGTCCACGATTAACCCTCACTCCCGATCGCATCGGCGGGGCTTCCCGCTGCCGTGGATCTCTGAACAACGTCGATCGCAACCTTTGCCTCCGAAAGATTTGGCTCTAATTTGCCGCTGATCGGATCGTGTCGCAACCCGAGCTTTGCCCAAGCCACGACGACCAGTTGCTCGAACATCACCAACAGGTGATCGTAAACGGTAGGTGTAGAGGGTGATTCCGACATTCCTGTACGTATTCAAAGACGGAGGTCCAGCAGGAAAAGCATCGCGTTCCTTTTGGAACTTTGGAACGCAGGAATCCCTTCTGGAGAAGAGTTACGGTTCTTCCCACGCTCCAACTTCCGGGAGGGGTAGGTAACCTCTGGATTCAAACATGGTGCACAACGTTTTGATCATCGGATCAGGGCCTGCCGGTTACACTGCGGCCCTTTACGCGGCTCGGGCAGACCTGAACCCGATCGTATTCGCCGGCCTTCAGCCAGGTGGGCAGCTCACCATCACGACCGATGTCGAAAACTATCCCGGTTTCCCGGACGGCATCATGGGTCCGGAAATGATGGAACTATTCCGAAAGCAAGCGGAACGATTTGGGGCTGAAGTGCGCTACGAGATCGTCACCAAAGTCGACTTCTCCCAGCACCCGTATCGCATTTGGGTGGACGAGACCGAGTATCAGACTAACAGCATCATCGTCGCGACCGGTGCCAGCGCCAAGTGGCTGGGACTGGAGGGCGAAGTGTTCTTCGGAGGCTATGGGGTCAGCGCGTGTGCCACTTGTGACGGGTTCTTCTT
Organism: uncultured Fimbriimonas sp.; assembly: GCA_964471545.1. Lineage (GTDB taxonomy): Bacteria > Armatimonadota > Fimbriimonadia > Fimbriimonadales > Fimbriimonadaceae > Fimbriimonas. Next base: position 22,671 of record CAYYJX010000020.1, on the reverse strand, counting down.
CCGAGGCAAGACGGTTGCGGTTGTCGGTGGCGGCGATACCGCCATGGAAGAAGCCCACTACCTAACCCGGCACGCCGAAAAGGTTTACGTGATCCACCGCCGAGACGAGTTCCGAGCTAGCAAGATCATGCAGCAGCGCGTTTTGGAAAACCCTAAGGTAGAGGTGATTTGGAACAGCGCCATCGAAGAGATTTTGGGTGTTCGAGAGGGTATTCGGAAGGTCACAGGCGTGAAGCTAAAGGATACGGTAACCGGAGAGACCTCGGAACTCGCTCTGGACGGCGTTTTCGTGGCGATCGGTCACAAGCCAAACTCCGACCTCTTCAAGGGCGTGCTCGACATGGACGAAACGGGGTACCTGCTTGTGAAGCCCGGTTCCACCGCAACGAACATTCCGGGCGTCTTCGCTGCGGGCGACGTGGCAGACTCCGTCTATCGACAAGCGGTCAGCGCCGCAGGTACGGGCTGCATGGCCGCCATCGATGCGGAACGATTCCTTACGACGCTTGAGTAATTCTTGACAACGAATCGAGCCTGCAGCGGAACACACTGCAGGCTCCAACGTCTTTTCCTCGATCCAACCGTTCTAAGCGCATCACCATGAACGCTTCTCTCCTTGCTGCAACCTTCGTCCTGACTCTTCATCCGACCCTCTCCCCGCAGGATGAGCAGAGACCGAATCGAACTCCGAAGACGATTCAAATCAGCAAGTTAGCCGACGCCTCGGGCAAGGCCATGCTTCAGACCTACTACACGGTCGAACCAATGGACGCGCCTAAGTTGTCGCCCAAAAAGTTTCCCCCGTTGGACGAGCCGTACTCGTTCGATTACTTCGTGGCAGGGTTTGTCGCGCTGGATAAAGCTCGGGACGACTTCAATATTCGCCTGAAGGTTTTTTCGCAGCAACGGAAGGAGCAGGGCGATCTCGCCGAACCCGCCACCCGAATGCTGCTCCGCATTTGGGAATACAACTTCAAGCGCCTCCGCTTGGATCACCGTCAAGACATGGGCGGCGGAGCGGTCGACGTGTATCTATGTTGGGGCGGCAAAGCAGGTGGCGAGCAGCTGTTTGACGTTGACAAGCAGTACGACTCGAAGGGAACCAGCGTCAACACGGTCTACATTTACGATCTACCATCGTTCACTAATAAGGTCGAACAGGTTCGAGAACTTGCGCACGAGTATGCGCACGCCGTATTCCCTGCCATTGGAGGATTTGAGCAACCGGAGAACTGGGCAAACGGCTACATGGGCGAGAAGCTGTATCTGAAGTGGCTCGCCGCCGATCTTGCATCCGGCAAACTCACCAACCGAGATGTGATGGGCGTTGATCCCAAGGCTCTAGCCGCTTGGGTGACCAAAGAGGTCGATCCGCTTATGATCAGGGCCGCCCAAACAAAGCCCTCTGGCGAGCTATTGAGTGGCAAAGCCAAGGTCAACATGGATGCCTATATCGGATTGAATCTTTGGGCTGAGGCGGTTCTGCCGCAGCGAGCGTTTGCACGCGCGCAGGTGATTGTTGGTTCCACCGAAGCGAAGGATCTCATTCCGGCTCTCAGCAACGCCCTGGAGGGAGAAGAGCCATTTACGGTTACTTTGCCCGCTCAGGTAGCCGGGCTCAAGGTGTGGTTGCCATTCGGCAAGTGCCAGATCAACGGGTTGATCATCGATAAGAAGGCAGGCGAATGGGTTCAGGTCACCGTGCCCAAAACACCGAAGCCGTTCCGAGTCATTCCACCAAAAGCGGATTGAACGGAACGGCTCCGCCGTTTTCTTGAATTCGATTAGCCCTTGAGAGCGCCTTCGATAGCCTTCGAAAGATCGGCACCGAGTTGCGGGTAGAAGCCCTCAATAACCTTCACAACCTTGCCCTTCTTATCCACGACCATGAAAGCGGGGATAGGGCCCACGCCAACCTTGCCCGCAAACGGAATCGCGTCTACTGCGAACGTGTAGGTGTAGTTGTGTTCCTTCGCGTAAGCCTTCGCGATCTTGGCGCTATCCTCTTCGTCCACATTGGCGCCGATCACCATAACGCCCTTGGAGGCGTACTTCTTGTGGAGCTCTTGAAGGGTCGGGGAGGCCTTCTTGCACGGTCCGCACCAGGAAGCCCAGAAGTCGATGAGATAAACCTTGCCCGCGAGACTCTTGTTAGAAAGCGTCTTGCCCCCGGTCGTCTTCAGCGAGAATGCCGGAAGGGTCTTGCCTTCCACCTTTCCAAGCGATTGCCCGCCTTTGGCAGAGACAACCGTCCAAGCGCCTACCAGTACAGCGGCCGCGGCAACCTTTAAAATCGTTCCGGTCAACTTATTCATCCTTGTTCCTCGGCGGTCATCGTGCCACACGATTCCAACCATTGCTATGGATTGTACGTGATTCGATGTGACTAGGATTCCGCCTGTTACCCCTGCCGAAACGTACGAGACGCTGGAAATGTTCCCCAAAACCCTCCTGGCGGTATCCTGCCATATCGTGTCGACGCCGGGGGCATCCAATAGCAAACGACTGAGTCCTAATCAGTGGAGCTTCCTTCTCGCCCTTTGTACGCTGTTTCCGATCCTTTCTAAACGATCGAGCGGACCGGGATTGCTCGCCGATTCGGATACTGCGGTTACCTTGATTAAGATCAAGGAGCGAGCCAACCCGTGGTCTTGGTTTGGCGGCGATTGGCCGTTGGAGAACCACTTCTACCGACCGATCAGCACCCTGTTCTACGAACTAGATAATGCTCTCCATGGCTCGAATCCCGCCGGGTTTGGCCTCACGAACGCTCTCCTGTGCTTTGCCTGTACCATGGCGCTCTATTGGTTTGTCGCCGAATGGCGACGAAGCACTTCCCTCGCCGTTCTGAGTGCTTGGCTATTCACTCTTTGGCAGATCGGCGGCTTTGGCTTTGAATCCCTTGCGCTCATTGTTCTGCCTATCCTCGCTCTTGTGGGCATCATCGCCCGTCCCAAGAACTGGGGGCCGATCGCGGGAGCGTTCCTTTTGACTTACTATGCGGCCGTTGAACTTACGGGTGTCGCAGGTGTGTTCGGAGGGCGCAACATCTCTGGCGACACTCTGGGATGGGTTCCGGGCCGAACCGCAACTTCGATGACGCTCTTTTGTCTCCTTGCTCTCGCCGCCTATTTTCGATTTGAGCGGCTGGGAGCGGAGCGGGAAGCGACCGACGTGGTCACCGCAACCGACTTACCCGCCACACGGACCTCGGAGGCGAAGCGAGATCCTGTGTCTAAGCCGGGTTGGCTGATCACCGCTTTCGGCTTCTACCTCCTCGCTCTAGGCGCCTACGAACAAGCGGTGATGCTCCCGTTCGTGTTGATTCCTTTGGGTTGGCTGTGGAAGTGGGAAGGTTATCGCCTGCGATGGATCACGCAACTCGGTTTTTGGGCCGGGCTGGTTCTGTATGCCGTAATGCGGTCGCAACTGCTCCCGGTCAAACCGAGCGGATACCAGTTGCAGCAGTTTCGATCCGGCCCAGGGGTCTTTCAAGACTTTGTGACTTACCTAGTCCCCGGGCTGAACGCCCTTCCGACGCTTCAAACTTCCCTCTCGGTTGGACTTGATAACCTTCTGAATTCGGGGCCATGGTTGCTCATTCTTGCTTTCGCTTGCAACGGCAGCCTGTTCGTCATTGCGTTCCTGATATCGCGGGCGAAGAAAGCAGGGACCGCAACGGTTCTGCAAAAGGCGACCGCCCCACTCTTTGCCGTCTTCGCCGCGTCTGTACTAGCCTCTGTGCTTGCCTTTGCGCCCATGGCGTTCTTGCACTCTTTCGGTCACTACCACTACTGGCCGATGGCTCTACGAGCCATTGGCGTCATCGTGCTGATGCAGTACGCCATCCGGTATGCGATCAGCGCAGTGTCGCACCGACCGATACAAGCTCCGCCACGATCGCATCCCGCACCTGGTTCGCTTCCTCATCTGTAAAGTTAGCGCCGTGCTTTCGGAATTGCAGACCAATGCCAAGGGAATGCTTGCCCGGCTCAATTCCAGTGCCTTCGTAGACGTCGAAGAGCCAGTGCTTCTCCAGCACTTCTCCGGCGCCTTTTCGAATGGCCGATTCTAGGACCGCGAACGGCAGGGTCTTTTCCACCACAACGGCAAGGTCTCGGCGTACCGCAGGGTTTCGGCTGATCGACCGCTGATCGATGCGCGGCTGACCGTTTGCAAAGACCGCCTCGAGATTAATCTCGAACAAGACCGTTTCAGGCAAGAGTCCTTCCTTATCCGCAACCTCAGGGTGGATTTGACCGATGATGCCGACGACTTCCCCACTCAACGTGACCGAAGCTTGCCGTGTCGGATGGAAGCGCTCATCGATAGCGGTGGGAACCGTCAATTCCAAGGCCTGACCAAGAGCCAAGGTCACAAAAGCCTCGGTAAGAGCCGTCTTCAAGGAGAAGAAGTCTGCGGAAGGAACCGTATCGCCTTTGCGATTAATCGGCCAAAGCGCTCCAACCGAAAGGGCTGCCGCATGCAGAACTTCCGAAGTGCTTGATCCGGATCGAGAAAAGACCTTGCCGACTTCAAACAGATGAAGATCGCGCGAGCCATTGCGCCGCGCGGCTTCGCCTAGACAAGACAAGAGCGAATTGCGAAGCACGCAGTGCTCCGGAGACGCCGGATTCCGAGGAGCGACACGCTCACCAGGAGCATCGAGGGCGCTGTAGTCTCTCAGCGAGTGCGACATGATCTGGACAAAGCCAGATCGAACGAGCGATTCGCGTACAAGATCGGTTTGCCGATAAGTCCCCTTGCTTCCGCCGAGAGTGGTCGATCCCTCTGGAAGTCGCTCCGGAATGAGATCGAAGCCATGAACGCGGCCCAGTTCTTCAACAAGATCCTCTTCGCGAACGATATCGGGGCGCCATGAGGGAGGCGTGACGGTGAGCTCGCTCTCGCCGGAAACGGTGACGCTCATTCCGAGTCGAGACAGATACTGTTCGGCTTGAGAAAGGGTGATCTCCATCCCGAGCAATCGCGATGCTCGTTGCACTCGAACCTTGACGGGGACGAGAACGGGAGGTCTCGGATACAAATCGAGAATGTTCGAGACCTGAACGTCAGGAGCCGATTCCACGAGCAGTTCGGTGAACCTGCGAGTCGCTGCGACCACGCCCTCTGGGTCGACACTTCTCTCAAATCGGTAAGACGCCTCGGTACTCAGTCCGAGTTGCTTTCTCGTCTTTCGAACGTTGAGGTTTAGGAAGTTTGCCGACTCGAGAAGCAGCCGTGTGGTCGCATCGTTGACCTCGGTGTCCAATCCACCCATAACCCCCGGGACACCCACGGGCTTCTCCGCATCGCAGATCATCATCTGGCCCGACAGTTCGTGCTCCTCGCCGTTGAGGGTTGTCAACTTCTCGCCCGGTTTCGCGTGGCGAACAACGATGCGTCCTTCCGAGAGAAGATCCCTATCAAAGGCGTGCAGTGGTTGACCAAGCTCCAGCATCACATAGTTGGTGAGGTCGACGAGCAACGAAATAGGCCTCATGCCCGCTTGAGCAAGGCGCTTTTGCATCCACTCCGGAGAGGATAGATTTCCAAGTGGTCGGCTTGAGTTCACTCCTCGAACCGCGAAACGCTTACATTCCTCGGCCTCAACCGTAGCGGCGTTTGACTCGAGTTGGAAATGCTCCGTCAAATTCGAATCGGCAAACCGTCCAGCCGCTCGGGTGTAGAGCGCGGTGGGCTTCGCCTCCAAGTCCTTCGCCAGCACCTCTCGCGAAAGACCGAAAACGCTCAGTCCATCGCCCCGGTTAGAGACAACCTTGATATCGAGAACGGCATCGCCATCCACCTCTTCGATCCCTTCAAGCTCGAACCCAGCCATGGTGAGCAGATCACCGATCTGCTCGGCATTCAAGTTCGTATCAACGAAATCTCGGAGCATTGCGTAAGGAAATTTCATCGTTTCTGTTCCCTCTGTTCCTTTCTTATCCCGCTCTGATTAAGCGACGGGTTCTCCTCGGAATTGCTCCAGGAATCGAAGGTCGTTTTCTAAGAAGTGTCGAAGGTCGTCGATTCCGTACGCCATCATCGGAATTCGGTCGACGCCCAGTCCGAACGCGAATCCGGAGTATCGCTCGGTATCGATTCCGTACGACTCGAGAATGTTCGGGTGAATCAATCCGGCGCCGCCTAACTCCACCCATCGACCACCAAAAAGTTTCGGAGTCGAAATGGCGTAGTCCACACCCGGCTCGACGAACGGGAAGAAGTCGGGTCGGAAGCGAATCTTCACCTCATCACCGAACATCGCTCGCGCAAAGGCCCCTAGGGTTCCCTTTAGGTGGGCCATCGAAACGCCCTCGTCGACCATGAAGCAGTCCACCTGGTGGAAGGTGTGACTGTGCGTGCGGTCGACTGCCTCATTGCGATACGTTCGACCGATCGTGAACATGCGCAACGGCGGCTGAGTGCTCTCGAAAACGCGACCTTGGATAGCCGTGCACTGAGTTCGAAGCAGCCAATTGTCATCAATGTAAAACGTGTCCTGATCGTCCATTGCGGGGTGATCGGGAGGATAGTTGAGCGCGTCGAAGTTGTAGCGGAACTCTTCCAGCTCGGGACTCTCACGGTATTCAAAACCGAGTCCGCCAAGGGTCCGCTTCACCTTGTTCATGGTGGTTTGGAGCACGTGCTCGTATCCGCCCCGCATCGGTCGACCGGGCATGGTGACGTCGATCCGCTCTGCCTCGAACTGAGCCGCTCGTTCAACGGCGAGCAACGCCGCTTCCCGGTCGCTGATGGCAGATTCAACGGCACTTTTTGCACCATTGACGGCCTGACCGAAGGCCTTCTTATCGCCTGGATACTTGCCAATCTCGGCCAGCTTTCCGGAGATCAGACCTTTGTTCCCCAAAAACTTGATTCGAGTCTCCTTCAAATCCGCGGTGGATGTCGCGGACGCGACCTCCTCCAAAGCCTGCGATTGAAGCAACTGAATCTCTTCCATAGTGGAACCCTACAACCGCATAAAGGTACCCGCCAGGGACGAAGCTTTGAACCTGAAAGACCTGCGGAACGGTTCATCTATTTCCCAGAAAACAACCGTTGTCATACTCCTTGCCGGTACAACGTAGGAAGAGATGCCGCAACGGATCGAAGAAGTCTCTGCGAAGAGTGAAACCGATTCCTCACCCCAGCAACCTATGACCACGATTGAGAGATCCCTGTTTGAGAGCGAGATCATCGAGTCTCTCCGAACCGTGTTCGATCCCGAACTACCGATCAACATTTACGATCTGGGGCTCATCTACGATATTCAGGTTGCGGACAATAAAGACGTAAAGGTGGTCATGACACTCACCTCCCCCGCTTGTCCTGTCGCCGGAACCTTGCCTGGCGAAGTAGAAGGCGCGGTGCGTTCGACTCCCGGCGTCGGCAACGTTTCCATCGAACTCACATGGGATCCGCCCTTCACCATTGAAATGATGAGTGAAGAGGCAAAACTGATCCTCGGCCTGGACTAACGCACTTATGAAGTTTTCCGCTCAAGAAGAGTACGGCTTACGGTGCCTCCTACAAATCGCTCGACGCGGTCCGGGAGAGTCCATGACCATTCCTGAGATTTCCAAAGCAGAGGGTCTCACGCCCACGCACGTCGCGAAGTTGCTGATGATTCTGCGCAAAGAAGGGTTTATCAGCAGCACTCGCGGTCAAGCAGGTGGCTACCAACTCTCACGCGATCCCAGCGCCATTGGCGTCGGAGATGTGCTTGCCGCCCTCGGTGGGAAACTGTACGACGAAGAGTTTTGTCGTCGACACTCGGGCACGCTAGACATCTGCTCTCACGACGTCGAGTGTTCCATCCGCAGTGTCTGGCAGATTGTTCAGGAAGCCATTGATTCCGTTTTGGGACGCCTCACCCTTGCCGATATGCTTCAGAAGGGTCAATCCAGCAACGTGTCGTTCATGAGCGCACCCCCGAGTCGAGATTCTCGACTTGCGGTGGTGGAAAAGGAACCGATTTAAGTCAGCGGAGTATTTGAAATCGAGAGATGACGGAAACCGACCAAACCACCCAATCCTTCCCGGTAAACGTAACCGATGCGGCTCTGGCGCAGGTGAAACGAATCATCGCTAAAGACGGTCGTGAAGGTGTCTTTCTTCGTCTTGGAGTCAAAGGCGGAGGATGTTCCGGGTTCGAGTATCTGATGAAACTCGACACGGAGCCTAAGAGCATCGATCAGGTCATCACGATCGACGGGATCAAGATCGTGTGCGATGCAAAATCCGCGAAGTTTCTGGAAGGGAGCACGTTTGATTACACGGGCAACCTCATCGGCGGTGGATTCCAATTCACGAACCCGACCGCTGCAAGATCGTGCGGTTGCGGAACATCATTTACCCCCAAAGGGTTCTAACCGTTCCTTAACCCAGACCTATTCCATCAGGTTGTAACCTTCGGGAATGTCTGGCGATATCTCTCGACGACAGGCGCTTCTAACGGCCTCCACCGGAATCGTTGGTGGCGCTCTTGCACCGCTCGTTCTATCCTCTAGTGTCGTGACACCGACTCGCAAGCGGGTTTATCGAATCGCCCACCTCACGGATATTCACGTCCAACCCGAGAAGCAGGCCGCAAAGGGATTGGAACTTGCGCTCGAGAAGGCTCAGGAGACCAAACCCGACGCGATTTTTACCGGCGGCGATCTCATCATGGATGCCCTGGGACAAGAGAAAGATCGCGTGGCGGCGCAGTGGAAGATCTTCAGCGACGTGACAAAAGCCAATCTGTCCGTCCCCATCGAACACTGCATCGGCAACCATGATGTATGGGGTTGGAACAACTGGACGAAGTGGGGGTCCGAAAGCAAGTTTGGTAAGACCTGGGCGCAGGAGGTTCTTGAACTCCCGAAAACCTATCGAGCCCTCGAGCGAGGCGGGTGGAAGGTTCTTGTTCTTGATAGCACCCACCGAAAAGAAGGCAATGGCTACACCGCAAAGCTGGACGAAGACCAGTTTGGCTGGCTTTCCGATCAACTCAAAAACGCTGCTGGAAAACCCGTTTTGGTGGTGAGTCACATTCCAATCCTCGGAGTCTCTCCGTTCCTTGACGGCGACAATGAAAAGTCCGGCGATTGGCGCGTTCCTGGAGCATGGATGCACATCGACGCCCGCCGCATCAAGGATCTCTTCAAGCAACATCCCAACGTCAAGCTATGCATCAGCGGACACATTCACTTGATCGATAAGGTGGACTACCTTGGCGTTCAATACCACTGCCTAGGCGCCGTGAGCGCAGGCTGGTGGGGTGGCGATTATCAAGAATGCACCTACGGTTTCTCGCTCATCGATCTCTTCGATGACGGATCGTTTGAGACAGCCTACGTGCCCTACGGTTGGAAGACTGCTAAGTAACCGTTAAGACCCACAAGCAGAGTTACTAGGTTCTTACCGGCATGATTGCGTGATCGTTGTAACTCGGGTCACTTCTGTCCTTTCCATAGCCCCACACTCATTAGGAAGCACCTCGTTTTGGGGGTGCTTTCTTTTCGCGAAAGGACTCTCATGACTATTCGAATGCTTACTCTTGGGGCTGCGGTTCTCACCGCTTCTCTCTCCAGCGCAATTGTGCCGATCTCGACGCTTAAGAGCACGGGCGACTCGGTTGCAGCTGGTGCACAAGACACCAACTACACCATCGTTTCTGGTCCGCTCACCGGCGCAGTCGATGTTGCTCACCCGGGCTTCTTCGCACTCAACGGTGCATGGGTTGCCAACACCGCAACTGCGAAGTGGATTGCGCCGGCTTCCATCGTGCCGACCAACCCTGGTGCAATCGGAACCGCTCCGGCAGGCGACTACGTCTACAAGACGACCTTCGACCTTTCCGGCCTTATCGCGTCCACCGCAAACATTACCGGTAAGTGGGCGAGCGATAACACGGGTCTCGGCATCTACCTGAACGGCAACCTCGTTTCTGGCACGGGCGGCGGTACGGGCAACCACTTTGGCGCCTTCCGCAACTTCTCCGTCACCTCCGGCTTCATCGACGGCCTCAACACCCTTGAGTTCCACGTTCGAAACGCTTCCGGTGGTTCTGGCAACCCGACCGGGCTCATCGTCGACATGAGCGGAACCGCCCAGCCGGTTCCGGAGCCTGCGACGATCGCAGCTCTTGGTGCAGGTCTGTTGGCTTTCCGACGACGCAACAAGAAGTAAGCAAACGCATCTCCTAAGACAGAGAGGGGGCGTCGACGATGAGTCGACGCCCTTCTTTTTTGGCGTTTAGTCCGACAACGCAGGAATTCCAAGAATCGCCTTGGGGCACTTAAACCGGACGTGCCAATCGGACCAGGCAACGTCCGTCGGACCGATGACGTGGGTCACTTCCAGCCACTTCTTTTTGGTTGGGTTGTATCGTGTGAGCGCGTAAATGGAGGGTCCATCCATGTACTCCGCTTCTTCCCGCAACCTTGTCTTCTTGAGGTCGATCGGTCGGTCCTTTGTATCGAGCAAAACTCCAGAGACAAATGCCCACCCATCCAACACCGATAGGCGATCGATTTTGAATCGGACTCTGACTTTGAGTTCTTCTTCGATACTCGGGCGAAGGCTGTCCAGAACCGCCTTTCGGAGTTTGCTGCCCGGCTCGGGGGTGGTCGGCTTCGCGGGCTTCTTCGCCGAACCTTGCGTTGCCGCAAGTGAGGCCACACCGATCACCGCGACACAGGTCATAGCTCGGAGCAACGTCTTCATCGCACCTCCACCCTATCACCCTATCCGGAAACCAACAAGTCGCAACGAGTAGAAAAGAAAAGGCGTTGGACTTCGTATCGAAGTGGGGCAAAATAGGGCATGAGAATACGAATTCACAATCGACTTCGAGGCAATACGCCCCTCGGGTTGCTCGCTTTCATCGCCGTTAGCGGATTCGTATGCTCCCCGGCAAAGTCGGTCGCGGTGAAAGATCCTGCAAAGGCCGCCGCCGTTCAGGGTCCGGAAGATTCAGCCACCCTTCCCGCCTTCATCGACGATCTTGACCTGGTCCGATTTTGGTCGGACACACCGTTCACGGTTGCTGAGATCGAAACTCTAGTGAAAGCCAAAAAGCTTCGAGTGGTCATGGACCGAGAAGCTCTACCCATCAAGGCGGTTGAACTCGGGGGACCGATGGAAGAGATCGCGGATAAAGACCCGAACGCGGTCACCTTGGTTGGAACGTTCCAGGGCATTTTTGGAGGAACGGAATGGACCCCGGGCGACCCGAACGCCCGTATGGAGGAAGTGGCTCCGGGCGTTTTTGAGCTCGTGGGCAAGGTTCCTACCGGTTCCCACCGTTACAAAGTGACCAGGGGAACGTCCTGGGACAAGAACTGGGGGCTCGGGTTTAAAGAAGGGGGTTCGGACATACCCCTCAGCGTCACCGCCGCAAGTGGGGCCATTGTTCGATTCCGAATCGACTTCAACAAAGGAACCATCTTAGACTCGCTCAACAATCCCAAGGAAGTCACTGCACCCGCCACGGTTCCGCCTCGAAAAACCGCCGCGCAAGAGAAAGGCAAGGTTCGTGGGTTTGCCCTTAAGCTCTCTTCAGCACTCAAGCCCGCCGATGTCAGCAAGGCCATCACTCTTGTTTGGGAGGGACAACCCACTCGGACGGTTTACGCGAGAGAAGTACTCTCCAACAAGGCGTTCACTTATTCCGGCAACGACTTAGGGGCTCGATTCTCTCCCACGAACACGACATTCAAAGTGTGGAGTCCTGTTTCTAACCAGGTCACCCTCATCGTCAAGCGCGATCCCACGATTTCACGCGAGGATCGAGCCCCGATGCGGCGTGAGGCAAACGGCATCTGGAGCCTCACCGTGCCAGGAAATCTCAATGGCGCGCGGTACCGATTCCAGTTCGAGTCGTACGGCAAAAAGCGCACTGCGGCCGACATTTACAGCTTCGCTTCTACAAATGCCAAGAACGCCGCCGACCTAGAATCGGTCGTTCTTGACCTCCCCTCGACGAACCCTTCCGGATGGCGATCTGCCGCCAATCCGAAGCACAACGGCACAACAGACGCGGTTCTTTACGAAATCCACGTTCGGGACTTCACCGCTTCCACCGATTCCGGCGTGGAGGCAAGCAAGCGAGGGAAATACCTTGGGCTGGCTCAATCGGGAGCGAAGAGACCGGATGGCGGTCCGGCTGGGTTGGACTACCTGAAATGGTTGGGGGTCACGGACGTGCACCTTCTGCCGATCCAGAACTACAACCCATCCAACTCTCGCACCTACAACTGGGGCTACGAAACCACTCTCTTCAATCACCCTGAAGAACAGTATTCGACTCAACCCGATAGCCCAGCCGAAACCATTCGGGAAACTAAGACCGCCATCGAGGCGCTCCATGGAGCGGGACTCCGCGTCATCCTTGATGTTGTCTACAACCACACCGTTCCCGGTTACGGTCGCGATTCCGCTTTCTGGGAGACGGTTCCCTACTACTACTTCCGAACCAACCTTCGAGGCGATGTTCTCAACGAATCGGGCGTAGGCAACGCCCTTCACGACGATCGGCCGATGGTGAGGAAGTATGTAATCGACAGCCTCCAGTATTGGGTGGACGAGTACAACGTAGACGGCTTTCGGTTCGACTTGCTCGGAATGTTCACCCAAGAAACCTGTACCGAGATCGCAAAGGCACTTCGGGCAAAGCGCCCGGACCTTGTTCTCTACGGAGAACCTTGGACGGGCGGTGGTCCGACCCGGTTTGGGAAAGGAAAACAGAGAGGAACGGGATTCGCTGTCTTCAACGACAACTTCCGGGGAGCCTTCCGAGGAGAACTCGATGGTAGCGGCCCAGGTTTTGCCATGGGATCCAAGGACACCTACGGAGTAAAGCGAGGCGTCGTTGGTTCGATCGAGTACGGTGCCGACGGGTCCGGAGCCAACCTCTCCGACTTCGCACTCAACCCCACGGAAACTGTGAACTACGTCTCCGCGCACGATAACCTGACTTGGTTGGATAAGGTCTCCCTAGCGCTTCCAAACGCGGATGAAGAAACCAAGAAGTCTGCGATCCGATTATCGGCCGCCGGTGTCCTGCTCTCCCAAGGCATCCCATTCCTAGAGGGCGGTTATGAACTTGGACGAACCAAAGGAGGCAACCACAACTCTTACAACGCGGGCGATGAGGTGAATCGATTCGACTGGACGCGAGCAGCGAAGTTCCAAGACGTTGCCGCCTATGTGAAAGGCCTGATCGCGATCAGGAAAGCCCACCCCGTTTTCCGGTTGACGAAGACCGAAGACGTTCGCCGAGTGGTTCGATTCTTACCCGACGCCGCGTTGCCGAAAGGAGTCGTCGCTTACCGCTTGAACGGCGCCCTCGTTGGCGATACGTGGTCGGATGTTCTGGTGATCCTCAACGGGAACTTGTCGGCGGCGAGCGTTCAAGTTCCCCGAGAATTCATTGGGCAGACCATTGCGGTGGATGGAACCTCTAGCAGCTTACAGGGCTACCAGCGAGGTCCGGAGACGAGCATTCCGCCCCTCTCCGCGAAGGTGATCTACCGGAAGCAGTAGACCGTTTCGGAGGCGCTAGCCTCCGAAACTCTTCTTCGCCTCTTCCAACGTCAACTTGCCGTCTCCGTTGGCATCTGCGGCTTTAATTCGCGACCAGAATGCGCCCGCTTCCGCTTCGGTGACGGATCCATCCTTGTTTCGATCGAGTTGGTTGAACACTTGCTCCACTCGGTTTCGCGCCTCGTTGCGCAAACCGGGCCGAATGATGTTCTTCCCTTCTCCTGGTTTTTGCCCAGGGACGATGTAGTCCACATAGCCAAGGTGCATCTCATCGTCGGTTTGCTCGCCCCAAGTCACCAGTTTGTTCGGGTTAGGGTTTGCGGGATTCTCCGCCGAATTGTCGTACCAAGCGGTGTAGACAAGCGTTTGCCCCTCTGAAACCGGGAGCGGTTTCTTGAGGACGTAGTTCAGCTGCCAGTTGAAGTCGTACTTCGGAACATCCAGCAAGGTCTTCTTGGAGCCCGCCGATTCCACGAGCTCGTACTTAGCCGCTTTTCCGCGTAGGTGCATATGCGGCAAGAAAGAAAGAATCTGGACGTCAGCCGGCACAACGAGCTTCGCCTCGACACGGTGATTGTTCGCCTTTGCCGGAATGAAAAATGCGAGGTTGGCTAGGCTCCCCGTTCGCACTTCTTGCTTCGGTGCCGACTTGGCAAAGACCAGCCCGATCTTGGTTTGGTCGGTCGTCTCAGCACCGTTCGTAGTGTAGTGAATTTGGAATCGGAGAACCGCCCCTTTCGGAATCTGCTTTGCCAAGCCGTTTCCGTACACCAGTGCCGAGTTGCCCGGCACGTAAATGCCGAAGTAACCCCCAACGCCCTCTAATTCGTCTGCAAAACGATTAGCCCCCGGATTCCGAGCGAACACGAGCACATGGTGCACAACCGAGCGGTCTCCCGGCAGAACCTCGATCTTCTCAACCCATTTGTCTTCGGTGAAGTTCGTCGGGACATCTACGATCTTGTAGGGCAGAATCCCTTCGGCAGGGATCTTGACCGGCTGGGGAATTTTGAAGACAGCGTCTGGTTTACCAATGGTCCAATCGGCAACGAAGGTAGGCGCCTTAGTCGCTTGCGATCGCTCACCCTCTGGCATTCCCGCACTCACCCAAGCGGCGAATCGCTCTTTCTCCGCCTTGGTGAGAGAGTTGTCGTTTACAAACGGGGCGGCACTGTTCTTGGCGAACCACGGTGGCATGATGCCTTCCGCAATGACGCGGTTGAGCATCGCAGCCCGCTTCTTCACTTCGTTGTACGAATCTAATTTAAAGGGCCCCACGCCCCCTTCTCGGTGGCAAGGAAGACACTTTTCTTGGACCAACTTATCGATATCGCCGTAATAAGCAACTTCTTTCTGAGCCTTCTTGCCTGTGGGCTGAGGCGATGTAAAAGTCAGTCCACCGATCATCGGCAGGGCCGTCGCGAGAAGTAAAACGGTTCGGGTCATGTTGGGTTCCTGATGGAAGATACGAACAAGAAAACTTTCGGTTCGGAAGAATTCTTTCAGCACCGAAACATTTTTAGTCCGGCAACCGGTTCCCTCTATGGAACGAACGAAGCCTGAGAGAGTTCCCTACAACAGAGACGCTACTGAGCGCCATGGCACCCGCCGCCCACATCGGGGTCAGTTGCCCCATCATCGCGAGAGGAATCATCACGATGTTGTAACCGAACGCCCAGAAGAGGTTCATCTTTATCGTTTTGAGCGTTGCCTGAGCGAGTTCGATTGTGAGGGGGACCTTGCCTAGATCGGAGCTTTGAAGCGTTACGCCCGCCGTCTCCATCGCGACCTCGGTTCCGCTGCTCATGGCGATCCCAAGGTCGGCAGTTGCCAGTGCGGGAGCATCATTGATTCCGTCACCGACCATAGCAACGGAGCCGGTCTTTTGGAGCGTTGCGATGGCGTCCGCCTTTCCTTCAGGTAATACCTCGGCGATCACTTCCGCAATGCCCAGTTCCTGAGCAATCGATTGCGCGGGAGCAGCGCGATCGCCCGTGAGAAGGACGACTCTTCGACCCATTTTGGCAAGGGAAACCAAGGCTCCACGAGCGGACTCGTTGAGTTCATCCGAGACGGCGATCACGGCCCCCCAACCGGCTCCGGTGGCCACAAAAACCGACTTCCCGGTGGAGTCGAGCTCATGAAATCGTGACGTGAGTTCCTCTCTTGAATCGGGATCCAGTTGTGTCCCTTGCAGGACCCAATCGAGCCTGCCCACTAGGACCCTCCCGCCGCCGACGAGACCGCTGACGCCGACCCCTCTGGTCGCTTGAAAGTCCGCCGCCGCCGGGATCATCAACACTTTCCGTCGAGCAAAGGCGACGACGGCTCGGGCGAGCGGGTGCTCACTTTTCGCTTCCACGGCTGCCAATTGTGCGAGCACTTCCACCTCTTGCACAGTCGCCTCAGGCGAACTTCCACCTTTCAGAGCGATCCAGTGAAAATCGGTGACCACGGGCTTTCCTTTCGTCAGCGTTCCCGTCTTGTCGAAGACGACTGTGCTAACTTTGCCCGCACGCTCCAGAGCCTCCCCGTCTTTGATGAGAATGCCTAGTTCCGCTCCGCGCCCCGTGCCGACCATCAGCGCGGTCGGGGTTGCCAAACCAAGAGCGCAAGGGCAAGCGACCACCAGAACCGCGACCGCTCTCAACAACCCTGTCTCGATACTTCCCGTGCCAATGGCGCCAACGATCAGGGTTAGGAGCGCAACCACGATGACGACCGGAATGAAAACCGACGAGACTTTGTCGGCGAGCCCTTGCATCGGCGCTTTGGTCCCCTGCGCGCGCTCAACCTGTCGGGCGATCTGAGCGAGCGTCGTCGCCGAACCCGTGCGATCCACCCGAAAGACGAACGAGCCCTGATCGTTCAGCGAACCTCCGGTGACCCGATCTCCCCGTCGCTTACTCACCGGGAGCGGTTCCCCGGTAAGCATCGACTCATCGACGTGGGATTCCCCTTCGGTGATCACACCGTCGGCCGCAATGCGGTCCCCCGGCCGAACTCTCACGAGCATTCCCTTCTTGATCTGGGCAGCGGGAATGGACCGATCCTCTTGACCTTTCTCCACCACCCAAGCCGTCGCTGGAACAAGGTTCATCAGCGATCGGATCGAATCGCTCATCCTTGTTTTCGCCTTTGCCTCGAGGAATCGGCCAAGCAAGATCAGGGTGACAATGACCGCGCCCGTTTCAAAGTAGACGTGATCGCTTTGGGAGTGCCCTCGATAAGCGATCACCGCATACGCTGAGTAACTCCATGCGGCCAACGAGCCGAGCGCCACAAGAGTGTCCATAGTGGCCACGCCGTGTTTGAGACCATTCCAACTAGCCTTGAAGAATCCGCGACCGAACCAGAAGATCACGGGCGTGGTGAGGGCCAGGAGGAGAATGTTCTGCCACTCCGGTCGATGGTGAGACGCCATCGAGAGGGCAAAAACGGGCAAGGTGAGCAGCGCAGAACCGATTAATTCGCGGCCTTGATGTCTCAGTTTCGATCGTTCTTGCTCCAAGCGTTCCTGAGCAGATGAGGTGTAGTCGTCTGAAGATTCGTCCAGAACGGTGGCGTGATAACCCGCCGCCGTCACCGCGGCTGTAAGCATCGAAAGGTCGACCGTATCGATCGCCAGCACTTGCGCCTGGTGGGTGGCAAAGTTCACATTCGCCGATTCCACGCCGTCGACATTCGACAAAGCCTTCTGCACGCGTGCCACGCAAGCGGCACAAGTCATCCCTTCGATTTTTAGCTCTCGCTCGAAAGATACTCCCACAGGTATTAACCTCTCACCAATCGGCGAAGGACTTCATCAAGCTCTTCAAGCAGGTCCTCTTGGGTCATCGACGATGCTTTCTCGTGTGCCGTCTCGGAGCCGTGCCCAACGACGCAACCCTTTATGTGCGCGGAGGCAACCGCAGCACCAATTTGACTAAGAGCCGACGACGCGGCCGAGATCTGCTGCAAGATATCGCAGCAATACTCGCCCTCCTGAACCATCCGACGCACTCCTCTGATTTGCCCTTCGAGGCGGGCGAGGCGTCGGTCGATCGATTGCTTCTCGGATTCGGTCACACCGTTAATATACTCCCTAGAGTATTATTCGTTTCACCGAATTCACCGAAAGAATCCCCAGACAGAAGAAGTTTCCCTCTCCCCCTGGTTTCCTTGTTCCGAGTAAGGTTAGAGCGATGTCGCGCGTCAACGGCGAAAATGCGCCCCCTAAGCAACCCACTCCTGAAGAGTTCTTCCGCACGATGGTCACCATGGAGATCGTCGAAAAGTCGTTGACGAGGCTTTCTCAGTCAGGCGATTTGCGCGGGTCTTTACACCTTGCTCAGGGTCAAGAAGCAGTCCCCGCGGGTGCCTGTGCCGCCCTCAACAAAGACGACTATCTCACCGCCACCTACCGTGGGCATGGGTACGTGCTGGCAAAAGGTTGCGACCTTGAAGCGGTGATCGCTGAAGTCCTAGGGCGAAGCACGGGCTTGTGCCACGGATACGGTGGCAAAATGCACCTTTTTGATGCTTCGCACGGTCTGTTGGGAACCAATGGGATTGTGGCCGGTGGCATCGGGACCGCCGTTGGGGCCGCCCTTGCCGCGAAGTTGGATGGCAACGGTCGAGTCGCCCTAACCGTTTTCGGAGACGGTGCGATCAACCAGGGCCATGCGCATGAGTGCTTCAACATGGCCGCCCTCTACAAGTTGCCCGCGATATTTCTCTGCGAGAACAACCTGTACGCAGAAATGACGCCCTTGGAGCGCAGTCATGGAAACACCAACCTCACCGAGCGGATTGGTTCGTATGGAATCGCCACCGTGCAGGTGGATGGGAACGACCCCGTTGCGGTGTTCAACGTAATGACCGAAGCGGTTGGTAGGGCTAGGAACGGTGAGGGACCCACTTTCATCGAGGCCCACACCTATCGAACGATCGGGCACTACCAAGCCGACCCCGGGACCGCCTATCGCACCCAAGAAGAGATCGACGAGTGGCGGACCAAGAACCCGGTTGCGCGTTATCAAGCGATGCTCGGCGACAAGGGCGAAGCGATCCGAGCGGAAGTCGAAACTCAGGTCGAAAATGTGATCAAGAACGTGCTGGCTTCCCCGCTGCCTACCTGGGATTCGGCGTTGGTCGGAGGTGCGAAATGAGCGAGATGACTTTTGTGCAGGCGTGCAACTCGGCGCTCAAACAAGAGCTCGACCGGGATCCAAATGTTTTCCTGATGGGCGAAGACATCGCGCACTACGGAGGCATGTTCCGCGTGACCGAGGGTCTCTTGGAGGCGTACGGAGAAAACCGAATCATCGACACTCCCATCTCCGAAAGTGGATTCATTGGAATGGCGCTCGGGGCAGCCCTTGCGGGCAAGCGCCCTGTCGCAGAGCTGATGTTCATCGACTTCAGCCTGGTAGCGATGGACCAGATTCATAACCAGATTGCTAAGACGTTCGGAATGTCCGGCGGAACGGTTCATGTCCCGCTCACCATCATCACTCAAGGCGGAGGCTACAAAGGCGCCGCCGCTCAGCACAGTCAGATGTTGGAAGCTCTGTTCTTGCACGTACCCGGCATCAAAGTGGTCGCTCCGAGCAACCCCTCGGACGCCAAAGGGTTGCTCGCCGCTGCGATTCGCGACAACCATCCGGTGCTGTTCCTAGAGCACAAACAACTGCTCCCGGTAAAGGGCGAAGTCCCCGACGGCGAGCACTTGGTGCCCCTCGGAAAGGCAAAGGTCGTTCGCCCCGGAAAGGACGTTTCACTCTTCTCCTACAGCTTCACCGTGCACTTGGCCCTTGAAGCGGCGGAGCTGGCGGCGAACGAAGGGATCGACGTTGAGGTGGTCGACCTTCGATCATTGAATCCGCTCGATTGGGAGACGATTGAGCAATCCGTGAAGAAGACCCATCGTGTGCTCATCGCTCACGAGGCCCATGCCCGGTGCGGAGTCGGCGCTGATCTTGCCGCTCAGATCCAGAAGCGCCTTTTCGATGAGCTGGACGCTCCGATTGAGATCTGCGCCGCGCTCGACTTCCCCATCCCGTTCGCGAAGGTGCTGGAAGACGAGATCCTACCGACGACTCCCAAGATTCTCAAAGCGATCAAGGAGGCAGTCGGTGGCGGATAACGGACTCGCCGGAAAGATCGCCCTGGTGACAGGTGCTGCTCAGGGGATAGGCAGAGCAATCGCCGATGCGCTCCATGCGGAAGGGGTCTCGGTCCTGGGCTTAGATCGTCAGCCCGGCGCGTGCGAACTCACTGCCGACCTAAGCGACCTTCCCAACGTGAAAGCGGTCATCGAGGGGTTGGCTGAGACGCCGACCATTCTGGTGAATGCGGCGGGTATCTGCCTCACGCGCCCTTTCTTTGAGATCGAACTCAGCGGGCTGCAGAAGACTTTCGATATAAACGTTCATGCTCTGCTCTTGCTCTCTCAGGCCTTCGCGGAGCGACTGAAGAGCGAGAAGAAGTCGGGCGTGATCGTCAACATTGCTTCCAACTCAGGTTTCAACCCGAAGCTCGAGCAGTTGGATTACGGTGCCAGCAAAGCAGCCGTCATTTCGATCACACGTTCCTCGGCTCTTTGCCTTGCCCCCTACGGAATTCGCGTGAATGCGATCGCTCCCGGCGTGATCGACACCCCGCTCACGCAGTCGATTGCCCAGCAGCGGAGCCAGATTCGAGGCGTTCCTCCTGAGGAAACCCTTGCACCGGTTCTACAAGCCATTCCAGCCAAGCGAATGGGCACCGCCGATGAGGTCGCCCAATCCGCCGTTTTTCTCTGCTCCGATCAATCGTCGTACATCACCGGACAAACCCTGCTCGTCGATGGCGGGCAATTGATGAGATAACCATGCCCTTTAACGGACTCTGGCACGCCTCCTTTACCGTCGCAGATATCGACCGCAGCATCGCCTTCTACCGCGATCTGCTCGGTCTAGAACTCCACCACTACCAAGTGCAGCACAACGAATACACCGCCAAGTTGGTGGGTTACCCCGATGCTCACTTGAAAGTGGCGATGCTGCGTATCCCCAACTCCTTCGTGGGCCCGTCTCACCACCACCTAGAATTGGTGGAATACGTTCACCCGCGAGGCGAACCGACCGACGTTTCCACCAACCGACCGGGATCACCGCACCTTGCCTTTGTCACCGACGACATCTTTGCCGACTACGAGCGACTCTCAGCGGCGGGAGTGAGGTTTAAGGCCCCGGCCCCTGTAGCCATTGAGGCAGGCGTCAACAAGGGTGGATACACCGTCTACTTCCTTGATCCGGACGATATCACGCTGGAAATGCTTCAGCCGCCCGCTGATCGACCCTGGGGCACCTACAACGGCGCTGAAGTGACAAAGCCTGCAGCGAGTGAATAATGACGAAGCTGGTTTTGACCACTCGCGAGCAACCCGTTTTTGAGCAAACCTTTGCGGCTCAAATTGCGGATTTTCGGAAGGTAAGGCCCGATATCGAGATCGAGGTCGTCACCCGACCGATCGCCGATCACTACGCCTCCATGGTCCAAGAGGGTGGGGCCGGAGAGCAGGGGGTGGACCTGTTTCTCTGCTGCACCGACTGGCTACCAACCGCCTACGCTAAGGGTCTTATTCACCCCCTTGACCCTTGGGTGAACGCCAATCCGCCCCAGGATTGGCCGAACGGCTGGCATGCCGCAATGCAGAAGTTGGTGTTTCAAGAGGGGACACTGATTGCTCTGCCCTGGCACGATGGCCCGCAAATGTTTATCTACCGCACCGATTTGTTCGAGAGCGCGACCGAACAAGAGCGGTTTGCGGCACAACATGGCCGCCCACTCACTCTGCCAAAAACTTGGTCGGAGTTTCTGGAGGTCGCCAAGTTCTTCAACCGACCCGAGACTGGATTGTATGGTTGCGTTTTGGCTGGATACACCGACCACCACAACAACGTTTACGACTTCCTCATTCACCTTTGGAGTCGCGGGGGCGAACTGCTGGATGCCGACAGTCGACCCGTCTTCGATTCCCCAATCGCCGTCGAAGCCCTCACCTGGCTACGCGATCTGTACCATGTTCATCAGGTCATGGATCCGGTTTGCTTGACCCTTGGTAGTGTTGAGTCGGGCAACCTCTTCGCTCAGGGGAATGCCGCCATGATGTGGAACTGGTGCGGTTTCGCGGCTTACTGCGAGCTGCCCGAGCACAGCAACGTTGTCGGAAAGATCGGAACGGCAATGCTTCCCGGAGGCGATAATCCGGGCGGAAAGCCGGTTTCGCTCAACATCTATTGGGGGCTCACCATTGCAAAGGGTTGCCGGGACACCGAGGCCGCCTACGCGTTCCTGAAGCACATCGCTCAGCCTCATTGCGACAAGATGACTTCCATGATAGGAGCAAACGGCACCCGCCTTTCCACCTGGAACGATCCCGAGGTCCGCGCCAAGTATCCCTACTACAACATCATCGAGGAAGTTCACGGGAGCACCCTTACGCTCCCTGCCATTCCCGAGTACGGAGAGATCAACGACGCGATTTCGGCCGCGGTCCACCTTGTGATTCACGAAGGCGCCGACCCTCAAACTTCTCTGACGAAGGGATGCGAAGAGGCGACCGAAGTGCTTCGACGATCCGGTCGACTGCGTTAGAGAGTTACGATGATCGAAGTTCGACAACAGCCTCCCATGCCCTCCAAAGGCTCCCGTATCGTAAGCATTGGAGCGGGGGGAATTGTTCGGAATGCGCACTATCCTGCTTATCGCAAGGCAGGGTTTGAGGTCGCGGGGATCTTTGATCTCAGTTCAGAAAACGCTCTATTGGCGCAAGAACTCTTTCCAGACGCGAGTATTTTTAGTTCGCTTGACGAACTTCTTGATTCGGTTAACGAACAAGTGATCTATGATGTTGCTCTGCCCGGATCGGCGGTTGCAGAGACCCTAGAGCGGCTTCCGGATGGCGCCTACGTGCTCATTCAGAAACCACTAGGAGAGACGCTGGAGCAAGCCCAAACGATTCTTGAGATCGTCGAAAGGAAGTCGTTAAAGGCGGCGGTGAACTTTCAACTTCGCTGGGCACCCTACACCCTCGCCGCTAAAGACCTGATTGCAGCGGGGATCATCGGGGAGCCCCACGAACTTCACTTTGAGGTGTGCGTTTACACT
>CAYYJX010000019.1:0-42322 GCA_964471545.1 uncultured Fimbriimonas sp. | reverse complement strand
CTACTCGCGCCGATATTCGGGGCGGAACAGAGATCCTCTGACGTTCGGTTTCGGCTGCTCATCCTTAGGCGCCTCGGCTTTGGCTTGCTCGGCCTCTGCGCGTTTAGCAGCGTCTTCTTCATCCTGGTGATGGTGCTGAGCAATCGTCGCCGCTGTGATGGTGCCGTGGGCAACCTTTGTCGGATCGATAGGCCCCGTAGGACCGCTACCTGGACCCGTTCGGGAAAGGCTTACGAGTCGATCGAATTCACCGGGATCTTTCGCTCTCATGCGAGCTTCCTCATAGGAGACCAGTCCACGCTGGACGTAGTTCGCAAGGCACTGATCAAGCGATTGCATTTTGGCCTTCGCGCCCGTTTGAATGATGCTGGAAATCTGGAACGTCTTGTTCTCGCGAATGAGGTTTCGCACCGCACTCGTTGCCACGAGGGTTTCGTATGCGGCAATTCTCCCACGACCATCTTTTCGCTTCAAAAGCGTCTGAGAAAGGACGCCGATTAGGTTAACCGAAAGCTGCATCCGCACTTGTTGCTGTTGGTGAATCGGGAAGACATCAACGATCCGATCCACGGTTTGTACCGCGTCCACTGTGTGCAGGGTTGCGAACACCAAGTGCCCCGTCTCGGCGGCGGTGATGGCAAGGTGAATGGTTTCCAGGTCGCGCATCTCGCCAACGAGAATGACGTCGGGATCCTGTCGGAGGACGTACTTGAGCGCGTTCGCGAAGGAGAGCGTATCGACGTCCAATTCTCGTTGATTCACGCGGGCGGTAATGTCATCGTGAACGAACTCGATGGGGTCCTCAACGGTCATGATGTGAACCGCCTGAGTGCGATTGATCTTGTCGATCATCGCTGCTAGGGTCGTGGTTTTGCCCGCACCCGCCGGACCGGTAACTAGAACGAGCCCCCGAGGTCGATCGATGAAGTCAAAACAAGCCGGCGGAAGCTGTAAATCTTCCATCGACAGCAACTCGTAAGGGATCACCCGGAAAGCCGCTTGGGTGAATCCTCGTTGCTGGTAAACGTTGCCTCGGAAACGCGCCAAACCTGAAACTTCAACCGCAAAGTCGAGTTCGAGTTCTTTCTCATACCGTTCGATTTGAACCGGGCGCAGCATGCGAAAGAGAGCTTCGCGAAACTCTAAGTTGTGGAATGGCTCGGTATTAACCTGTTCCAAGTCTCCGTTAACGCGAACGTAAACATGACCCGTATCGGTCTTAAAGTGAACGTCCGAGCCACCGATCTCGACGCATTTATGAAGGAAGGTCTCAACGGCCTGCAATGGGTTCTCCTTCGTAAAGTCCGTGGCTAATGGCTCGGCGTTGGAATTCAGCGGTGTTGGAGCACTTGGCAAGAGCGTGCTCGTAATCGATTTGACCCTGCTCGAGAAGCCGCAGCAGGTGGCCGTCTAGGGTTTGCATACCGTACTGGGACCCGGTTTGAATGTCCATGTACATGGCATGCGTCTTTCCTTCCCGAATCAGGGTTCGGATCGCCGGAGTAGCCACCATGACCTCGAAAGCAGCAATTCGACCAGGCTTATTCTTCACCGGTAGAAGCGTTTGAGAGACAACGGCCTGCAACGTTACCGAGAGCTGCGTGCGCACTTGAGCCTGTTGTTCAGGATCGAAGACGTCGACAATCCGGTCGATCGTTTGAGCGGCGTCTACCGTGTGAAGGGTCGAGAGAACCAAGTGCCCCGTTTCAGCAGCGGTAATCGCAAGTTGGATCGTTTCAAGGTCGCGCATTTCGCCGACCAGAATGACGTCTGGGTTCTGGCGAAGAACGTGCTTCAGCGCATGTGCGAACGAATGGGTGTCGGTCGCCAATTCTCGCTGGTTGATAATCGACATTTTGTCCTTGTGGACATATTCGATCGGGTCCTCGATCGTCATGATGTGGCAGCGTTTGTTGCTGTTGATCTGATCGATCATTGCCGCAAGCGAGGTCGATTTTCCAGACCCTGTAGGCCCGGTAACAAGAACCAAGCCACGGGGGAGCATCGAGATCCGCTTACAGACTTGCGGAAGGCCAAGGTCGTCAATTGTTCGAATGTTGAACGGAATAACGCGGAGAACCGCACCTAGATGGGCCCGTTGCCAAAACATGTTGACCCGGAATCGGGCCAGGCCAGGCACGTTATAGCTGAGATCGCACTCTTTAAAGTTATTCAGGCGATCGAGGCGCTCTTCGTTAAGGATTGCTAGCAGAAGACGCTCAAGGTCTTTATCCGAGACCTTTTCACGACCGGGCATTGGCACCAGTTCGCCGCGAACCCGCATGCGCGGACGCTCGTTGGCCTTCAAATGAAGATCTGTTGCATCCGCTTCCACCAGCTGGTGGAGCAAGCCATCTATTTCTGCAGCCACGATAACTCCGCCTTCACCCCAGACATCTCAAGCATTCCACAGAACTCCGTATGAACGACCTATCAATCCGTCTAAATGTTCGCCCTATCCCTTGTTTTCGGGACTAAGCGCGTCGAAGCATCTGTTTAAGTTCGGAAGCGACACCCGCATACGTCATCGCCGTTTGCTCGGTGATCACGCCTGCCTTGACGTACTTCACAAGGCTTTGGTTCATGGTTTGCATGCCCCAGAAACCGCCTTCGTTCATGTGCTGGTAGAGATCGCTGAAGTGTCCATCTTCAATCGCCTTCGTAACCGTAGGCGTACAGATTAGGACTTCAACGGCAGGAACTCGTCCCTCGCCGTCTGCACGAGGCACCAGCTGCTGGGCAACGATCGCTCGGAGAGAACCTGCCATTCGCTGACAGAGGTACATCTTCTCGTGCGGTGGGAACATGTTGATAATCCGGTCCATCGTCTCATAGGCAGACTTGGTGTGGACCGTGGAGAAGACGAGGTGACCCGTTTCACCCGCCTGCAGTGCGGCGTTCATCGTTGCGATGTCGCGCATTTCACCGATAAGAATGACGTCAGGAGCTTCTCGCAGGACCGCACGAAGGGCGGGTTGGAAGTCCAGGGTGTCGATTCCGACTTCTCGTTGAGAGACGAACGACTGCTTATCTGGGTGGGAAAATTCAAGCGGGTCTTCGACGGTAACGATGTGGCAGTCTCGCGTCTCGTTGATCAAGTCGAGCATTGCCGCAAGCGAAGTCGTCTTTCCGGAACCCGTAGGTCCAGTAACGAGCACTAGACCCTGCTTGTGCTTGATCAACTCCTTGAGAACCACCGGAAGGCCCAGATCCTCGACCGTCTTGATGCGCAGCGGGATCGTCCGCATAACGATCGCCCATCCACCTCGTTGCATGTAGAGGTTGGCACGGATACGACACTTACCAACGACTTCAAACGCGAGGTCCATTTCGCAAGTCTCTTCAAAGACTCGGCGCTGACGCTCGCTCATGACCATGCCAAGCATCCGTCGAACGTTTTGTTCGTCCAAGACCGGGATGTCCGCATGGACAGGAACCAAGCGACTGTATCGCTTCATTTTCGGAACGGTTCCAGCCTTCACATAAATGTCCGAACAGTTCTGGTCGAAACCGATTTCAACCAGTTGGTGAAGCGTCAGAGTATTTGGATCAAACATATGAATTCCCGTATTCAGACGTAGCGAAGAGTCACTTTAGATGGTTTCAAATTCGCGCGGAAGGTGAGAGAGCACTTGATGCAAAACTTACACAAAAAGAACGTCCTTTACCGCCCTTTCGAGCCCCTACCCCTCAGCGCGAGCGAGTATACCAAGAGTCCTAATCCTAACCCACCGACGGCAAATCCGACAATGGCACCAAGCGGTGGACCCGTCGGAATTTTGGTCGCTTCCCTAACTTTCTGGGACTCTGATCGCAAGCCGGGGAGGATGATTTTCTCAGGATCGTCCGTCACAACATCCACGTGGTAGTCGATTCCCGGAGGAGTTTTGGTGGCAATGGCTTCAATCCGAACGGTTCCATCTTCCGGAAGGAACCGTGCAAAGGTGTCCGAAGACGGAACGACGCCCGCAAACTGAACCGAAAGCTTTTTCAGTGGATCTGGACCCGTCCCAAAAGCCTGAAGGATGGGTCGCAGGTTCAGACGGGGCTCGGTAGAACGAATGAGCCCATCGATTCCAAAGCTAGCCTTCAGAAAGGCACCCACTTTAGAAGTTGGATCCAGCACTACCGAATTGACTGCGAGTCCACGAGGCTCCACAGCTAGGTATTTCCCGAGAGACGCGATTTTTGCCTTAAGCGCATCTGCTGGATAATCTTTGTTGAGAACCGTGATCTCCACCAAATCGGCACCCATGTTGTGCCGCTTGATCACGATGTTTGCTTCAGGACGGATCGAATCGTAAACCGCCCCTTGGGATAGGGAGATGCAGGCTGCCAGGAAGGCGACTACGCTGACCAAAATCCGTTTCATCTTTGCCGTACCTTACCAGTATGGAGAGCATTTCGGACTCCCCCAAAAAGGAATCTCATGCGAGATCTCGTTTCACTCTCTTTCGCGAATGGAATCGGAACAGATCGCTTGCCATCTGTGTTTTAGAGGGTAATTCGAAGACCAACATCGTTAAATCTTGCCGAACCCTAAGAAATTTCTCAAGCAAGTCGAAACGATTGCCAACATAAAACGTACAAACGCAGAGGTGTAAGGGCTATAATGCGCGACTTACCGATTTTTGGGAACCTAGCAATGAGCGATCCAGAGCTGATCAATGAACAGGGCACAACCATCTGGTTAACCCCTGACGGACACGACAAACTCAAGAAAGAACTTGAGCATCTCACCATGGTCAAACGACCGGAAATTGCGGAGCGCATCCGCGACAGCCAAGACCACGGCGAATACAGTGAAGACAATTCTGAACTCGACGAGGTGAAGTTCGAGCAGGCGATCGTGGAGACACGGATTGCCGAACTCAAGTCGATTTTCGGCACCGCCTCTATCCTCGAGTTCTCTAACCTCAAGACCGATAGAGTCGGAATCGGCAACACCGCCAAGATTCTTGACCTCGACTGGCACGACGAGTTCGAGGTTCGGATCGTGATGTCGATCGAGGCTGACCCGAACAACGACCTGATCAGCGTGGAATCTCCGCTCGGATCGGCGATTTACGGCCAAGAAGAAGGAGTTGAAGTCTCCTATCTCACGCCCGACGGTACGAAGAAAGTAAAGATCCTTTCCATCGGGAAGTAAATCGGCATCTTCAGCTAGGTCTCAGGCGCCCCGGCGGCAACGTTTGTTGCGGCTGGGGCGTTGTTGTATTTGGAGAGGCGCTCTATCGACTCGGCAAACCTGATCAAGACCGCCAAAACTCGCCCTACTCAATACGGGGCGTTTTCGGTACAATAAGGTTTCCCCCGTCTAAAAGGAGCGGGCATCATCGTCTATGGCATCTGAATCTAACCTGCCTTTGCCCAAGGCAAAACACGGTCCAAAGGGCTTCTTCCGAGAGATGAAGCGTGAGCTCAAGAAAGTGACTTGGCCCACCGTAAATGAAACCAATCGCCTTACAGGCGTGGTGATGACCGTCTGCTTTATCTTGGTGGCAATTCTGGCCGGGCTCGGATACGCCTTTGAGACGCTCATCCGAATTCTCACAAAGGGAACGGTCTAATGCCGAAGTCTTGGTACGCAGTTCATACAATTTCTGGTCACGAAAACAAAGTTCGTGACGTTCTCACGCGCCGCGCACAGGTGGAAGGTCTTTGGGGCCTGGACCTCTATGAGATCCTGATCCCAACTGAAAAGGAACTCCACACGCGCAACGGAAAGCGATACGAGAAAGACAAGAAGGTTTTTCCTGGCTACATCCTGGTCCAGATGGCACTGACCGACGAAGCTTACAAGCTCGTAAAGTCCACCTCTGGCGTCACAGGCTTCGTCCAATCTGGAAACAAGCCCGTTCCGCTCGAAGACTATGAAGTGCGACGGATCATGCAGAACCTTGAAGCCAGCAAAGAGGCGCCTAAAGCCGCCTGGCAAAAGGGCGATGCGATTCGCGTTGTCGAAGGTCCGTTTAGCGACTTTTCCGGAAAAATCGAAGAGGTCAACACCGAAAAGGAGAAGCTCAAGGTTCTCATCAACATTTTCGGTCGGGACACTCCGGTCGAACTCGACTTCTCTCAAGTCGAAAAGATGTAGTCCGAAACGGCCCGAAGGGTCGTCTAGAATTCTCAAAGGAACCTCCCGCCTTCTGGTCGGGGGGTTTTCTCACTTCATAACATGTCCCTTCCTCACTTTTGGTTTCAGCAACCCCGGTTCTTCGCCGAAGAACAGCGTCTCGCAGAGTCGTTAGGCGTTCGGCCTCTCACGGCGGCAGTCCTGTTACAGAGAGGACTCACCTCGCCTGAGGAAGTCGATCAGTTCCTGAACCCCTCTTTGGATGATCTGGGCGACCCTTCCCTTCTTCCCGACTACGCCCCTGCCGCCAAGGTCCTGATCGAGGCGATCAAGAACCAAGACTTGATCTTTATCCACGGGGACTACGACGTTGACGGCGTGACCTCAGCAGCCATCTTTTCCAAGTTTCTCAGCCAGATGGGCGCAAAGGTGCACACCCACGTTCCTCACCGATTCCGGGAGGGGTACGGCATTCACATGGATGTGGTGAAGGAAGCCCATGCCCTGGGGACCAAGGTCTTTCTCACCTGCGACTGCGGGATAGCCGCGCATGAGCAAATCAAGGCCGCAGTCGAGTTAGGCATGATTGCCGTGGTTACCGACCACCATACCGTCGGAATCGAGCTTCCCGGGGCTACCGCTGTCATCAACGCCCATCGGACGGACTCTTCCTATCCTTTCCATGAGTTGTCCGGAGCGGGCGTCGTTTTCCGCGTTTGCGAAGGCATCGCTAGAGATATGGGCAAGAGTGTCGCAAGTTATCGAGAGAAGTTTCTCGATCTTGCCGCGCTTGGCACCATTGCAGACGTGATGCCGCTTGTGGGTGAAAACCGCATCATCGCCCGATTCGGCCTGGAACGCCTCACCGAAACGCAGAAAGCTTCGATTGTGGCCTTGAAGGAGGTGTCGAAGGTGAGCGGCAGAGTCACCGCTCAGGACGTCGGATTTCGGATCGGCCCTCGCTTGAACGCGACAGGCCGACTTGACGAGAGTATGCGCGCGCTCCTTCTCCTTCTTGAGAAGGATCTGGAGAACGCCCGTCGGATCGCCAAGGAGCTCGACGAGATCAACACGGCTCGACGATCCGAAACCGAACGAACGGTTCAAGAGGCTTTGCAGCTTGCCGAGGAACAAAAATTGAATGAGGACTACGTGGTCGTGGTTGCCAGTAAAGGCTGGAATCCGGGGATCGTAGGAATCGCCGCAAGCAAAGTGGTCGAAGCCTACGCACGACCTGCGTTCGTCCTAGCCATCGATGAGGCCGGAAACCTTGCGAAAGGCTCAGGCCGGTCCATCAAGGGCTTCAACCTTGCTTCCGCAATCGATGGTTCAAGACCGCTCCTCACTTCTGGCGGCGGGCACGAGATGGCGGCGGGTTGTTCGTTCCCAGCCGAAAACCTGCTGGCAGTGCGCGAGTCATTCAATGCAATCGCTTCAGAAACGCTCCGCAAGGAGGATTTGGTCAAACGAACGGTGATCGATCTGGCGATCCAGCCAGGAGACCTCACATTGGACGACTTGGTCGATTTTCAAAAGCTGGAACCGTTTGGTGCCGAAAATCCTGCGCCCTCGATGGGTTGCCTTAACGTCACTCTAAAGGACTTGAAACCGATGGGAGGCGGCAAGCACGCGCGGGTCATCGTTCGAGGGGAAGACGGTCGCGACCAAGAATGCGTGGCGTTTGGACGCTATGAGGAGCTATCCCAAATCCCGGTGGGAAGCAACGTGGATGTGGTCTTCAAGCCAGATATAAACGAATTCGGCGGTCGGACAAGAGTCCAATGGCAAGTACAAACAATGCGCCCTGCCTCTACTGTGGAGACTCTTTCACGGGAACCTTGAAGTTGAACAACTGTCCACCGCGCTGAACGGAGACCAAGACAATGGTTCCGGGAGTCAACGCATAGATGCCGCGCACAAAGTCAGAGGTGTCCCGAACAGCGGTGGACCCAAGGGAAAGGATAAAGTCGCCGGGGCGGAGACCCGCTTCTTTCGCCGAGCCCTTCGGATCAAGGGATTCAACTTCCGCTCCAACGCCTCGCCCTTCGCGACAAAAAACACCAATCGATCCGTACTTCGCTCGGTGGTCCGATTCACTCAGTCCGATAATGGCCCGCTGCACCACTTCGGGAGCAGGGATGAACCCGATCACCAGCCCCGTCGGTCCAAAGGATCTCGGTACCGCTTGTTTGGCCTGTGCCGCAACGGAGTTTTGATCTGCGTTCGCTTGGAACTCTTTGAAGTTGTTCACCTGCTGTTGCGTGCCAGACAAGGTCGCGAGCATGGCCCCAAGGAAGTTTCCGTCTCTCGAGAAGAGGAGACCACCCGCCAACTCATCGTCGGTCACCTCGCAGCGAAGCTCCAGAAGGGGCAACGCGCGGTTGGTACCTTTCACCACCCCAATCTTGTTGTGCGCAGTCACCTGCGCCCTAGAGGGCCCGTTCGAGAAAACCGCAAGGAGACGAGTCCCCGTTCCAGGTCGAAAAGGGGGCATTCCTACCGGAACCATGCCCGTGGTCGGCTCCTTAGACTGAAGCACGCTCAGCTGAGAGGTCCCATCTGCCCCCACAGCGCTGAGTTCGATCGTTTTTCCATCGTATCGGACAGCCTGAGTGCCCGGTTGCACCGTTGACTTGGGCGCCAGGAACAACCCGTTTTGGTTCACCAACACCGCGTGGCCAACGGTCTGGCCATTTCGCTCAAGCTTCACGACGGATCGCTTGAGTCGAACCCAAGTCTGCTGCTCGAGAGCATCGAGCTGCGCATATCCCATGACCAAAGCGAATGCTAGATTAACCACCCAGTGCGACCTTCTCAGAATTCTTGGAAACTTCAGTAGCGTTCGGAAGCCCAGTTACAGAATCCGAACTCGCGTCGATAAGAACAACATTACCGCCAAGATCGGCCTTACCCGGCGCCATCATAGCGTCCGCTCCAGCGACACCACCGGAACCAGAATCAGCATCACGTGTAAGAGCCATTGATCCCACCGAACCATCCGACGCGAGCGATACGGCTTCCGGACGGGCAGTAGCCGCAAGCGTCCCGAGTGCCTTCTTGCTTGTCTCCGAAGGAGTTGCCATTGCGAGTCGAACGCCCGAAGGTCGTCCATCGACTTTTCTTCGGACAAAACTCTTCACTCGAGTTTTTGTGACCAGCATTTCCGACTTCGAAGGTTCTGCCTGCTTCAAAACGGAGCTTTGGGCGGGAGCGACGGCGGCGGCCTCCGATGTTGCCAGCGAGTTATTAGAGGCGATGGCAGTCGAGTTTTGAAGCGATCCAGGAGCAACGATTACGTTCGGTTCGGTTCCAGACAGGTTCCCCTTCAAGAACACGACACCCACGGCTAGCATCGCCGCTACCGGGGCGATCGCCCATCCCCATCGAATAACCCAGGGCGTTTCTACCGAAGCTTTTGGACCCGCGGCAAGAATGGCATCTCGTAGGCGCTCGTTAGAGAACTGCATCTCCGGGATGTCTTTCAGCAACTGCAAGTCGTCTCTGAGAGATTCGTAAGCCTTCAGGATCTCTTCGTCGTCCGCATCCTTTGCCGAGAATCCCTCCGGGAGCTTCTGCTCTCCAAAAGCAATCTCTATCCACTTATCTTCCGACTTTCCGAACATCTTATTTGTCTCCCAGCAGGGGTTTCACGCGTTCTGCCAACGCTCTACGGGCACGAAGGACGCGTAATTTTGCGCCTCCCACCGTGCAGCCACACAGTTTTGAAATCTCGTCGTACTCTCTTTCTTCCAGATCTCGTAGCACAATCATGCGTCGGTGATGTTCTGGAAGGGCAAGAAGTGCCTTTCGGAGCGCATTACGCCGTCGATCTTGCTCCAGATTCTCTTCTGGATCTTCGAAGGAACCAATGGTCATCCACTCCAATCCACCCGTCGCCTCTTTCTGCTCAAGTTCGTAGCGACGCTTAGAGGTCCGCATTTGGTCCGTGGTGAGGTTTGAGACGATCCTAAGAAGCCAGGTTGTGAACTTAGCCTCATCACGATATCGACCCAGGTTCTGATAGGCGCGGACGAAGGCTTCCTGGACCAAATCCTCCGCATCATCTCGCTTGCCTGTCATCTGGTAAGCGAAGCGGTAAACCAGTAACCGATGGCGCTCGAAGAGCATTTCAAATGCTTTGTAGTCCCCTTCCCGGGCACGCAGCACAAGCGCTTCGTCCGAGTCAGCGCTCACTGCTTTTCCTGCCACAGCTCCAAAGCTCATTGCGATTCCAGTTACCACGTTCGTTCCCTCGTTTCGGATTCGAAGGTCGGACGTCTGACATGATAACTCGTTTCGCTAGGTTCACGTTCAAATAGGTCTTTCGTCTCCCGAACAACTACAGGTCCACCACAAGGGTCACCGGGCCATCATTCACAAGGGACACATCCATGTGTGCACCAAAGATTCCGGTCTGAACTTCTACGCCCAGGGTCCGGACCTCCACCACGAAGCGATCGAATAATTCTTTACCTTTGTCGAACGAAGCAGACTCCGTAAAGCTGGGTCGCCGACTTTTCGAAGCGTCTCCGTAAACAGTGAAATTTGAAACGGCAAGGATCGATTTGTCGAATAGCGGCGCTGCGGGACCGGCAGGCCCATCGAAAGGAAAATCTGTCAGGGCCAGGTTCATTTTGCCTTGGGCATCGTTGAAAATTCTTAGCCCCACGATCTTCTTAGCCATCTTCTGGACTTTGGCTTCATCGTCAGCCGTATGGATGCCAACGAGAAGGAGTAGACCCGGTCCGCACCGTCCGACCTCTTTGCCGTCTACGCGTACGCCCGCCATCGCGACCCTTTGGACAACTACTCTCATCCCTTACCCAGCACCCGAAGAATGGAAATCACGTCGGAGAAGTTTCCAATTTTGGTCATGACCTGTTGAAGGTGGTCTGTATCGCGAACATCGATGGTCACGTCAATCTCGGCCGTACTGTTTGGCAGAGTCTTGATCTTTCCTGAAGAGAGGTTGGTTTTCGATTCGCTGAGGATGTTTACGATCTCAGCAAGCAAACCTGTCCGGTCTACCGCAATGATTCGAAGGGAAACCCCATACACGTTGGTGTCTCCGGTCCAGGCAAATGGCATCAATCTCTCGGGTTCCGCACTTAGATAGGCGATGGCGTTTGGGCAAACCTTTCGGTGGAGCGAAATGCCGCGAGCACGAGTGATGTATCCAACCACCTCGTCGCCGGGAATGGGTCCGCAGCATTTCGCGCGGGCCACCAGAATGCCATCCATGCCCGAGCCTCGTAGCTCCAGCTTGCCTTCCCGAGACTTGCTGACTTCGACGCGATTGGGAGTCTGTTGGTCGGGAGCAATGCCTCGAAGGCGCTGCGTCACACTTTGCACGCTCACCAAGCCGCTACCGACCTTCGCCAGCAGTTCCGTTGGGCTCTCAACGCTGTTGTAATGCTCGAGAAGACGAGAGAGCTTGTCTTCACCCAAAAACTGCTTTGGATCAAGTCCCAGAGACTTCAATTCCTTTTCTAGAAGGTCTCGTCCTCGATGCGAGTCGGACTCGCGGTTGAGCTTGCGGAAGTGGGCTCGAATCTTGCTGCGAGCATGCTGCGACTTAACGAATTCAAGCCAGTCTAGCGAGGGCTGAGCGTTGGATCGATTGACAATTTCGACGACGTCACCATTCTGTAACTGGGTGCTAAGAGGTGCGATCTGACCGTTGATCTTTGCGCCAACAAGGGTCATGCCCAATTTCGAGTGGACGCGGAACGCGAAGTCAACAGGCGTTGACCCAACCGGTAAGTCCAAAACGTCGCCTTTTGGCGTGAAGACGAAGACTTGCTCCGCAAAAAGATCGGTCGAGACGCTTCTCAGAAAATCGCTCGAAAGTTTGGATTCAGACGACCAATCGAAAAGTTGCTCGCGAAGGTCCTTTAGCTTGACCGATTCATCGCCCGCGGAGATGCCCTCTTTGTAACTCCAGTGCGCCGCGACGCCAAACTCGGCGATCTCGTGCATCTTCACGGTGCGAATCTGAATCTCGAGCGGCTGCCCAGTGGGTCCAAGCACCTTGGTGTGCAGAGATTGGTATCCGTTGGGTTTTGGTCGAGCAATGTAGTCGTAGAACAACTGCATGATCGGCGTGAACATCTCATGCACGATTCCCAGAGTCACATAGCAGTCGGATACCTCTGGGACGATGATGCGCAATGCAAGGAGATCATAGATCTCCTCAAACTGAACACCTTGCTTGACCATCTTGTTGAAGATGGAATAGAGGTGCTTTGGCCTACCCCGAATTTCGGTGGACATGACCCCTCTGGCCTGTAACTTCTCTTTGATCACGCGGATCGAATCGGCCAACTCGGCTTCGCGTTCCACGCGGGACTTTGCCACCAGTTCACTGACCCGCTGGAACTCGGCGGGATGAAGATGCTTGAAAGCAAGATCTTCTAATTGCCATTTGAGCTGCCAAATACCTAAACGGGCCGCAAGTGGGGCATACACGTCCAGAGTCTCGCGAGCGATCCTAATTCGCTTCTCTTCCGCCAGAGCGCCCAGAGTTTGCAGATTGTGCAAACGGTCAGCCAACTTAATGACCATGACCCGGAAGTCTTTGGCCAT
The DNA here is from genome assembly GCA_964471545.1 of uncultured Fimbriimonas sp. Taxonomy (GTDB): domain Bacteria; phylum Armatimonadota; class Fimbriimonadia; order Fimbriimonadales; family Fimbriimonadaceae; genus Fimbriimonas. The sequence goes on along the minus strand of CAYYJX010000019.1, from coordinate 29,661 downwards.
CGCAAGAAGCATCTTTCGCAGTGTCTCGGCAGTGCGAGTCGTTTCGGCAACTGCTTTTTCACGGGCCGTTAACTCCCCTTGTGGTTTGAATTTGAGCTTAGTGACGCCATCGATGAGGTGAAGGACTTGACCGCCGAACACCCGACCGAGATCTTCCCCGCGAACGTCCGGAACGTCCTCAAGGACGTCGTGAAGGAAGGCCGCGCACAGAGTCTCGTCGTCCATGCGCAGGTCGGCAAGAATCTCGGCCACTGCCAGAGGATGGGTGACGTACGGCTGGCCAGAAGATCGGAGCTGACCCGCGTGAGCCTGTTCGGCAACGAAGTACGCAAGCCGAATCTTCGAGATGTTCGCGTTCGGGCGAGTCTCTCTGATATGGGCAACCAAGTGGTGAAGACCATCCGGATCTTCCCAATCACCAGGCAGTTCAAATTTAACGCGCGTCATTCACCCAAAGGGCCAGCACTGGACCTCTTGTCTCCAGATTTCGCACGCTTCGTTGCGATGCGGACGTTAAGTATAGGTTACGCAACCGCCCTGCGACTGCGGTTCTTTTTGACGATCGTCCAGAAACTACAGACCCGCGCCGGACAGCAGTTTGCGAACTTCATCCGCCTGCTCAGGAGTATCGACCGCAACCGCGCTTGCCTTCCCTTCCGACATCCGGATTCGCACTCCATGCTCAAGGAACCGAAGCTGCTCCAGGGATTCCGTCGCCTCGAGAGGTGTCTGTTCCCAGGAGGCAAATCGTTGAAGGACGTCCCGTCGGTAGCAGTAGATCCCCACGTGCTTCTTCACGGGGGAGACGCGAGGATTCCGGGGGAACGGAATGGCGTGACGGCTGAAGTAGAGAGCGTTTCCTTGCAGGTCGGTAACCACCTTCACCACAGCCGGGTTGTCGATCTCCTCTTCGGTAATGGCGGAGAAGATGCTCCCCATTTCAAGAGTCGGGTCCTCCAAAAGCGGTTGGGCACAGGCGCGAATGGTCTCCGGATCGATGAGAGGTTCATCTCCCTGGACGTTGACGTACACGTCGGCAAAGAGATGATCAGAGACTTCTGCAAGTCGATCGGTGCCGCTGGGATGACTCAGCGCTGTGCGTACTGCGGCAATATCGAGACGCGCGCACGCGTCCAGAATTTCATCGTCTGGCGTGGCGACCACAATCTCATCGGTCAAATCAGCCTTTCGAGCCGCTTCTACAACCCATTGCAGCATGGGCTTTCCACACAGGTCGACCAGGGGCTTACCTGGGAAACGAGTGCTCGCCATGCGAGCAGGAATGACAATCGCACAGGATCGACTCATAGTGAAGATTTGGAGTTTTGAGTTGCAGGGGGAGGGACGAAAAATGAATCAGAACGACCCTGTCCTCGGTCAACAGGCTGTCCACCCATTTCCCCAGTCGATTCGGACTGCGTTTCGGCCCCCTGAGATTCGGGTTGATTCGGCGAGGGCGAGCCTCCGCCGCCGAGTTCACCAGAGGGCTCCGTTGCGGGGCCGGTGGTCGTGTCCTCTGGGGACGCGGGCACTTCGGTAGCCGGAGAGTTCGACTCGGACGGCTGCAGTCCTAAGTAGTCCATCAGGGCGTAATCTCCAAGGGAGACCGAGACAACCCCGCGGGTATCCGACGTTGGAAGTACCGAGATGAGCAGGCGGTAGCCACCATCGACCCACATCCAGAATCGGGCCTTCTGCCCAACCATGATCTTCGGCGTGAGTTCGCGATTGGCAAGGCGCACCTGCTCCACAAGCGCATCCACCTTTGAGAGGTCGTAGTGCTCGTACTGGCGCATCGCAATAGCGATTCGCCCTTCAAATGTGATGACACCGAACCCGCCTTCGGTTGTCTCCCATCCGCGTGCTTCGAAAGGTGGTTTCAGCCCCGGCGGGAGGTCTGAAAACGGATACGACTTCGCAGGAGCCGGGAAAACCTCGAAAGCCGATTCGACGGTCTCTCCAAGTTGCAGGTCTTTGCGAAAGTTCCGCAACCGCAGTTGAGTGGGTACAGCTAAATCGAGCGACCCAGAGAAATCCGCCTTCATCGGGGCAGGCGTAGGAGAACCGCCGCTGGAACACCCGCCTACGATAAAGGCGGTGAGTACAAGCAGAGCGGCCCTACGCAAAATCATGATTCGTTGGAAACGCCCAGGATCTTGTAAATGGTGACGCCACCCGGGGCCTCGACCTGAACTTCGTCTCCGATGGTTTTCCCAAGAACGGCCTCACCAAGGGGTGACCCGATGGAGATGAGGTCCTGAGCGGGATCAGCCTCAAAAGAACCGACTAGCTTAATGGACAGTTCTTCATCGAATTCGGTGTCGTGAAGAATCACGCGCGATCCCAGGTGAGCGATCTCACCGTGGACATCCGGGCGCTCCACGACCTTTGCCATCTGAAGAGCTCGCTCGAGGTCGGCAATACGACTTTCAAGGCGAGTTTGGTTGAGCTTGGCCTCGTGGTACGCGGCGTTTTCGCGCAGGTCGCCGTGAGACTTCGCCTCTCGAATGGCCTCCGCAATATTCATTCGCACGGGACCTTTCAGTTCTTCAAGCTCCGCTTTGAGCTTTTCATCCCCTTCGCGGGTTACCTGGATCTCTTTCCCCATGAACCATCAAGTGTAGCATTGAAGTCAAAGATTCCCAAGACCGGTCTCGCTCGGTTGTCTGGCAATTCATACTGAGACCGTTATGTCTTACACCGCGAAGGATGTTTCGGTCATCGTGGTGAGCTACAACACCCGCGACCAGCTGAAGAAATGTCTGGGACGTCTTGCAGGCGGCGAGCAGGTCATCGTCGTCGACAACGCCTCGAGTGACGGATCGGCGGACATGGTTCGCGCAGATTTTCCGGAAGCCATTTTGATCGCGCTCGAGGAAAACATCGGCTTTGGACCCGCGAACAATCTTGGCGTCCTTCAAGCCGATCGCGAATTGATTCTTTATCTTAATTCCGACGCCTACGCAGATGCCGAATCTGTGTCACGCCTAGCCGCGACGTTCGACGATCCCACCGTTTCCGCCGCCGGGGGGCAATTGTTGAACCCGGATCGATCGCTGCAAAACAGTACGGCAGAGCAACTCACCCTTGGACGTGTGTGGTTAGAACAGCTTCTTCTAGACAAACTGATTCAGAAGCTTGCCCCGCTCTCCCCAGCGAACTACTGGAACACCCGTCGCTTGCTCGCAACCGGATCGACCCCAGTGGATACCCCACAAGTCATGGGGGCTTGCCTCATGACGCGCAAAGCCCTTTCTGAGCGGTTCGACGAAGACTTCTTCTTGTATTGTGAAGATACGGAGCTCTGCCACCGACTCGCGAAACTCGGGAGGATCGTCTACGTCCCGGAAGCAACCTTTGTCCATGAACTTGGATCTAGCAGCCGGGATCGACGATGGTTGGCAGTGGCTCGGTACAACGCGGGCAAAGAACTCTTCTTCGCCAAGACTCAAGGCGAGCGCGCCCGCCGCCACTGCAAGTGTGTCAACAAGATCGGCGCCCTACTGAGACTGTTCCTCTGGGCGATCCCAACTGCGATCACATTCGGCTTCGTCAGCAGTTTCGCAGACCAGGTGGTGTTGTTCGCTAGGGTGAGGTCAGCGAGACCCGAGCAGATCGACCCGCGCAAAAACCGGAGCGGTTAGTTGTTCGCCGGATCTTCAGCCAGATAGGCCGCAACGACCTCTTCGGCGGAGCCATCCTGAACAACCACCCCATTCTTTAGCCAAACCACCCGATCGGCGATCTTCTTCACCAGGTCCAATTGGTGAGAGACCAACAAAATCGTCCCTCCGCTTTTACGGAACTCATCGATCTTCGCAAAGCATTTGCGCTCGAAGTTGTAGTCGCCGACTGCCAGCACCTCATCTACGATCAAGATCTCAGCGTCCACATGTACCGCTACGCTAAAGCCCAGTCTTGCCTGCATCCCACTGGAGTAGGTCCGGACAGGTGCCCCGATGTGATCGCCCAGCTCCGAGAATTCGACAATTTGCGGAAGTCGCGCTTGGATTTGTTCTCTGGTGAGACCAAGAATGACACCGTTGAAATAGATGTTCTCTAACCCACTCAGATCCGGGTGAAATCCCGCGCCGAGCTCCAGCAAGGGAGCAACGCGTCCTTGGATCGACACCTCGCCTTCGGACGGCTTGTAGATCCGAGCAAGGAGAGAGAGCAACGTGCTCTTCCCCGCTCCATTTTTCCCAATGACGGCAACGCACTCTCCTTGCTGAACCGAGAGATCGACGCCTTTGAGGACTTCAAGCTTGGCAAGTTCTCGGCGCTTCCACCAAAGGAGCAAGGTTTTGATCGAGGCGATGCCCGATTTGCTCAACAAGAATGTCTTTCGGACATTCTTCATCTCGATCATGGTCTTGTTCATGGTCGCTCCACAAACTTCCACTTCACTCGATTGAAGAACCAGTATCCGAAGACCATGGTGACAAACGAGAAGATGACGAGCCAGACATAGTAGATGGGGTTCAGATCAACGGGCGGCGAAACTTCCGCGCCTCGTATTGGAACGTCCACCGGTGCCAGCAGTGCTTTCCGATAGGCGGTGCAAAGCACAGCGAGCGGGTTGAGATGGTAGAGACGGAACAGCCAGTTCCCACTCTGTGCATTTGCGCTTGTCGCCGCCACCTGCTCCGTGAAGTACATCACGGGTGAAAGGAAAAACAGCAGGTACATGGCGATTCCAGCCACATATTTCACGTCCTCGTAAAACGTATTGAGGGCGCTCACGATGAATCCCAGGCCGATAGCCATCATCAAACTCACCGCGAGAAGAGCCGGAAGCATCAGTGTTCCCGCCTGGAATGGATTCACCTGAGGGTGTCGAACAAAGGTGATGAGCAAAAAAAGGAAGAAAACGCCGAACCCGATGAGCAGGTGGATGAAGTTTGAGATGACCGTTGCTAGCGGGAGAATCTCTCGCGGAAAGTAGATCTTCTTAATCAGCGGGAGCGAGGCAAGAACCGACTGCGCCGAATCGAGCACGCAGAATTGGATGAACATGAACGGCAGGTAGGACGCAAGGATATAAGCGCTGTAGCTTGGCACGCCGATATTCAAGATGCGCCCAAACACTAGGGTCATCACGCCTACCTGGACGACAGGATTCAGGAAGGACCAGAAGATCCCGAGGATTGAATTCTTGTAGCGAATTCGCAGTTCACGCTGAACCATCACGTACAGGAGCTCTCGGAAACCCCATAGTTCCTTTAACTCCTTTAACATGCTTGCGAAAGGATACCGAAGCAGACGGTGGATGAATCCAATCGCCTAGCTAGATCGCTGTCGAACAACCGTAACCCAGAGGAATAAGCCTGTGTCTGGCTGACTCATCACTCTGGACCCACCCGCTCCTAGCCCCGCAATCGAGAGCTCGATCAAGGAGGTTGGGAGTTCCCGCCCTTCCACCCACAAACTTAAACCGCGAGCTTCGGTATCGAGAACAACGGTTCCACCTCTTCCGATAAGCCGAATCTCACACTCGCTGAGCAACTTCTTGCCCATATTGGGGACCAGTGGCGCCGATCCCTGCTTTTCCGAGATGGTGAACACCTCACCCGTTGGCAACACGATCTGCTCTTGCTTCTTGGCTGGGGGTAACGGCGAGGTCGCCAGAATCGTCGCAAGCACCAGCGCTGAGGTCATGAACTAAAGACGCTCATTGCTTTCATTTAGTATCCTTGGCGAATGGCTGGTAGCAGGATTCTCGTGGTCGGGAGCGCGGTGATGGACTATGTCGCGTATGTCGATCGGTTTCCGAAACCAGGTGAGTCCCGCGTTGGAAAATCGTTTTCGGCATTCTGTGGCGGTAAGGGGGCCAACCAAGCATCTATGATTGGAAAGCTCGGCGCCGACGTCGCCTTCTGCGGTTGTTTCGGCAAAGACGCTGCAGCGGAGGTACTGCTCGCGGGACTCGCTTCGTCCGGCGTAGATACCTCCCTCACCGTCCGCACAGAAGAGGCCTCTACAGGCGCTGCAATCATCTGCATCGATGAATCGGGCCAGAACCAGATTGTTGTGACTCTAGGGTCTAACCTGAAGCTCAGACCGGATCAGGCCATTACTGCTCTCGAAGCATGTGATCCCGCCGTGATTCTTCTGCAGAACGAAATCGATCCGCTCGTAAACCTTGCCGTCGCCGAGTGGGTACGTGACAATCGGGAGGACCGCATCCTGATCTACAATCCGGCACCCGAGATCTCCAGTCGACCTAACTCCGAGTTATTGGAAGTTGTCGATTTGATCACGCCAAACGAGCACGAGCTTGAATGGCTGACAGGCGTGAGCGTTATCGATCAAGCAACCCTGGACCAAGCCATCGATCAGCTCCTCGCGTCCGGAATCTTGGGAGTTTGTGCGACATTAGGCGAAAAGGGGGCTTATGTTGCCACCAGGCAATCGCGAGAATTGGTTGCCGCCCCGAAGGTTCAAGCGATTGACACTGTTGGGGCGGGCGACGCATTCAACGGCGGACTCGCTTTCGGTCTCTCCCGCGGGCTGTCGCCCGCAAGGGCGACGGCATTCGCCAACTACGTGGCAGCACAGTCGGTCACCAAACCTGGTGCCCAGTCGGGTCAGCCCTCGTTTAACGACTTACCCGAAGCAGCCAAGGCGCTTCTTTAAGCGGGTTCTGACGACTCGGAAAGGCTATGCACACGGGTGAGTTGCCTCAGTTCGCCCGTGACCACGAATTCAGCCCGTTCGGCGATGTTGACTGCGTGGTCGGCAATCCGCTCGAGATGATGGATCGCCAAGAATAGCCAACCCAGCGGAACCACTTCTTCCGGTTCCTGTTTCATTAAGTCAAAGATTTGTTGACGGATTTGGCGATAGAGTTCATCGACCGCTCCTTCCACTTCGCTCACAGACTGAACAAGCGCACTATCCCGTCGCACGAATGCCTGAACGGCTTCCCGGAACATCTGTCTTGAAAGTCCCGCGATCTTGGAAAGATCAACAACGTCGGACTTCCCCGCTTCGTTGTCGATTTTGAGGGCCACCTTTGCCAAATCGACGGCTAAGTCGCCCACCCTTTCGACATCGGTAATGATCTTCATCATCGAACCGACAAGTCGCAGATCGGCTCCCGTGGGATTCTGCAAAGCGAACAACCGCATGCACCGCGCTTCAATTTGAAGATCCAGGCGATCGATTTGATCGTCCTTGCGGATCACTTCCATCGCGAGATTACGGTCGAGCTTGCGTAACGACTCAGTCGCCTCAGCGACCATCGTCTCGGCGATGCTTGCCATCGCCACCATCTCGTGCTCTAAATCTCGTAATTCCGCGTCGTAGGCATGGCGTGCGTACTGCCCTCCCTCCATGGCCGTCCTCCAAATGTTAAGGAGATTATTGCACTTGAATTGTTAAGGGATGGTGACAATAGAAACGATGATTCCCATCATGGGTCTCTTCTGGATCCGTTTCGCGGCATCGACCGGAGACGTATGGGCATCGCCCGGCGAACCTACAACCGACAAACTCCTCTGTCGGGTTGGGCATTTCGCCTTCCACCGGATCTGGAAGGTACATCAGCTTGTCCAGGGTCGGAGCTGAGTCCATGAGCGCCTTGGTGTAAGGGTGCCTCGGCTCACTGAAGATGGCCTCGGTAGGTCCTTCTTCGACGATTCGCCCAAGATACATCACCGCAACACGATCCGCCAAAAACCGGACAGTCGTTAAATCATGCGAGATGTACAAAAAAGCGCAGCCTAACTTCGATCGAAGATCCTTCAACAGATTGAGAATCTGTGCTCGAATGCTCAGGTCGAGGGCGGAAGTGGGTTCGTCGCAAATCACAAGCGGCGGCTGAAGGGCAAGCGCCCGTCCGATGGCAACTCGCTGGCGCTGACCACCGGAAAGCTGGTGGGGATAGCGATCCATGAATCGCTCATCCAATCCAACCATTTCAAACACTTCCTTGACGTTGATTTTTCGCCCAACCAACTTTGCAGGCTCTTCGAGCGAGCGTGCCACGGTCCACCGAGGATTCAAACTGGCGTACGGGTCTTGCCAAACCATCCCAACGTGGGCGGCCATTCCCTTTCTAGTCCCGTTGATTTCGGTGTCATTCAGCAGGATTTGTCCACCTGCCAGTTTCTGAAGACCGAGAACGGACTTTGCCAGGGTGGTCTTACCGCAACCGGATTCACCCACAACCGCAACGATTTCTCCGGGACTGACGGAAAGGGAAACTCCATCGAGCGCTCGTACGACCCCTTTATTGACGGGATAAGTGACCCTCGCCTCCTCGATGGAAAGGATGGACTTCGTCGATGCGATGGTGGGGCTACTCAGGGTCGTTTCCAATGACGCTCTTACTCCAAAGAAGTCGGTAACGGAGCTTGTCAAGAAAGTCTTGATCGGCTACGGAGACTAAGTTTGTCATACGTGGAGACTTCTGAATCCGCACTTCGTCGCCTTTCAACAAATGGAGCCTCGTTTGACCATCGCCAGACAAGACCGAATCGCCTCCGGAGTCCAGTTTCAGAGTGATCTTGTTTTTCGGGCCGAGCACCAGCGGTCTTGCCGAGAGGGTGTGGGGCGCCACCGCGGTGAGAATCAGAGCTTCGATGTTCGGATCGACCACTGGCCCGCCTGCGGAGAGATTGTATCCGGTGCTACCTGTTGGAGTGCTTACCATCACGCCATCAGCCGGGTAGCGCGTCAGGAGGGCTCCGTTCACCTCGACGTCGAAGGTGAGCATTCGGTCGGTGACAGTTCGTTGGAGAACACTTTCGTTTAGGTTGTGAAGCGACGCCACGACTTGGTCTCCCCGAACCAGATCCGCTTGAATCATCATTCGGGTTTCCAGGGTGTAGTCCTGGGCCAGAAACTTCTCAATCGATCTTTGAACATCCTTCGGGTCGCACTGGGTAACGAATCCGAATCGACCGAAGTAGACGCCAAGAATCGGAGTCCCGCGCTCACTACAAATGTGTGCCGCACGGATGAGGGTTCCGTCGCCACCGAATGCTACGACCAGATCGCTCTGGGCAAGTTCGTCACGAGAAGCCGGGTTGAGCTCCACAATAGGAGCCGTTTGGGCTTCTGTCTTTACATCGATTCGCTTTGACAAAAGCCACTTGGCCGCCTCTCGGGCGGCCATGATGGCATCTTCACGATGAGAATTGACGACGAAGCCTATCTGCAACTATGCCGCTGCCTTCATCCGCTTCAGATTTCGTTGAACCTCGGCGTGATTCGGATCGATCTTAGCTGCCTTTTCGAGCAACTCGATCGCTTCCGGCCGTCGGTTCCGCTTCTCCAAGCAAATGGCAAGATTATTGTAAGCCGGAACAAGCTTCGGGTTGTACTTAATCGCCGATCGGAGAGCCGCTTCGGCCTGGACCAACTGAGAATTCTTCAGATGGCATAGCCCAATCCCGTTCAAGGCTTCCGCATTTTTCTTATCAGCGGCGAGAACCTTTCTAAACTCCTTCTCTGCTTCTTCCGATTGACCCATCTGGAAGAGGGCTGCCGCATAGTCCAGTCGAAGATCCTTGTCCTTAGGATTCGACGCGAGCATCTTCTTCATGTAAGGGAACGCGGACTGATAGTCGCCCATGGATACACAAGCAGCAACAAAGTTGCGTTGCGCTCGGGCACTGGTCGGCGTGAGCCCAAGAGCCTTTTCGAAGTGGGTCCGGGCTTCGGAGTAGATTCCTCGCTTGTACAGGAGCAAACCAAGATTGTTCAGCGTGTCGACGTCCCGGTCGTCGAGAAGGAGCGCCTTTCGGTAGGCCTCTTCTGCCCCTGCCGTGTCGCCCGATCGCTCTCGTAGGGCACCGAGGTTGTACCAATAGGTCGATTGGTTCTCCTTCGCCCCTGCAACGGTCGCGTAAAGCTGGGCTGCCCGTTGGTAGTTGTTCGTCTTCGCGTAAGAATCGCCAAGAGCAAGAACCACCGGGTCCTCAGCAACGCCGTTCCCCATCGCCCGCTCTAGGTAGGTGATCGCCTGCGGGTACTGCTTAAGCTTGAAGAACATCAAACCCGCGTTTCGAGCATACGCACCACTCTTCTGCTGGCCATCCGATGCGCGCTGGAACGCTGTTGCCGCGCTTTTGATGTCTCCGGAAGACTCGTAAGCTACGCCTAAGTTGTTCAGGATGTAAGGCGTATTGGCGCTTCGAAGGTTAGCCGACTTGAACGCATTGATCGCCTTGGCGTAATCGCGCTTCTCAAGGTAGATGTTTCCGAGGTTGTAGTGGGGCTCAAAGCGAGCGTCATCAAGCTTGGTGAACTCGACAAAAACTTTCTCTGCCTCATCAAGCCGACCTGCTTCCATGTAAGCCGTTCCGAGGTTGTTGAGAATCTCAAGATCGTTCGGCCTGCCTTTCTTCGCCGCCTCAAGCTTCGGAATCGCCTTGTCGAGATCTTTCGTTCGTAGGTACAGGAAGCCCAGCCAGGACTTTACTTCGGCATTTTCAGGTGCATCCTTTTCAAGGGCTTCGAAGGCTGCGATCGCCGGTTTCGGATCGCGTGCGTCATACAAAGCCGATGCTTCGGCGATGCGTTGCTTAATGATGCGCTCTTCGGGCGAAAGCTGCTGTCCGTTCTTCGCCGGGTTGGTATCTCCCTGACCTGCACCTTGCAGCGGCTCGGCAACGGTGATGGAAGCCATCAGAACTGCGGAAACCGCAGTGATCAACAGACTTCGACTCATTTTCATAACAGAACGATAACGCATAATTCGTGCCAAATCTAAACGGGTGCCCCTTCCATCGCTGCAGGAATCGCTCCTTCAAATGCGCTGGAGAGGGAGTTCAAGTTCCAACTGTAAGTGTGACCCAGGGTACTAAGTTTCAGTTCCGAGGAACCAACGGTTCCCGCAACATTAGCGGTTAATCCGAACTCTGACGCAAGTTTCAGGAGAAGATCCGGTTGCGAGGTGGTCACGAACACTTGACCAGGGCGTTCACCGAACAGATTTTCCGCAGTGCCTCCGTTGCCAGAAAGCTCGGCGGTGAGACCTACTCCGGCCGCAATCGCCATCTCCGCGAGAGCAACCGCGGCACCACCGTCGCTCACATCGTGAGCGGCACTCAACAAACCTCCGTCTGCTGCCCTCACCAGGAATTTGGCAAGTGCCGCCTCTTTCTCAAGGTCGGTATCAGCAGGGTAACCCGATTCAACACCGTGGATGGCGTAGGCAAAGGCCGATGCTCCGAGGAAACCATGAGGATCGGCGGGCAATTCGATGGTGACGGAGACAAGGGAGTCACCCGACTTAGGAGCGATACCAACGCTCTTTGATGGATCTTCGATGACTCCCAGGACGCCGATCAACGGAGTAGGTAGCACTTCTCCAAGTTCCGATTCGTTGTAAAAGCTCACGTTGCCGCTCACAACCGGAGTACCGAGTGCTTCCGCAGCTTCGGCGATGCCAAAGACCGACTCAGAAAACTGCCAGTAAACATGGGGCTGTTGCGGATTTCCGTAGTTGAGACCATCGGTTGCGGCTACTGGGAGCGCACCGGTGCAAGCGACGTTTCGGGCGGCTTCCGCCACCGCCAGGCGCCCACCTCGGCGCGGGTGCGCAAAGACGTACCGGGCATTGCCATCGATCTTGACCGAAATGCCACGCGAACAACCTGTCGGCGCCAGTACGGCGGCATCGCCCTTTCCGGCCTTAATCGCCGTCTGAGTTTGAACCTGTTGGTCGTACTGTCGGTAAACGAATTTCTTCGAGGCGATGTCCGGAAACTTCAGAAGATCCAAGAGAGCGGATTCGACATTTACGGCGGGCAGGCTTTGCGGATCGAACTTCGCATATTCCCCGAAATAGGCCGGGACAGCAGGCTCGGTCGTGTAGGTTGGGCATTCGTCGGCGAGAAGCAGAGGATCCACCTCGGCGATCAGTTCCCCGTGGCGACGTACGCGAACGACTCGCTCGTCGATCACATAGCCAATGACCTCGGCCTTGACTCCCCACTTGTGGAAGATATCGAGAACCTCTTTCTCGCGTCCTTTATGAGCAACCGCCAACATGCGCTCTTGGCTTTCGCTGAGCATCAGTTCGTAGCCGCTCATATCAGATTCTCGCATCGGCACAAGGTCAAGATCGATCTCCATTCCGACCTCGCCCTTCGCCGACATCTCAATGGTCGAACAAGTTAGACCGGCGGCACCCATGTCTTGAATGGCGACGATCGCCCCGGTCTCAAGAGCTTCAAGAGTGGCTTCGATGACCTGCTTCTCCGCAAAGGGGTCGCCGATCTGAACGTTTGGTCGCTTCGATTCACTCTCTTCGTCGAGCGCCTCCGATGCGAAGGTCGCACCGTGAATACCGTCCCGACCCGTTGCTGACCCGAGATAAAGCACCGGATTCCCTGCTCCGGCCGCCGCAGCTGTGGTGACCTTATCAAGCGGGAGTATGCCTACGCACATCGCATTAACTAAGGGATTGCCACTGTAACGAGGGTGAAAATTCACTTCGCCCGCAACCGTAGGCACGCCTACGCAGTTGCCGTATCCTGCGATTCCGCCAACCACGTGATCGAATAGGTAGCGATTCCGCTGGACGATGGCTTCTGGAGCTTTCCCGTTCTCGATCGGACCGAATCGAAGTGAATTGAGCGAGGCGATCGGTCGCGCTCCCATGGTCAGAATGTCACGAATGATTCCACCCACGCCTGTGGCCGCCCCCTGATATGGTTCGACCGAACTCGGGTGGTTATGGGACTCCACCTTCATCGTCACGCCCATGCCATCACCGATATCGATGACTCCGGCGTTTTCCAGGCCTGCTCCCTCAATGGCTTCTTTGTACTTCTTGAATGCCTTCGAAAGAATGGGGCGCGAGTACTTGTAACCGCAGTGCTCGCTCCACATAACCGCGAACATCCCAAGTTCGGTATAGGATGGCTCTCGGCCGATCATCTGAACGATCAAATTGAACTCGTATTCGTTCAGACCCATAGACGTGTAGACTTCTTTCGTGATCGGCACCATCGGTCCGAGTATATCTGCGAAGGTGGTTCAAACCGTAAGGAACCGACCAACCCATCGAACAAAGAACGCCGTTCTAGCCATCGCTGCGGTTCTTTGGATGGGATGTGCGCACAACCCTCCGCTCGTTGGGACATTCAAGGGCGTCGCAGATGTTGGTGAGTTAAACACGACCGATGACACCCTCGCGCGCGCCATTCGACGAGTCGAATTGAAGCTGACCCCCGAAGGACAGTTCTCTCTTGTTCTTCTAGGGCTTCCTTGGTCAGGCGAAGCCTTCGTAAGTGGCGATGAACTTTCTTTGAAGCCCGCCTTTGTCGCCGAGCGGTCCTTGGAGGCCCAGCCCGATCAAATCAAAAAGGTCGCCGCGAACATCAAGGTGACGATTCAGTCACAAGATCGACTTCAGCTGACCGCACCGGGAATTACAAAGCCCGTTAACTTGAATCGCCTTTCGCAACCCTAACGTCTAATCGTTCGTAACCCCAACTGGAAAGAAACTATGCTCCCGGCTTTAATCCTGATCATCGTGATCCTGTGTGTCGTCATTTTCGGCGGCATCTCGATCTATAACGGCCTCGTCGCCAGTCGACGAGAGGCAGAGAACGCGTTCTCTCAAATCGATGTGCAACTGAAGCGCCGCTACGATCTGATTCCGAATCTAGTCGAGACCGTAAAGGGCTATATGAAGCACGAGCAGGAAACGCTTGAGAAAGTCATCCAGGCTCGTAACTCGGCACTCGGAGCGAGATCGATTTCGGAGAAGACCGCTGCCGACGCGCAAGTAACGTCCGCCCTCAACGGAATCTTTGCCCTCAGTGAGTCCTATCCGGAACTTCGCTCCAACGAGAACATGCTCTCGTTGCAAGAAGAGCTGAAAAGCACTGAGAACAAGATTGCGTTCGCCCGTCAGTACTACAACGACGCAGTCACGAACTTCAACACGCGGCTGGAAACCTTCCCTAGCAAGCTATTCGCAGGTGGATTCAAGGCGAAGGAACTGTTCGAGCTCGAAGAGCCGGAAGCCCGAAAGAGCATTAAGGTCAGCTTCTAAATCTAGGCTGAAGAAATAGGATGGGGTTGGGGCTTACGCCACAACCCCTTCTTTTTGCGCCCGCGCCAGAATCGCGGCTCGGGTTCGATCAAAGGCTTCTTGCGGAACCGCCTTTTCAAAAGATCGGAACCAGTCGAGTTCAAACCCGTGCTTAGCGGCGAGTCGACGGGTCTCTTCCACCTGCTCCACGGAAACATCCTTACCGAGGGTGAAGTTCTCAGCTCTTCCATCAAGAGCCAACATGATGGTCTCCGACATGCACGCGTAACCCGTTTGCGGAGGAAAGCCAAATTCGAAATTGAAGTTGACGTTGCCCGGGATTCGAACGACTCCGCCTTCAATCACCAAAACGTCTGGGCGCTCCTTGGCAACTCGCACGCTCACGTCTCGTGGGCGGGCAACATCGCAAACAATGGCGCCTTGCTTCAAATGCTCCGGCTTCACAATCTCGGCTCCGGCCGAGGTAACTGTAATGAGAACATCCGCTTCGCGAATGTCTTCGACGTTCACCGAAGCAACTCCGTTGCGCACCTGCTCGGCAACCGCTTCGGTTCGCTCAAGGTCTCGACCGACAAGAATGGTCTTGGCGAACGACCGAGAAAGGACGACCGCACATGTCTTGCCAATAGACCCGGTAGCCCCGATAACGGCCAATGTCGCTTTTGCTGGATCGACACCCAGAATCGAACACGCCTTCAGCGTTCCATCGATTGCGGTTGCAACGGTATAGCTGTTTCCGGAGGTCACTGCGATGGGAGAGTGTTTCGCAACGGTGATCCCACCGTCTCCTACAACGCTGGTAAAAGCTCCCAGACCAATGATGTCTGCGCCCAATTCCTTGGCAAGGTGAGTGCAACCAATGATCTTCTCGTACACCTCTTCCAGAGGCATCTTCTTGGTCATCATGTCCGGGGTGAGGGGACACCCTATGAACCAACCCTCTGTCTTCGCTCCAGTGATCGATTCAATGCCCGTGATGTGGCTCACGACGCTGGGCTTGAGCTTGCGACCAATCGATTCGATCACCGAATCGGGGAAGAATTTGAAGATTGGATACTTCTTCGCCGCGTCTTTCGCTTTAAGCGGGTGAACGACAAATGCAAATCGCGTCACTGGGTGTTGCCTGCCTTGTTCAAGCTTGCTCCAGTTCCCGATAGGTGTACCTGGGTATTACGGGCAAGCGGGTCTAAAGATACCTTACGCTTGAGAGGGCCCCTTTGAACCGCGCCAACTGGAAAACTAGTCGCTTAAGTGAATCACGTTTGGCTTCCAGCCTAGTTGGTCCAGAAGCTTGCCGTAGTTTTCGACGGAGGACTCTTCCCCTCGCGATTTCAGAAGAGTCACAAGTACGCCTTCCATCACGTTCGTGGCGAAGGTTTCCCCCTCCACCTCCGGGGTGGTCGTAATGGCTAGTCGCACACCCGCAGAGCGCAATAGGTCGATGTCCGCCTTTCTCAGCGTCTGGGTGAGGACAATCTTGCCTTTCAGCTCGTTAGGCATGTAGCGCCGAATGTAGTGCCAATCGCCGGCAATCAGGTCTGCTTCTTGGAAGAACTTCTCGTGCTTCGGCGTTCGCTTATCTTGCTTCTCACCCGTTGGATAGAACCACTTAAACGGCAGAACGGTGACAAGCGGTAAGAGCAGCTTTGCCAAACGGACAAATCCGGCATAGGTTCGAACCGGAATGGGCAACCCTAATCCGAAAAGGAGATCACCGAACACCACCGAACTGCTGCGCTGGGCAAGGGCCTGCGCCATTCCAAAACGATCCACTCCCGAAACCAGAAGCGTTTTGCATCGACCAAAGTCGACGATTCCCGAATCCGCAAGATAGGCAATGGCGGAACGCTCAAGCGTGTGCTTCAATCCACTGCCGTCCAGCACGACGGTTTGGGTTACTGCGCTGATGATCTGCTTGATTTCTCGAAACGCGTAAGTTCGGTCTTCGACAACCAAGTAGACGTCGGCGCCACCGACTCCTAAGGCGTCGACCTTACCATCCAACTCTTTGAATTTGGCGGCAAAAGCCGCCATGTCTCCGTCGGTTCCTATCCGCTCAACAAGGAATTCCTCGCCCAGCAGATGGAGTTGGCTCGACTTGTTGCGCTTGCTAGAGCCAAGGCTGACGGAGACAACATGCTTCATTGGGGCTTAGAAAACGGCGATTGCTTCGATCTCAACGTCCACGCCACGTGGCAATCCGGCTGCGGCAACAGTTGCTCGTGCGGGAGGCTCGCCGGTGAAGACCTTTCCGTAGATCTCGTTTACGGTGGCAAAGTGATCCATCGTGCTGAGGAAGATGGTCGTTTTGACGATGTTGTCAAATGTCAGGCCCGCCGCTTCGAGAACCGCCTTCATGTTGGCGAGAACCTGCTCGGTCTGAGCTTTCACATCGCCCTGGATAAGTTCGCCCCCGGGAGTCAGCGGAATCTGGCCGCTCATGAAGAGGAAGCTGCCGCTAGCCTTCACTGCTTGGCTGTACGGTCCAATGGCTGCCGGAGCTTGATCGGTGGAAACGATTTCTCGTTGCATGGTGCCAATGATACCGAGCAAAACGAGGGGACAAAAAAGCGAAACCCTCCCTATGGGCGGGGAGGGCTTTAAGCACTCTGGTTAGCGAAGCGATTACCGCTTCATGTTGATGAGGTCTTGCAGCATCTCGTCGACCGTAGTGACAACCCGGGTGTTCGCCTGGAAGCCACGTTGCGTGACGATGAGGTCCGTAAATTCGTTTCCGATGTCAACGTTGGACTGCTCAAGGAATCCAGCGTTGATCAGGCCTCGACCACCATTTCGGGGAGCACCCACAACGGCGATACCGCTGTTATCCGTAGCTCGCCAAAGGTTGTTACCCATTCGTTCCAGACCTTGCGGGTTGGAGAAAAGGCTCATTGCAAGTTGTCCAAGAGGTCGCGTAAGACCGTTGGTAAACAGACCCGTGATCACACCGTCGGAACCTACCGTGAAGCTTTGAAGCGAACCGGGAGGGAAACCGTTCTGGTCTCGGGCGTTTACTTGAGTGTCACCTCGAAGCTGCGTGATGGTGCCGAAGTCGACTTGGATATCGAAGGGAGACGCGCCGCTTGCGCCAGGGACCGTGATCGAGTTAAACGTTCCTGCGGCAAGATCGGAGACCATGCGGCCGTTCGCATCGAAGTAGAGTCGCTCGTTGCCTGCGTCGGCCGAAGAGCCCACAAGCGTTCCTGTGCCGGCAGCGCCTTCGTACATCGCCCAATCCCAAGAGGGGACGCCACCCGTTGGAACGGGTCCCACGGCCGGGTTCTGGCGGTTAGTGAACTGAATCGTAAGGTCGTGTGCGCCGCCAAGACCGTCGAAGACTCGAATTTGAGCCGTCCAAGCATCGGTCGGAGAAGCGTTACCGTTCAAGTTTCCGGTAAAGGACATTCGCGAGGTGACCTGAACTGCGTTCAAGCTTCCCAGAGGCACGTTGATCGTACTGTTCGTGCCGATCGGCGCGCTGGTATCAATATTGCCAAAAGCGTCTGCGCTCCAACCTGCAACCCGCTCACCCGTTGCACGGTGAACAAGATCACCCGCCGCGTCGAGGTCGAAACCTCCATCTCGGGTGTAGGCGATTCGATCGTTGTTGGAGATCATGAAGTAGCCGTTGCCTTGGATCGCAAGGTCGGTCGGCCTGTTCGTTGCGTTGAGGGAGCCCTGCTCGTTATTGGTATCCGTTCCAGCGACCAACACGCCCAAACCGTACTGGATAGCGTTGGTACCACCGCGGCTCTCGCTCGGTCGGGCTGCGCCGCGAACCGTTTGCGAAAGCATGTCCTGGAAGGTCACGCGGGAGCCTTTATAGGCAGTTGTGTTAACGTTGGCGAGGTTGTTGCCAATGACGTTCATTCGAGTTTGTTGCGACTTAATAGACGCAACACCGGCCAAGAGTGCTTGTAGCATATTTGTTTCCCTGTTTGCTGTTTAACAGGGTGGATTGCCTCTGGAGAATCGCTCCTTTAGCTTGGCCTCCAGGGTTCACCTGGTCCAGCTCTTTTCCACCACAGATTGTATCGGACTACTTTGATAGTTCTTTAGGTCAGACAACCACCGCACTATCAATATTTGTGAAGACGTTTTCTTTCAAGTTCTGGCGATCGACCGCAGTGATCACCGTACGGTTTTTGATGCTTACAACGAGGGCAACGTCGTCGACCAAGACTAACGATTCCTTCGCTCCCTTCTCGGCTGCTTTCTCCACCCCTTTCATCACGCGATCCCAGTCCGCAGGCTCAAGTTGGATGTTCCGACTTTGCATGCGCGTTTGAGCGTGACCAGAAACTTTCAATCGATCTTCGAGGATCGACTGAAATTCGCCAGGGGCGATGGCAGGGCCCGTTCGGGTTGCCGGTTGAATCTCCGGGAGGCCATTTGGGACCAACCCGGCGATTTTGGGGTTCTGAATCCTATCCATAGGCTAGCTAACGGATTCTAGACGTTCTAGAGGTAAGGTCTGCACCTTTCCAGCCGTATCTTGGACGCGGAGGACAATTTGTCCATCCTTTGTCTCAACACCCTTCACCTGACCGGACACCGCAGTTGAGATGGTGCCGTTCACGATCGTGCCTGTGACCTGTCTTCCGACCAGCGGCAGATAATCGCTCACGTTGCGCTGAGGGGTAACCGCTTGGATGTTGTTCATTTGAACCTCCACGATTCCACCATCGGCTTCCTTGATGCCGACGTAGTACTGCCCGTTTCTCACGTTCAGTTTGGTGACCACGCCGGTGACAAGTTCGTTCTCGCCCGTGTTCGACTCCGTCATCGGTCGAACGGCGGTCACTTCCTTGCCCATCAAGTTTTGAGCCTGTTCCAGTTGCGCTTGTTTGTTCAACTGGTCCATACCCTGCACTTGACCAAGCTGCGCCATCTGGGCGAAGAAGTCACGGTCGTTCATCGGTTCGAGCGGGTTTTGGTTCGCAAGCTGAACGGTGAGAAGCTTCAAGAAAGCTTCCATGTCTAGCTCGCTTTTCCGCGCCGTCGGAAGTTTAGGAACGACGTAGTTTGAGGAATTGTTAACGTTTGGAATGCTCATGTACTTGCCTTAGATCGCCACGTCGATCACTTTCTGGAATCTTCGGAAGGTTTCCGATTTTTTCGAGGGGTTCGTTTCCGCTCGAAGGCTCCGTTCGTCCTCTGGGCGGAATACTCTATTCGCATGACTTCCCTGCCGGTCCTGTTCTCTTGAGAACGACTGGCCATTGGAGGAAGAGCCAAACTCCTGCGAGAAGCTCGGACGTTGCCCCTGGTCTTGTTGATGAGACGAGTCCCGATTGGACGATTGCCTATCAGCGGAATTCGCTTCGGCTGCAACTGTGACTCTCACCTCGGAGTGTCCCTTCTGGTGAAGGTTGTGAATGAGATCTTGCCTAGAGTCGTGAAGAAGCTCTCTGACGCGCTCGTCAGACGCGGTCACGACGGCTTCGATATCGTTCTTGACGTTTCTCACCACCATCGTAATGGAGCCAAGTTCTTCGGGTTGCATCCGAATCACGCTCTCAGATTTGGACCGAGTGACAAGGAGGCGATCGAGATGCTCAGCAACTTTTCGAACCGTTTCCGATCGAATTTCCATTAGGGAATGGTTGCCTTCGATGGTCAGTCGTCCATCCGAGACCTTGCTCGAAGCTTCCGCTGAAGCGATCGGTGTGGCAGAACCCTCGGATACAGCCTTCATACCGACGAGCCAGGAGGCGTCGGCTCCGTGAATCCCCGAATCAACGGCCGGCACGGTCTCACGAGCTGGATCCCACTCGCTCTGAGCCGGTGCGACACCGCTCATCGATTCGGACGGTACCTCGGATTGATGTTGCGAAACGGAGTTGGCTCCTTGCATAAGAACCTGAGAAACCCCATTTACCGGCTGACGAGTTGAACCCAAGAGGGATGGTTCAGCAGAGTTGCCCCCGGGGACAGAAACCGAAGTGCCGAGAGAGATCTGGGGCACTTTCTTCTGGCCTACGGCCGAATTTGCCTCTTTATCGAGAGCAGCCCATGTGTAGGCGACGGCCTGCTTAACGGAATCGGGCTGTCGCCCAATGCCGTTGAGGTCAAGATGTAGTGCGGTCGGACTCTCTCCAGCAGCGCTCGCAACAGACTCTGGATCGGATTTGATCGATGCAGATGAGACATCTACGAGAAGTTTCCGCGCCAATACTTCTCCAGATCCAGCGGTGGTTTCTCCATGACCAATCGAACTCTCCGCCCCGTCTATCGAGCTTCCGTATGGGGATTCAGATTCTAGTGACGTTTCCTCGGATATTGAAATGCCAACAATGCCCAACGCCTCGCTGATCTGAAGAAAAGTCGCCTTATCCGGTAACTCACTCCCGACGGAAGCCGGGATGATCTGCACACCGTTCTCGATGCTTGGCCATCCTTCCGATAGTTCGTTCGCGGTCGACAGGGGAGACGTTGCTCCCACGACAGCATTCCGACCTTCATTGACTGCCGAAGCAAGAAGTTGCCGCAGACTCTCAAAGGTTTGTCCCACCCGCTCAATCCCGGAGGCGAGTTCCACCGCGGTGTTTCGCAGCTTAGCCAGCGACACTAGGCTCAGAATTTGGGAGCTATCTTGCTTTTCACCGAGAGGGGTACCTCCGGTGAATTCGGAGTCCTGATGAGGAATAACTCCATGCCCGTGAAATGCTACGACGATCGGCGAGATGTCGGTCTGGGTCGGTTGGGACCGCCTAATCTCTGCAGAAATGAGCGATCGCAGATCAAGAACTTCTTCCTCAAGCGGACCTTCCCGCGAAAGAAGTTCTTCGGTTCCAGTCGCCCCCGGGTTCTGCGCCAGAATCGTTCCGACAACTTCGCTAGAATCATCTGCAGACCCGCATCCGCGTGCGTCATTCGCGGGATGAATCTCCGAAGGAATCTGGACCGCGGCAAGCCCTTTCTCGATACCGGAAAGAGAGAGACCTCTGTCGCCCTCGGCGTTCACGAACGAGTCAACGACCCCGTGCGTTCTCGACACGAGATCGTAGCCAATATCGCCCTGCCCCAACTCCGGCGAGTCCAGTATCTGCAGGGGAGCAATCGGCTCTGTCCCTACTACTTCTGCCTTTGTTGAGAGCGTTGTTCCAGGTTCATTTACACCCGCTAGGACTGAAGCAAACTCCCCTTCAGGAAGTTCGGCGCCTGAACTTGATGCGGTGAACCCGAACAGGAAGGGCGTCTCAGAGACGTTTTTAACTTCCATGCTCTACACATCGTTTATCGGCGAGAACCTAAAATCCTTTAGCCCCGGTTTTGTATCCAGGATCAAGTTCGACATAGGTTCACTGAATCTGCCATAATGAGTGCGATGCCAGGACGGCCGATCCCAACCACCATTGAAGCTGTCCTCTTCGACGTCGACGGCACCTTAATGGATAGCGTTGACATGATCGTCGCCGGTCTCACAGAGACCTTCGCCAAATATCGAGGCGTGCATCTTGCTCCGGAAGTGGTGCGTGGACTAATCGGGACACCTCTTCGAAAGCAACTTCGTCTTTTCACCGATACCGAACCCTCAGACGAGGAGATCGATGAGATGAGCGAGTTTGCAATGGAGGCGTTTGAAAAGAATGTCTCCCTGGAGCAACCGTTTTCTTCGGCCATTGAAGCCCTTAAAGTTTTTTCTCAATCCGGTGCCCGGATTGCCCTTGTGACCTCAAAGAACCGATTCGAACTCGAGAGCTTTATGCAGCGAATCGACTGGGGGGATTACATTGACGCAACCGTATGCGCCTCTGACGTACACGACCCTAAACCCCATCCGGAAAGTGCGCGGCTTGCACTGCAGCGACTCGGATGCGAGGCATCGCGCTCCTTATTCATCGGCGACTCCGTCTTTGATATGAGATGCGGCGCGGACGCAGGGCTCGCCACGGTGGCGGTTTCTTACGGTGCCGCCTCCAAGGATGCTCTTCAAAGTGAAGAGCCAACCGTTTTGCTCGACACCCCCCAAGCTCTTCTCGAGTGGGCTTTACGAACTACGAAAACATTGACATGCCCCGGAAAAAGCAACTAGCAGCCGAAACCACCGAGACGACAACCGTCCCTACCACCCCTACCGATTCTCAACCCACCGGAGCCCCAAAGCGCCTCGGTCGAAAGATTTCTAAACCAGAAGAATCTCTTGCAGAGAAAGCAACGGTAGCACCCGCCAAAGCAGCGCCCGCTTCGAAGCCGGCTTCAATCGCGAAGGAGGAATCGTCGGCGAACGTCGGCTCCTCTGAGGAACCAAAGGGTCCACGACGAGGCTTCCGCAGCAAGCGAGAAATCGGAGCGACACCCACCCCGATTTCAGCGCCCACAAAGGTTGCGTCGAGCACCGACGATGACTTGGATCTTCCGATCCCCACTTTCCGATCGCGAGAGTCTGGTCGACCGTCAAGGTCAAGCGAGAAACCCGCCCCTCCGCAACAGCCGGTCGAAGCCGAAGTGCGAGCAGAAACTCGCCCTGTTCGAGGAAAGCTCGGCCGATCCAAGCCTGCGGCGGAGACGTCCGAGAAACCCATCCAAAAGGAAGTCGCAAAGGTTTCCGCCCCTGCGTTTTCTCCATCCGAAGTGGATGCGGACCTGGACGACGTTCAACTATCGTTCCGACCAAGAACGGGGTCAGCTCCTGCAGCTAAACCCGCTCGCGAGGTGAAGCCGCGTGAAGGCGTCGCGAGAGACGATCGAAAGGTTGAAAAGGCGCCCGCTGTCGCCCTGGCGCCCATCGAAGAATTTCTGAGCCTTGATATCGACTTGCCTGCTCCGGTCTGGCGAGAGAAAACCGAGGGTCCGACCGACTCGGAAGAACCCAAGAACTCAGAGCGAGATGGAGATCGAAGACGATCTAGAAACAACCGACGGGGCGAGAAGGCTGAGAAGCCTGTCACCGTTTCGCCCAACAACGAGTCGGACGAATTCGATGCGGATGCACCGAGCGACGATGATGGCGTCGTCCCTGCTTTCCGCCCGAAACTCAGAGAGAAGCCGAAGTCGATCATTCCTCCTCGTGCCCTCATCGAGATCCCAGAAGCCGCGCCTCAGGTCATTGTCCGCAATGGTCAACCCACTCTCGTGAAGGGTGGCAAGGTCTACCCGCCGTTCTTCTTTGCAGCAGAGCCTTCCGATGATGCCCGAGTCTCGAACGTTTTGGACGAGGTGAAACAAGCCGCCGAAGCAGGCGTACACCTATTCCTGTATCGACTCGATGTTCATCTTGATGAGAACGGCGTCGATGCAGCCGCACGGCGTGCTACCGACCTGGTGCGAAAGACCCTGGAAGTTGACCCTCAAGCCCAAGTCGCTTTCCGAATCCGACTCGATTTCGCCGGCGGATGGGACGAGCGATACCCGAACGCCGTGTACCGCATGGGCAACGGTCGAATCGGTCGACCGAGCCTCTCGGATGACGCGATCTGGAACGATGCGATCTCGCTCCTGGTGCGATTCACGAAGTCGTTAAGGGCTTCGAACGTCGCTTCGAGCCTGCTCGGTCTCCACCTGGATGGAGGAATCTGGTTCCAATCGACCGAAACGACTCCTGATCGAAGCCCGGCTGCGCAAGATAAATTCCGTGCCTGGGTGCGGGAACGATATGTCAACGACGACGTGATGCTCCAAGCATCGTGGTTCGATGGTTCAGCCAAGTTTGAAGACATCATCCTTCCCAAGGTTGAGCTACGAAAAGAGGACCGTTCGATTCTGCTTGACCGCAAGCAGCGACCGATTGTGGACGCCATGCTGTTCTACAGCGATCAAACCATGGCGCGGATTGCGGACGTGTCTTACGCTCTCAAAGAAGCCTCCGAAGGATGGTTCTTGATCGGCCTGGAATACGGATTGAGCCTAGAGCATCCGCATCCAAATAGCAGCCACCTGTCTCTGGGCAAGGTCCTTCGCACGCCCGAAATCGACTTTATCTCCGCTCCAAGCGGCTACTCCTCGCGAGAACCCGGACAGAGCGCCCCGTTTGCAACGATGGTCGACAGCTTTGCCCTGAACGGCAAGCTCTTCTTCAGCGAACTGGACTACAAGACTTCCCTTGCCCGAGGAACCGAGCCCGATACGCACAACGTCATGCTTCGAACGCCGCAAGCGTTGGAAAGCGTTCACAACCGAGACTTGGGCGGTGCGTTGGCGCACGCGGCTGGATTGATCTGGTCCGACACGTTTGGCAATGGGTGGTTGACGGCGAACTCCGTTTGGGAGCGCGCGGCGAAGAGCGAGGACGTTCTGGTCCGGCGCATGGCTGCCGACACCAAGGATCCCGAAGTTGCGGTGTTCCTAGACGAACGCACCCTTGCTTACGTCAACGACCAAAACGCCTTCAAGACGCTTCTGCACTCGTTGCGTGAGGCGGTCCTTCGGGCAGGCGTAAGTGTTGGCTTCTATCTGATCAGCGATCTTGCTCACCGAGAGCGATTCCCCGAGACGAAACTCAACATCTTTGTCAACGCTTGGGATATCCGCAGCGACCTCCGCGCAGCCATCAAAACTCGGCTCCAGCGTGACGGTAAGGTGCTTGCTTGGATCTATGCGGGCGGTCTTTTCGACTCCGGTCGAGATTCGCTAGAGCGTGTGCGTGAAGTCACCGGGATTGCGATTAAGCCCCAGCCGATCTTCAGCAAGCCCGGGACCACGATCCTTGATCGTCGCCACCCGCTAGCATCGGCATTCCCCACTGGAACCATTCAGTCTGAGGTTGAGCTTTCGCCGACGTACTTTGCGATTCCCGAAGACGGTCACGTGATTGGTGAATACACCCAAAGCGGCCTTCCGAGCTTCGTTGTCCGAAACGTGACGGGCGAGATGCCGGATCTCGACTGGACCTCGGTCTTCCTTGGCGAAGCCACGGTCAATTCTGGACTCATCCGCGCCCTCGCCCAAATGGCAGGGGCGCACATTTGGAGTCACAGCGACGATGTGGTCCACGTTCGACCTCCGTTCCTCACCGTTCACTGCTCAGCAGAGGGTTCGCGGGCGATTACGATGCCGAATCGGTGGAGCGCCATCAACGCTTCCTCCGGCGACTGGGCCATGGTTGACGCGACAAACCTGAGGTTCATCGGCATCGACGGAAGCAACCACACCTATTACGTTGGACCCAAGGAAGAACTCCAGGCCATGCTCGAGCAGAATCCGAACGAGCTGCTGAAGATCACGGAGTTGCCTCCGCGCGATTCCAACATCCGCGTTGATGCGACGAACTTCGATGTGCCCATCGTCCGCCTCGATGAATTCATGAACGGATTCGAAACTGAGGACTCCATCGACGAATGGTTCTTGAGACCGGTGGAAGAGCAAGCGGAAGAGACCACAGAGGACGAAGTTGTTTCCGAAGTACCGGGTCGTTCCCGACGCCGACGCCGACGCGGCGGACGTGGTCGAGATCGGCAAGACATCCCTGCGGATGCAACGGTTGAGAACTATGCCGTTGGTGACGACTTCGACATGCCTGTCGTGTTCAGAAGGAAGGACTGATAGAGATGGATTTTCGATCCGGACGCGTCGCCCTTATCGGGAAACCGAACGTCGGCAAAAGCACCTTGCTCAACTTCATCGTTGGGCACAAGGTGAGTATCGTCTCCAATAAACCTCAAACCACGCGCAGGAGCGTTCTGGGCATTGCGACGACTGACAAATACCAGATTGCGTTTGTGGATACCCCTGGAATCCATGAACCCCATAACCGACTGGGGCGTTCGATGGTGGAACAGGCCCGTTCGGCCTTGCACGACCTAGACCTCGTTCTCTACGTGGTGAACGGATCCAAGGCTCCAGACGAGGAGGATCGGCACGTCGCTTCTCTCGTGAGGTCGTGCGGAGTTCCGGTCATTGTCTGCCTAAACAAGATGGACAAGCTCCGAGCCGAGGACGTTATTAGGAACGTGGAAGCCTATTGCGAGTTGGTGGGAGTGGGTGAAGAGAACTACATGCTCACCACCGCAACCAAGGGCACGAACGTGCAGAGGCTGGTCGATCTGTTGGTATCACGGCTTCCCCAACGCGCCCCGCTCTTCCCGGAAGACGAGTTCACCGATCAGAGCGCTCGTTTCATGGCAGGTGAGTTCGTTCGGGAGAAGATTCTAGAAAGAACGCGCGAGGAAGTTCCCCATGCCACTGGCGTGGTTGTGGAAAGCTGGCAGGATGATGGCGACATCGTACGAATCCTCGCCTCGATCGTTGTTGATAAGTCCAGTCAGCGAGCGATTCTCCTCGGCCGCGGTGGGCAATTCATCAAGGCCATCGGCATGGATTCGCGCAAAGAAATCGAGGAAATGCTTGGAAAGCAGATCTTCTTAGAGCTGCACGTACGCGTGGAAGAAGGGTGGAGGCAGAATCCCCGCACCCTTCGGGAAATGTACGAGTAGTTTCAGCCCGCGTTCGGTAGCTTTACTTTGACGAAGCGGTTCGAGCCGTTTCGGTTCTTGGTGAGTTCGAACGCGTCAAACAGTTCTCCCGTGATCTTGTACGCTTCGAAGCGCACCTTATCATGGGAGACACGAATGATTTGGAAAAGCTGCGTCCAGTTGGCCACTTTATCCATGTCCTTTTCCGCGGTTTCACCAAGCTCGTACATCTTCGGGCCGCTTACGGAGACCACGTAAACGGTGCCGCTACCCTTATCTTGAGCGGTGAGCCCGGTTGGAACGTTGAAACGACCGTAGGTGTGGTCGTGCCCTTGAAGAACGAGCGCAACGTTGTACTTCTGAAAAAGCGGTTGCCAGTGCTTCCGAATCTCTGGATTGTCCCGATTCTTCGCGGTTGAATACACCGGATGGTGAAAGGTGGCGAAGATCCATCGGGCCTTGCTCTTCTTCAACGTCGATTCAAGCCACTTTGCCTGTTCTTCAATGCGCTCGTTGGAGTTCAGCGCGATGAACAGCGCTCCCTGATAGTTGATCACGAAGTTGCTCGCTTCCAGCCCAGGAAGACCGTTTGCGGGTTGAGCAAACTGCGGCTTCCAGAAAGTCGAAAGCACGCGCGACTCGCCAACCTTTGGATATTCGTGATTGCCTGGGACCGCCAAACATGGGATCGATCCATGAATGAACGATCCGGCATAGAACCACTCGGCCCATTCAAGATCGTTGTTGCCAATGTTGATCAGATCCCCCGCGTGAAGCAGTAGGTCGGCCTTAGGAAGCTCGCGATACGAGTTCCGGATAGCTCGCGACCATAACGACTTCACATCGTTTTGGGCATCGCCAAAGTAAATGAAGCTGAACGGTTCAACACGCTGGGAGTCATCGACAGCTTTTGAAGTTCGGAAGTCGATCCACTCGCTCCATGTCTTGCCATCGCCCACCCGATAGCTGTAGGAGGTTCCGGGTGTCAATCCCTGAAAACTCACCCGGTGGTAGAACGCCTTGTTGCCATTGGAGAGAAGAACGGTTTCAGAAGACCCGACAACCTCACGAGCCGTTTTGACGAATCTTGGGTCGGAGGATGCCACCGAGATTTGACCGAGAGCTTTTTCGTTTGGACTTTCTGTTCTCCAAGAGACCACTGCATTTCGGCTCAGGTCCTCGTGGGAATTTAGAAGAATTCTCTCTGGGACAGACGATTGGGCCATTCCCCAAGACGGGATGCAGAGGCACACGGCCGCTGCTAGGATTCGAACTGCACTTCGGATCACGGCTATAGGAAACCAGATTCGAAACCGAGTTGACCCATCGTTAACAAAAAGGCGACCACCGAAGTGATCGCCTTTTCAATTTTCTGACTGTTCGGAGACTTAGTCGATTTCCTTCCAGCTGTCCTTGACTTGCTGGTTGGCACGACGCCGCACCTGTCCATACTGTCGCTGGGTACCAGACTGAGAAGTGACCGTTGCTTGCTCGACTCGGGTAGCAACTACCTGATTCTGGTTCAGTTGCTTCAGCGCATGAGCGACCAGCCCTTCGCTCTCTCCCTTCTTCTTAATGATCGCCTTATCCCAAAGGTAAAGGATTGGCGCCGCGTTGAAGATAGAAGAGTAAGTGCCCGAAATAATGCCGATGAGCATCGTGAGCATGAAGAACTTGAGGTCCGGAGACGTTGTTCCGGCAAAGATCAAGATGAATAGGGTCGCGATGACCGTAAGCGACGTGTTCAGCGATCGAGCGAACGACTGTCGAACAGACTCGTTCATCAGGTGACCAAGATTTTCGCCTGCCGTGGGGTGAGCCAGATTCTCACGAATTCGGTCGAAGATGACGATCGTGTCGTGCACCGAGAAACCGATGATCGTAAGCATCGCGGTCAAGAAGAGCGCGCTGATTTCCCAACCTTGGAAGAAGCCAACCGCCGCAGCAAGGAAGATGACCACCAAGATATCGTGAATAAGCGCACCGACCGCCGATAGACCGAATCGCAAGCCCTGCTTGAATCCTCCAACGGAAAAACCGAATCGGAGTGCCAAGTAGATGATGATGAGCCCGGTCGAGAAGACGACACCCTTGATGGCGCCCTCCTGGACTTCTCGCTGAACCGTCGGTCCAATATCGCTGAGCTCCTTAAGAGTTGCCCCGTCTAGTCCACCCGACTGAGCGATGAAGGCGCCCTTCTCGGCGTTGGTGGCCATCGACCGCACCTTCTCACTCGGAGGAATAGTGACGTAAACGATCTTCTCATTAGCTTGGCCCGAACCAAGCTTTACGTTACTTCCCTTCAGACCCGCCTTTTCAAGATTCGAGGCGATCGTAGACGGAGTTAGGTTCGAACCCTGAGGAATCGAATAGACCATCTCCGTTCCGCCGGTGAATTCAACGTTGAACTTGAATCCACCCATAAACGCGAACGGGATGCCAATGACAACCGTCGCCGCAGAAATGATGAACCAGAGCTTGGGGCGATCCACGATGTGCATCTCTTTCTGCTCAAGTTTCTTGAACCAGTTGGTTTCAAGCGCGTACCACTTTGGATTGGCGCCGATTCCAGAGCCTACAAGGAAAATCAGCAACGATCGCGTGACCGTGACAGCCGTGAACAGCGAGATTGCGACACCGATGATAAGGGTGGTTGCAAAGCCTTTGACGGGTCCGGTTCCGACTCCCGCCAGAACAATCGACGTGAGAATCGTACACGCGTTGGAGTCCACGATAGCGGGCAGCGCTCGCTTGAAGCCGAGTTCGAGTGCGGTCTGGAGAGACCGACCCGACTTCATCTCCTCTTTGAATCGCTCGAAGACGAGAATATTGGCGTCGACCGCCATGCCCACCGACAAGATGAAGCCTGCGATGGAAGCGAGACTGAACGTAGCGCCAACCGCTTTGAGTGCGGTGAGTGTGAACAGCGTGTAAAGACAAAGGGCGATGAGCGCCACGAAGCCCGGGAACAAGTAGTAGGCAATGAGATAGAGCGAGATCAGGACGAAAGACGCCACACCCGCGATCATCATCTTGTCGTAGGCACTGGCACCAATGGTTGGGTCCACGACCTGGCTTGCTTCTTCCTTTAGGTTCACGGGCAGCGAACCCGCGTTCAGCAGGTTCACAAGATTTCGCACATAAGTCGGAGTGAACGTGCCCGTGATTCGAGCCGATTCACGGAGAACCGCATCCTTCTCAACGGCAGCGATGCTCAAGACCCGACCGTCGAGAACACAAGCGATCTTCTCTCGCTTGCCTTTATACGTTTCGCTCCAGCGACCCATCTTT
>CAYYJX010000018.1:33539-43521 GCA_964471545.1 uncultured Fimbriimonas sp. | reverse complement strand
ACCGAGCTCGACCCTAGTCCCCGATCTTCGCCGACTGCTGAATCGCCCGAATCGATTCTCGTAGCCGCTTCCGGAAGTTGATCAACGCGTCCACCTCGGTTGCGGTGGGAAGCACCTTGGCGGTCTTCGGCAGAAATGGACCCATGAGCCGGGAATGGTCTTCAAGATCCTCTAAGCCAAGCAAGTGCCCCAACTCATGGGCGATCACCTCGATGGCCTGATCGCGAGTAACGTACTGCTTCCCGACCATTCGATACACGTACACGTCTGCCTCCACCCGGTAGCGAGCGGTGCGATCGGTGGCATCGGCCACCCGATTGACGAAAATCGCCCCTTGGGTGTCGCGGCCCGTCGGTGGTTCATCGGTGATATGAACCCGCACGAGGGCGTAGCTCTTCGATCGTTTGTCGGTAGGAATGGGTTCGGAAGGGGAGAAGAGGCGTTCTTCAAGAGCCTCTTCCCAAACCGATTGCGCTCTCTGGCACGCCTCGGTCCACATGGTTCGGTTCTGATCGGAAATATTGGAATTGTCCAACTCAACCCGAATCCCTTCCGGCATCAGCAAAGACCGAAGCCCTGCTAAAGCGCGTCTTGGTTTGCCTGCTTCTGCGAACGAAGCGTAGCGTTGAAGGCCGTAACTGAAGTCGGCCTGAATGAACTCGGAGATGAGCGGATCGGCGGTGATCGGTAAGACCGGAGCCGCGCCACGAACAAGACTGGCACGCTCGAGGGTCAGTCCCTGACCACCGGACGGTTCCATCGAACCGGACGAGAAAACGCAAGCTACTAGAACGGCAAACTCAGAAATAAAACGGACCACAGATACCCCCGTTGGCCTTATGGTTTTCAGTTCTACAGACTCTTCCTTGCATTTGATACCCGTAGAATTACGGGTTGTCTAAACTTGTTCAAAAACGGTCCCGCAAAGTCGGTACACCTGGTCCAACTTAACCTGAACGCTCGATGAATCCTTTCTTGATAAACAGTTCTCTCTTGCTCACAGAGACCTATGAAAGGACAGCAGTTGAAGAGCATTCCCGGCCGATCTTCCGTATCGAAGGCGGTGTACGGCTGGGCTATCGCCGGCTTAACCCTGGTAGCCGTATCCGGTTGCGGCGAAGGCGATGCGGAGAAAGAGTCGCAATCAACCAAAGAAGCTCCCTTTGAACTGCCCGTCGGCGGATCGTTGGTGCAGGCCAAGCAGATTGGCACCGACGAAGTGTTTGAGGGAATGGGTACGGTTGCGCCGCGACTGAAGGCAGACCTCGGCTCAAAAGTTTCCTCCCGAATTGTCTCGATCCCGGTTCGGCTGGGCGATTCGGTTCGCCAAGGCCAAGTGCTGGTTACGCTGGATAGCCGAGATTTAGATGCCCAACAGGAAGTTGCGGCTGCCGGAAAGGTCGCCGCGATGGCGCAGGTGGAGAGTGCCAAAACCGGCTTAGAACTGGAGCGGCGCACCCTGCTGGCCCAAGTCAGTCAGGCGAAAGCCGGGGTCACCCAGGCGTTGGCAGCCAGAGACTCTGCCAAAGCCCAATTGGAGTTGGTGGTTGCCGGACCAAGAACTCAAGAAAAGCGGCAAGCGGGTCTGGCAGTGGCGCAGGCTCAAGCGCAGCTGGAGCTTGCCAACCGCGAGTATCGCCGAGTGAAGACTCTGGTGGACGAAGGCGCCCTTGCCGCTCGCAACCTGGACGTCGCCGTTCAGCAACGAGACGTCGCCAAAGCCGCTTATGAAAGCGCGGTCGAGTCGCAGAAGATCGCGGAAGAGGGGGCCCGAACTCAGGAGGTCTCTTCGGCCAGAGAAGGGCTTCGCCAAGCCGAGGCGGGCGTTGCGCAGGCGCAAGCTCAGTTGAAAGTTGCCGAAGCGGCGCTGAAACGCATCGATCTTCGGGGCAACGACGTTCAGATTGCCCAAGCGCAGGTTGCGCAGGCAGAAGCGAACCGTCGGCTGGTGGAGGCCAATCGGTCTTACACCGTCATCACCGCCCCGTTCGCCGGCAAAGTCGTTGCTCGCTATCTCGACCCCGGTTCCATGGTCAATCCCGGTGTTCCGATTCTTGCCGTGGAAGGAAACGACCGGCAGGTGGTGGTGGAAGTCCCGGAGTCTGCCTTCACGAAGTTTGCCTCCATTCCAGGCAACGCGGGCGTTCCGTCCGCAACGGGCCACTTTCCATCGCTTGGAAAAGAATTCTCTCTGGCGTTGGAAGAGAGCTCGCCTTCGGGGCACTCGAAGGCGCACACCTTTACGGTCAAGCTCGGTGTGCCGCCTAGCGCAGCGGGCGTGAAGTCGGGCATGTTCGCCCGGGTCACTTTGCCACTAGGCAAGGCGGACAAGACAACCAATCGGGTGGTCGTTCCGTTTACCGCGGTTTACGAGAAGGCGGGTTTCCGATACGTCAATGTTTCCGAGTCGGCGGCGAGCCGAAACACGTCCCGGCGCCTGGTGACCGTTGGTCGGCGCATTGCGAGCGATTCCCGCCGACCGACTGAGCAGGGCGAATGGGTGGAAATCCTGAGCGGGCTGAAAGGCTCGGAGTGGGTGGATTCCAAGCCGTTCTCTTCAATCGCAACTCCCAATGGCGAGGTGAAGTGATGAGCGAGACTCTGGAAAAAATGGGCATCGCCGGTCGAATGGCAAAGGCGTTCATCAATTCCAAGCTCACGCCTCTCATCATCGTTGCGTCGCTCCTGCTAGGCTGGTTCGCCACAAAGTCGTTGGCGAGAGAAGAAGAACCGCAGATCATTGTGCCGATGGCAGACCTGATGGTTGCCATGCCCGGTGCTTCGGCGGCCGAGGTGGAGCGTCGGGTCACCATTCCCATGGAGAAGCTTGTTTGGGAAATTCCCGGCGTGGAGTACATCTACGGAACCTCCAACCCGGGGGCCTCCATGCTCATCGTCCGATTCAAAGTGGGCGAAGACCTCGAGCGATCTTTGGTGCGACTGCGCGAAAAGCTCGCTTCGCACTACGACGAAATTCCTCCCGGAGCGAGCGCTCCGATTCTCAAGCCTCGCAGTATCGACGATGTCCCTATCCTTGCCCTCACGCTCCACTCAAAAGAGCTGGATGGCGCCGCTTTGCGCAACCTTGCCGGACGTCTAGAAGACAACCTTAAGCAGGTTCCGAGTATCTCCGAAACGAAGATCATCGGTGGATCGGCAAGCGAACTCATCGTCACGCCGGATAAGGTTAAGCTCGCCGGCTTTGGCCTTTCGCTGGATGGTTTGGCGCGAGTGGTCCAAAGCGCGAATCGCAAAACCGATCCCGCCAAGTTCGATCAGAACAACGCCTCGCAAACCGTGACCGTGGGCGAACTTTTCCAATCTCCAGAGGAGCTTGGAAGTCTGGTGGTGGGCGCGGCAGACGGCAAGCCGATCTACCTTCGAGACGTTGCCAAGGTGACCTTCGGGGCGGAAGATCCGGTTCGAAAAACGTGGTTCCAGACCGGAGCGAAGTTCGCCTCGGCGGATCAAAACGAGCCGGAAACGGCCGTCACGCTGAGCCTTGCCAAGAGGCCGGGAACCAACGCCATCGACGTGGTTCACGCCGCCTTGGACAAAGTGGAAGAGGCCAAGCGAGAATGGGTGCCCGGCAACGTTCAGATCACGGTGACCCGGGACTATGGCGACACCGCAGCCGAGAAGAGCAACGAACTGCTGTTCCACATGATGGTGGCGGTGGTTTCGGTGACGGTCCTCATCGCCATGGTGCTCGGTATCCGAGAATCGCTGGTGGTGCTGGTCGCGATTCCGGTGACCTTAGGTCTCACCCTGCTGGTGTTCAAGCTGTACGGCTACACCCTGAACCGAATCACGTTGTTCGCCCTGATCTTTTCGATTGGCATCTTGGTGGACGACGCGATTGTGGTGGTGGAGAACGTGGTTCGCCACTATCGCATGCCCCAAAACAAAGGTCTGAGCGCCCTGCAAGTAGCGGTGAAAGCGGTAGACGAAGTGGGTAACCCAACGATTCTTGCGACCTTCACCGTCATCGCCGCGATTCTTCCCATGGCTTTTGTGGGGGGGCTGATGGGTCCTTACATGAGACCGATCCCCGTGGGGGCAACCGCCGCGATGCTCTTTTCACTGGCAATTGCCTTTATGGTCACCCCTTGGGCGGCGATTCGCTTGCTGAAGAAGGATGCCAAGCACGGCAAGCATTCGCATGGCGACGACGAAATGCCCGACGACGTGCTGACCCGGCTGTATCGCAAGATCATGACCCCTCTCCTGCGAAAGCCCGGGGCTCGATTCTCGTTCTTCGCCGTCGTGGGTCTCTTGCTTGTGGGTTCGATGGGTCTCATCGCCATCAAAGCGGTGACGGTAAAGATGCTTCCGTTCGATAACAAGAGCGAGTTTCAGGTGATTGTGGATATGCCGAACGGCACGACTTTGGAGCAAACCGCCGAGGTCACGCGATTGCTCGGCGAGCGGATTCGGCAGGAACCGGAGGTGAAGGACCTTCAGGGGTACGTTGGCACCGCCGCGCCTTACAACTTCAACGGTCTGGTTCGCCATTACTTCCTACGAACCCTTCCTCATCAGGCCGACCTGCAGGTGAACCTGGTTCCGAAGCATGATCGAAAGGCTCAGAGCCACGACTTGGTTAAGCGCATTCGACCCGCGATCGAGAAGTTGGCGAAGGAGCATGGCGCTCGTGTAAAGATCGCCGAGGTTCCTCCCGGACCACCCGTCCTGAGCACGTTGGTGGCCGAGGTTTACGGGCCCACTTTTCAAGATCGCTACAACTGGGCGAAGGAGGTTAAGAACGTTTTCGAGACCACCGAGGGCGTGAGCGATGTGGATTGGTATTACGACGACGACGCCCCTACCTTCACTTGGAAGGTCGACCGCGAGAAGGCGGCGGCGAGCGGCGTGAGTGTCGAAGCCATCGGTCGAACGGTGGAGACGGCCTTGGCGGGAAGAACCCTGGGCGCCTTGGACGGCACCGGGCTGACCGAAACGGTGCCTTTGAAGATGCGCCTGGACCGAGCCGAGCGGTCTGGTTTGGCGGCGCTTGCCGGACTGACCGTTGCCAACGAGCAGGGGGATCCGCTTCCTATCTCCGAGTTTGTGAGCCTGGAGCAGGTTGCGACCGATCGCCCCCTCTATCGCAAGAATCTGCAGTCGGTTCTGTACGTTACGGGCGAGGTCGTGGGCAAGCAAGAGAGTCCGGTATACGCCATTCTCGCGATGAACAAGAAGCTCGAACAGATCCGATCCGGCGGCGCGAAGTTGGAGATCATGAGCACTCAGCAGCCCTCCACCGAAACCAAACCTGCCATGAAGTGGGACGGTGAATGGCACATCACCTACGAGGTGTTCCGTGATCTGGGAATTGCGTTCGCGGTGGTGATGATCCTCATCTTCGCCTTGGTGGTGTTCTGGTTCCAGAGCTTCAAGACCCCGATCGCGATCATGGCTCCGATTCCGCTGACGCTCATTGGAATCTTGCCAGGGCACGCACTGATGAACGCTTTCTTCACCGCCACGTCGATGATCGGATTCATCGCCGGAGCCGGGATTATTGTTCGGAATTCGATCATTCTGGTCGACTTCATTGAACAGCGCCGACGGGAAGGCGCGGCCTTGGAACAGGCGGTGATCGAGGCGGGCGCAATTCGCTTCCGACCGATGTTGCTCACCGCGGCGGCAGTGATCGTAGGGTCGTTCATGATCCTGTTCGATCCTATCTTCCAGGGATTGGCGATCTCGCTGATGGCGGGAGAAATCGCGTCGACGCTGCTGTCGCGGCTGGCGGTGCCGGTGTTGTACTACATGCAGGAAGCGCGGTCGGCGCGGGGGTGATGTTCTTTCCCCCGAACGTCCGAGGGGAGCGAGGTCTCTAACCACCCGGAGACCACCCCGCCCCGATAAATCGGGGCACCCCTCCCTAGAGGGGAATGGATCCGGTCGATTCTCTACAACCGTTGTCTTTCAGCCAAAACTCGTTGACATATCCGGAAGTGGTCTTCTGTTAGTCCGATTAACTTTAGATTCAGGGTCCAAACCAAGTTTCTGGAAAGGTCCGGAGGACCGACCAGATATTCGCGTGTTGGACCAATCGTAGAGAACCGATTCACCAAAATTCCCCTCTATGGAGGGGTGGCCTGAAAGGCCGGGGTGGTCTCCGGAACAGGCTCCCATCAAGAGAAATTTCCCTTCATACCGACCCGCCAAAAGCGGCGGAGCCGCGACCGTCATCGCAGCCCAGGGTGACAACCCTGGGAGTGAAGATCACCTGATAAACGATAGAACGGCGGAGCCGTGGCAAGACTCTTTGCTGCAGGCAACAGGTTTTCCGGAAACCACTCTGCCCCGATACATCGGCGCCGAGCCCTACTCCAAGTCCGTATCGATCACCGCGAACGCGTGGCTATCCAGCTCAAGCGTCTCCGTCGCCGCCGCCGTGGTAAACGACATAAAGTCTCGCCACTGAACCACATTCCGACGATCCAACACCTTCAATTTCCCAAAGTGCACTCCCGTTTCCACGGTCATCTTCTCCGGCATGAGGTTGGCGATCAGGACGCGTTTCGACCGACCCACCTTCACCGTCACCATCACCCAGGACGGGTCCTCGCCGCGCAGATCGGGGAGCGGTTCGGCGTTACGAAGCAGCGTGAAGAGAAGGGAAGCAGGGGACGCGAGAAGAGTTTCGGCATCGAAGAACGTGGCGTAGTCCGCCCCGCCTTCGCCAAGGGTCCGAATGCTCGCCAAAGCAAACCCAAGCGCCACCAAAGAACTCGTCCGCGCATCGGCGCGACCCTGGGCAAGGTCGATGGGTCCCGCGATCACTTGTCCGGGGTGGAAGGACTTTGCCGTCCGGGCGCAATCGCCGTGGGTCCATCCCGTTTCCACAATGGTTCGAGAGTCAAAGGCGTGCACCTGAGCGTTCATGGCAAACGCCACGCCGTCGCAATCCTCCACTTTGGGTCGATTCCGGTTGAGTTCGGTAAAGTTGCCGTCCGATCCCGCGAACCGATGGCCGGAGCCGACCGACGCCAGTCCTGCCGACTTCTCCGGCGGAGTCAAAATGATGCCGTCTCGCGGCGAAAGAACCGAGGGAAGCGTCGGCGTCTGGGTGCGCAGAAACACCGGAACGTCGATACGATGGGCGTAGGTGAGGCCCTCTTCGGTTGCCTGGACATGGCCCACTAGGTTCTCCAACCGCTCCAACTGACCTCTGCCCAGTTCGCCACGAACCAGGGTGCCCAAAGAGGGCATCTTGGTCATTTGCGGAAGGTCCAAATCGCCTTCAAACTCGCCCGATGGATTGGAAATCTTGAGGCGAACCGCTTGCCGCACCTCCTGTCCCTTCTCTAGCGGGTAGGGCCATCCTAACGACTGCGGGTGGCAGTACGTTTTGAACGAGTTGTCCGACCAGTTCCGCTGATCCTCGATCTCAAACAAGATTCCCTCGAACTCAAACCGAACCTCGACCCCGCTCACGGGCTCGTAGGTCATGGATTTGATGAACGAGAACGGATTATCCGGCTGAATCAAAACAGGAAACTGAGCGTTCTCGCAGGGTCCGTCCGCATGCTCCACTTCCACCTTTAGCCCCGCCACGTTTAGGGGGTGCAGCAAGCAAATGCCCGTGCGAGCGGTTTTGAAGTCCACCAACGGGGAACCGTCGAAGACGTATTCCACCTCGCCCTCTGCCGTCACTCGAATGGTGCCCGTCCATTCGAACCGGTACCCTTCCTGATCGTGCTTCGCGCGAAACCGGCAGGTGAACGCGTCTTTGGTGAGCTGAGACTCAAAGTCGGAGAGCTTGGGCACCACGGTGCCCCAATTGTCTTTTCTCACCGTGGCGTAAATGCCGCGCACCACTTCCATTCCGTTCCAGCGCAGGTAGCGCAACTGGCCGGAATCAGGCTCCACCATCCCCTCGAAAGGCCCCACCTCAAATCGAATCGGCTCTACCGGCGGCTCTTCGGTGCCAAAAACCAGCAAGTTGGTTTCGGGGGTGTGGTGGGTGTCAAAGAAGGGCGTGTTTTCCATGAGCGTCGTTGTCTCAATTCTACGAACGGTGAGGTTCTCATTCCATAGACGAACCGGGAAAGGCGATGGAAAGCGAAATCATGTCAAACTAAGGGAGTCGGCATGAAGCAGATTCGCGAGAACATCTGGCAAGTTACCTTTGAAGACCTCGGTCGCCCCTTTGAGAAGGGCTACTTTGAGGTTTCAGGACTGGGCGAAGTCATGCTGGACCAAGCCGATATCCGTTACATTGACGAGCAGAAGGAGAAGGGGTTCGACCCCATCTTTCACGTCAGCCGATCGCCCGCGCTGAACAACGCGTTTGTGGTCGTGGGTCGGCAAAAGAAGGCCTAAGCCTCTTCTGCCACCGTCTTCCATACAGAACCTTAGGCGTGATTCCGTGACGCGAACGACGTCATGAACGCCGCAAGCACCTCGACCGAGCTTTCCGGCACCGCGTTGTAGATACTCGCCCGGCACCCGCCCAGCGCGCGGTGACCCTTCAACTCCATCAATCCATGCGCCTTCGCCTCGGCGAGGAACGCCTTGGTGAGTTCTTCTGACGGCAGCGTGAACGTGACGTTCATCAACGAGCGAGAGGTTCGCTCCGCATGTCCGGTGTAGAACCCGTTCGATTCATCGATGGTCTTGTACAACCGAGCCGCCTTACGACGATTGCGCCGCTCCATCTCTGGCAGGCCGCCAATCGACTTCAGCCATTCAAACACCTTGCCGCAAATGTAAATGCCAAAGGTCGGCGGGGTGTTGTACAGGCTGCCGTTCTTAGCGTGGACCCGGTAGTCAAAGATCGGCGGAAGGGAATCGCCGGTGCGCTTCAGCAAGTCTTTCTTGATGAGGACCAGAGTGACTCCGGCCGGCCCGACGTTCTTCTGAGCTCCGGCGTAAATCAGGGAGTACGGCGTCAGGTCCATGGGCCGAGATAGGATGTTGCTGGACATATCTGCCACCAGCGGCGCCCGGCAGTCCAGATCGTGGTGAAACTCAACGCCTTGGATCGTCTCGTTGGGGGTGATGTGCGCGTACCGCACAAACTCGTTGATCCCCAGTTCTTCCCGCTTGGGAACAGCCTTGTAGCCATCGGCTTTACCCGTCCAGGCGATGTCGATTCGACCGCCATGAACGTCGGCAACGGTGCGCGCCGACTCCACCGCCTTCTCACCCCAAGCACCCGTCACCACGTACTGCGCGGTCCCTTGATTCAAAAAGGCGAGCGGCACGTTTGCAAATTGCTGACTGGCCCCGCCCTGAAGAAAGAGAACCTCCCACTCCTCGTCTAGACCCATCAGCTCGCGAAGATCGGCGACGGCGGTGTTGAGGATCTCCTCGAACGGCGCCGATCGGTGCGACATCTCCATCACGCTCACCCCCGTGCCCTGATAGTCCAGCAGCTCGGCTTGGACCTGCTCAAGAACTTCGAGCGGCAAAGCCCCCGGTCCAGCAGAGAAGTTGTGTGCGCGATGGTTCATGTTTGTTCTTAGCGGTGACTACTAGGCGTCGATAGGAGGCAGGGTTTGAATGTCGAATCGGTAGAGATCGAGAAGTTGCTCCGCACTGAGCGTCTCGATGGATTGTAGGCGAGCAACCGCCGCCTTCGCCGCCTCTTCCGAGCCGAATGCGATTTGACCCAGCTTGCCGAACTTGGTTTCCAAGATTGCGGCAAGGTCGGCGTCGGTGTTGCGAGCGTGACCCGCCGGGTACATCACCAATCCCGAATCGATGACTTCGCCCGAGGTGAGGGTGACCACCACCGAGGTCGGAATGCCGTCCGGATACTTCGCGTCGTACTCGGCTCCGCCATGCTCAAAGGCGATCTTCTCCATGAGCGCGCGCGTCTCGGAATCGTGAATCGCGCCTTGCGAATAGTCCTCTGGCATGAGCATGATGCGCTTCCAGACCGCATCGGTCTCGGTGGGCAGCGTTCCGGCTGCGGCTTCGTGAATCGCCTTCTTGAGCAGGGTGCTCACGATGTAAACCATCG
>CAYYJX010000018.1:8544-33529 GCA_964471545.1 uncultured Fimbriimonas sp. | reverse complement strand
TGCGGGTCCCGCTTTGCCGGGTCGCCGATGATGCCGAAAGCGGGCTCGTAGGCCCGAATCACGATCTTGGCGATATTCGCGCCGCCGTTGGCGAGAACCTCGGGACGGGTGGCGGCGAGGTCGATCACGCCCTGCAGTGCGCCTGCCGACTGGTGCTCGTAAAGACCGAGCTTAAAGTGCATGCCCATCACCGCAAAGTCGTCTCCAGAGTGAGAGAGGTGTAGGTTGAACGGGGAATCGCCGTTGGTCGGCTCAAAGCGCCGGAACATGGATTCCGGATTGCGGAAGATGTCCTTGGGACCCACAAAGCCCTTCAGGGCTCGGCGAGCGCAAAGCACGGCGGCTTCGGCACTGATAGCGGCGCTGGCTCCCTTAGAGTCACTCAGCTGCTTGCCGGCTCGAATCGCTCGCCACGGAATGTAGTGGGCGACGAACATGCCGATCGCGTGCTCGATCTGCTCCGGGGTGCCTCCGTGAACCGCTACGTAGGTGGCGGCGGAAGCGATGGCACCGTGTACCACGTGGTCGATCTTGTACGTCTTCAGCGAGAACACTTCGGCGAGTCGCCCGCGAATCTCGTCGATGAGCACCATCGCCTTCAGAGCTTCCGCACCGGAAAGGCCTCGCTCTTGGCAAGCCGCCACCGCGACCGGATAGTAGTCGTTGTGCCCGAACTCGCCCGCTAGGTGGCCCAGTGCCGGATTGTAGCCAAAGTTCGTGCCGTTGCTGTCCCACTCGCGAGCCGCGCTGGAGTTGGCGACGATCGCTTTCTCCGCTTTCACCCGAACCGGCTCGCCATAGACGGTGGCGCCCCTGGCATCGGGGTAGTCCAGCGCCTCGGCTCGCAGCAAAACCGGAGCGTTGGTTTGTAGCGCAAGCGCACTCGCTCCGCAAAGCACCGAGTCGGTGTGGAAGAGCTTGGTCTTCTCAAGCACCGCCGCCGAGGGGCCCTCGCCAAGGGTGCCGTCCATGAAGGCTCGTGCGAACTGTCCAATCCCTTTGGCTTGGTTGGTCGCGCGGTCCAAAATGGCCTTGGTGGACTCGTTTACAAACTCAACTGCGGCGTCGTTGCTCATGCGGCAAAGTGTACCGAGCGGCGGATGATCTCCCTGAATTCGTTGAGCCATCTGAGGCGATTACTCGTGCATTCCGTACACCGCGATCTGTTGAAGCCCCTGCCAGATTTCAATCCGGTAGCACCTTTCCGCCCAAAGACCCGTTTCGGTTAACCCAGACGTAGGAAAGGTTAATGCGCCTGCTGCCCTCTACCCGAAGAACCGCATTTGGGGTTCCGCCGTTTGTGATCAAGCGGATCTACCCCGGCCAATCGGTGCCAGACCTCAATGATCGAGGGATTGCCGGGCTGGGCGCCATCGACCACGCGCACCTGTTCAAGGGGCTCACCGTCCGCATGCACGAGCATCGAAACGACGAGATCGTCAGCTACCTACGATCCGGGGCCATGGTGCACAAAGACAGCCACGGCATGCAAGAAACCATCACCAACACCCACCTCATGGTGATGAACGCGGGGTCTGGATTCAAGCACGAGGAGTACGTGCCGGAAGGAGAAGTCCACATGCTCCAAATCTTCGTTCGACCGTCTTCTGACGACCTTGAGCCCAAAGTGGCGTTTCACACTTTCGAATCGGCGGTTTCCACCAACGCGTGGCGAGCCGTTTTCGGTCCGGAAGGAACGGATGCTCCGCTTCAAGTGCGGCAGAAGGTGTGGATGCACGACGCGCGGCTCACGCCTCATTCCGAACTCTCGTTGGGAGATGCCCTGCCCTGGCCCGAGCCGGACCATCCGGAGGGCTACGACGTGCAGGTGCTTTACGTGTTCTCCGGAAGCGTGCGCGTGGGCAACGTCACCCTCACTGAGGGCGATACGGCCGCTTGGGCGGTGAAAGAGTACGTGAAGCTGGAAACCCACGGTTCTCATGCCGATGTGGTTCTGTTCCACATCGACACGACGGCTCCGTACACCCGGTCCGGCACGCTCAGCGGCTAGGTAGGACTTTGAACCCAACTTAGCCTACTCCCGGTATTTCTGCGGATGAGAACCAGAGGGTGCGGTGCTAGGCTTGCGGAAGGGAAGATTATGAATTCTCGATTGCTCTTTTCGGCGGCCATCCTTATCGGGTCGCTTTCGGCTCATGCCAACCTGTTTGCCGACCCAGGTTTTGAATCGGCGGGACCCATTTTGGGCAACGGCTCTTCGTTTAGGGCCTATTCCAACTTCGATGCGGGCTGGACTGCAACGCAAACCGACGGCGAAGTGTTTTCTAGCCAAGCCGGGCGCAGTGCTCATTCGGGCAACTGGTACGCAGACTTGCTCCAGAATGCGGAAGGTAATCCCAATACCTACTGGGACGAGTCCACGTACTCCTTCGGAGACTATGATCGGATCACCACACTCGTAAGCGTCAGCCCGAACACCACGTACGACTTCTCGTTCTTCCACGCGGGCGGAGACCGGTTTGGCTATACCGCCGGAAACACGTTGGTTCAGATTCAGTCGATGCAAACGTCTGCCGCGATCACCGATTTGTCCGTGACTCCGGGGCTATTCAACTGGCAAAAACGTTCGTTGCAGTTCACGACGGACTCTTCGACCACGCAGCTAGCGTTCAGTTTCTCGTCGTACGCCAGCGGAAACAGCAGTGTGCTCATCGACTCTTTGTCGCTCACTCAAGCCGTTCCCGAACCCGGAACGATGCTCGGCCTTGGACTGGGAGCCATCGCCGCATTCCGGCGAAAGCGCCGAGCCTAATCGCAGACGCGAACGGGGGCTAAGGAAAGAGAGGCATGACGGCTGACCGTCATGCCTCTCTGGATATTTCGGAAACGGCAAGCATCCGGCGAAAGATTTCGACCATCGCAAACGTGTCCAACTCGCAATAGGTGAGCAGGTCGTCCAGAATCTTCTCCCGCTCTTCCGGCGAGAATCGCTCTTGGAGCACGGTCTGCGTCCACAGCCGAGAAGCGGTTTCCCCTTCTTGCACATTCAAGTCCTTATAGGAGAGTTCCGGAACCACGGCAGGCAACACCTTCTTGATTGAGGAACTGCCCATGAACTCGGGATGGACGTACATCTTCTTGGAGAAGATCTCCATCAGGTCCACAATCCGGTCGTTGACCGAGGCAAAGAAATCGGCGTAATTCGGCGCCAAGGTCTGTAATTCCTTGTTTCGGCCTGCCTCGTAATTCTTGTACCAAACAATGACCGATCCGGTGTCGCCGAGCTTTTCGCTAAGACTTGCCGAGACCGCCTCGAAGGGCACTTCTGCGGAATTGTGAATGTACTCGTAGTGCTCGAGTTCTCCACCTGGCGACCGCAGCACGTGAAGGCTCCACTGAATCACGATCTGCTGATACGGTCTTGTGCCGTCGAAGGGCGGGATCGCATCCATGCACCCTTCGTAGTCCAAGAAGTAAATCGGGTAGTTCACCTGACCCAGGAAATCAGCGATCTTTCCTTGATCAATCCGAATCTCGCCGGACTGAAG
The DNA here is from genome assembly GCA_964471545.1 of uncultured Fimbriimonas sp. Taxonomy (GTDB): domain Bacteria; phylum Armatimonadota; class Fimbriimonadia; order Fimbriimonadales; family Fimbriimonadaceae; genus Fimbriimonas. The sequence goes on along the minus strand of CAYYJX010000018.1, from coordinate 30,020 downwards.
AAGGTCGACGGCTTCACGTTGCTTCTTGGAGAGGAAGGCGCTCTCTGGGATATCGGCAATGGCGAGCCATCCGCTGTCCTCGAACTCCCCAATCTGTTGCGGCGTGACGCCGGGCAGGTCGTAGATGCTCTTTTCTGGGACGGGCTTCAAGGTGCGGAAGATCGGGAGCCAGTTTCCTAACGATCCGTCGTCGATCTTTCCGCAGTGTCGCGGCGAAGGATCGGGCATGGTTGGCGAGCCCATGACCGCGATCGCCTTCTCCACTTCGGCGGCGATGAACCCTAGTTCTGCCGCCACCTCGGTGGTCACATCTTCGGTGACAAAGAGCGCTTGTGGGTCGATCTCTCCGGCGCGGACGTACTTGTTGTTGAGAATCAAGACCGAGCAGCGACTCACCTTGTAACCGCAGCGCTCGAGCACAAATTGCTGGAAGGCAAGGTCGATCCGGTGCTTCTCTTTCACCGAGGTGCTCCCTTTGATCTCGCTGATCGCTACCTCGTTGGGGCCGAGAACCTCCACGATGTCGCAGATGGTGGCGAGGTCGCCCGTTTCGAACTTGGCTTGAAAGAGGGTTTTTGCCCCTGAATGGATGGCCTCGGCGGTACGGTCGGCGAGGGTGACGTACTCGTCGTAGCTGTCCCAACTTAGGGTAACCGCGCCGGGATACAGACTCTCGGCGTACCGTTCCAGGTTCAAACCCGCATCAAATCGAGCCTGCAGGTTGTCGTCAACGGCGGGCAGTTTGCCTTTATCGTGCTTCTTAAGCCACAACCAAGCCGGATGGCTTAGATACAGCATGAAGTCTGATTTAGTTAACGTTGCGGGCACCTTTCCAACTTACCAAATTCCACCCCCATCTGCCTAACGGCGATGGGGATGAATGGGGCAAGAACGAGCGGTTAGGTGAGGTCGTGCAGGACGCCCTTGCCGCAGAAATCGCGGTTGCCAAAAGAGGTGACCCGGTGACCGAAGCCGTGCGCCAGAGCCATGAGCAATCGGTTGTGTGGGACTCGATCGTAGCGTAGCGATCGACCCATCTTGAACCCAAGGCCTCCGCCGACCATGACAAATGGGATGTCATCAAGGGTGTGCGAGTTGCCCTTACCAAGCTCGTTGGTCCAGACAATCATGGTGTTGTCCAGCAGCGTTCCGGTGCCATCCGGCTCCTTCGTTTCTTGCAGCCGCTTGCACAGATAGGCGAGCTGCTCGCAGTACCACTTGTTGATCTTGGTGAGCTTCTCTTGAGCCTCTTTGTTGCTGTCCGGCTCGTGCGATAGATCGTGCTGACCCTCGCCGATGCCAAGCCAAGTGAAGCGGGCTTGGCCCACCGAGTTGGTGTATTGCAAAGTCGAAATTCGGGTGCTGTCCGCAAGGAACGCGCTCACCATGAGATCGATCTGAAGTTTGCTGATCTTGGGGATGTTGTCGTTGTGTCGACGCACGCCCGGCTCGATCTTGGGCACCGCGTGACCGACATCGTGCTTGCGAGCCGACTGGATATCCTTCTCCATCTCCCGCACCAGCGTGAGGTGCTCCTCCAGCAGGTGTTGGTCGGCCTTGGAGATTTGGGATCGGACCTTGGTGATGTCCTCCCGAAGGTCGTCCAGAACGCTCTGCAGCAGTTCTTGATCCTTCATTTGGCCGTACAACTTGTTGAACATCAGGTACGGATCATCAACGGGCGCAATCGGCTTGTTCGGGCCCGCGTAAACCATGCGCGTCCAGGTATCGGCGTGTTCCGGAACCATGACGCCGAACTCCAACGATCCAAATCGGGTGCGAGTGGATTCCGACTTCTGCAAGTACGCCTTGATCTCTTGATCGATCGAGAGACCGCTTGCCCATCCGGCAGGGGTGTCCGATCCGCCTTGGACGTTCCCGGGGAACAGCTCGGTACCGGTGAGCAGACAACCGATGCCGCGCATGTGGTTATCGCCGTCGCCCTTGACCCGGTCGCAAACACCTCGAAGCAACAGGGTGCGATCCTTAAACGGCTCCAAAGGCTTGAGGCTTTCCTTCAGGGTGAAGTTGCTGCCGACCTCATCTGGCCAAAAGGTTTCCGGCACCACGCCGTCTGGGCTGAACAGGATCACCAGTCGCTGTTTCTTGCGCTTCTGGGCTTCGGCAAAAGATAGGCTGGGCAGGCCCATTAGGAAGGGCATCGCCGCCGCACCCACGCCTAGGTTGCGCAGAAAGTCTCTTCGGGAAGATTCGGTCATGGTAGTTGTTCGCCTATCGAATAGTTTTGGTCGAGCGTTTAAGTCTTGGGAGTTGAAATGGCTTGCAGCATGATTGCGGCCATCAACTTCTTGATGTTGTAATTGCCTTCTTTGAACTTGCCGGTGAGATCCGGAAGTGCCTTGGGGCCATACGCCCGAACGGGCTGTTTGGTGAGGTGCTGGAACAGCTTTTCGGTGAAGGCGGTGTGGGCTTCGTCACTGTTGGCAATGAATCGCGCCAGATCGGTGGCATCTCCGAACTTCACCGCCGTTCCGTTTCGAGCCTTGTACGCACCCGAGGTATCCACGGGCTTGCCGTTGTCGCTCAAACGAAGTTTCCCGATCGCGTCGTACTTCTCGAACGGGAACCCGAGCGGATTGATGAGCGCGTGGCAGGAGTTGCACATCTCCGGTTTGGTCTGCATCGCAACTCGTTCGCGAGTGGTGAGGTTGGGGTGCAGACTCTCCGCGAGCGGGGCGAATGCGGCAGGCGGCGGAGCCAAGGTTCTTCCCAGCATGTTTCGGGCAATCAAGACGCCTCGGTGAATGGGTGAACTCCCCTCCAGATAGGCGAGCCTAGCCAGCATGTAAGGGTGCGTCAAGATCCCCGCTCGGTCCTTCAGTTCCACGGGTTGGAAGTTGGAACTGTTAACGTTTCCGCCGTAAAACTTAGACAAACGATTGTTGAGCCACATCTTGTTGCTCAGGAGCAACTGGCGATAGTCGGCTTCACCGTTCCAGGCGGTGTTCGCCAAGAACAGATCCAGCGACGTGCGTAGATCGGCAACGGTGGCGTCGTCGAACCCGGGATACTTCTTTTGACTCTTGACGATGTCGGGGATCTCGTCCACCTTCAGCCAGAGCATCAGGAAGTCGCGTAGCTTCACAAAAGACCGGGGGTCGTTCACCATGCGCCCCACTTGCCGCTCCAAGCCTTGGGGAGTGTCGAGTTCTCCCGCCTGAGCGGCTCGGCGAAGCTCTTGATCCGGCAGGGTGTCCCACAATCCGAACGAGAGTTCCGAGGCGACGGCGTAGGCGTCTTTCCGATCGCCGAGTTCGCGGTAGAGGAATCGCGGCGATTTGAGCCCAAGCACCAGCACCCTCTTCACCGACTGTTCCAGTGGCAATCCGGGCGCAAAGTGCCGATTCACGTAGGCGTCTTCCACCTCTTTGCCAATGGGTTTGCGGAAGGCTCTTCCCAAGAAATCTTTACAGAAGGCTTTCGCCTTCTCGGCTCGGTCCGGAGCGTCGTCTTTGGTGCCTGCAAACTTATTGATGCGGGTCGAGACGTAGTCCGCGACTTCCAAAGCGGCGCGCGTGGTGGCATCGTCCCAAGCTCGGTTGACCGTGTTGCCGCGCTCGTAACCAATGCTGCGGTCATCGGCGGGAAACGCCGTCTTCGGCACAAACTTCTCGATCGACCAATTGGGGAACAGGTACGGGCTGGGGATGACCTCTTGGGTCATCTTCGGCCGTCGCCACATGAGCCTGAAGTGAGCGGGGCTCGGGGGCACGTTCTTCTTCTTTTCGTCATCGTTGACACCGTGGGTCGACTTCGAAAACTCGATGTACACGGGATAGGTTCGGCCTCCAATGAGGTCGACAACCCCGGAAAACTCCTTCTCGTTGCCGGATCGCACCCAACCGTCCACCACTGGGCGCGGTTCGCCGTTGAAGTAGACGCGAGAAGATTGGTCGGACTGGACAATGAGTTCGTACTCGCCGGTCTCGGGGGCGAAAATGCTGCCCGTCCAAGTGATGGAGTAGTTGTGCGGATCGACCTTGTCTTTCTCCGGGCCCACCGTGCCGAAATCAAAATTGAGGGTGGAATCCACGCGCTCGATGATCTTGTTTTTGTCGTTCCGGTCGCGGTTCTTGTAGTAGGTGGCGCGGAGTCCGCCGGGTTCGCCGGGAACGATCGGGTGGAAGCCGTTGACGAGATCGGTAATCGCGTTCCGATACTGGCGCACCGTCATGCGGGCGAGGCTCACTCGCGCGGGGCGGTTTCTTTCTTGAGCGAGAGGCGAATAGAACTCGGCGTGGGCGTACTCGGCAATCAGCTTCGCCTGATCCGCAGGGGTCTTCTTGGGACCGGGCGGCATGGAACTCGCGATGTATTTCGCAAGCTCGCCCGAGGTGAGATCGCCTTGGAGAGGACCCGAAAATCCGGCCCCACCGACGCCTTTGGCTCCATGACAAGGGGCGCAATTGGACGCAAAGAGCTGTGCGCCCGTTTTGGGCGGCGTGGTCGGCTTCTTCTTAGAAGCCTGAGGCTCGGCGAGTCCCAACAAAATGGGCGTTGCAGAACCGATGAGCAGTGCAATGCGCGACAACGATTGAGACATCTTTGTCCCCCTTAGATTTTATGTTACATCAGGTTCAAAACGATGGAGTTAGGATGTTGCAGAAAGGCGAAGGAAGCGCGAAAAACCTCGTCTTTTCCGACTCTGCAACCTCCCTGCGTACTTTATAGATGGAGTCTAAACAATGGGTGGGCTTACGATCGAGCGATTTGAAGTGCTGTTGGCGGTTGCCGCCGTTGTTGCGTTGATCGCACGGCGCTTAAAGCTTCCTTACACCGTTGGGTTGGTGGTTGCCGGGGTTGGCTTGGGACTGCTCAATGTCGTGCCCGAGGTGATCCTCACCAAAGAGCTCATCTTTCGGCTTTTGCTTCCGCCGCTGATCTTTGAAGCCGCGTTCTTCATCCACTGGAAGGAACTGAAGGAGAACTTCGTTTCCGTACTGGTTCTCGCCTCTGCGGGAGTATTGGTCTCCACCCTCGTGGTTGCCGGGCTTATGTCGAGTCTGGGCGGATGGTCGTTTGCCATTGCGGCGGTCTTTGGTGCCCTCATCGCCGCCACCGACCCCGTTTCGGTGATCGCAATGTTCAAAGACCTCAAGATCGGAGGTCGGCTGAAGTTGCTGGTCGAAGCCGAAAGCCTCTTCAACGACGGCGTGGCGGCGTTGCTCTTTTCAGTCGCAATGATCGGTGCCACGGGCGGCGCTCTCTCGGGTGGAGTGGTGGCGACCACGCTGTTGCGGGAGGTCGGGGGCGGCATCCTCTGCGGCGGTTTGGTCGCAGGGGTGGCTTTGTTCTTGGCAGGCAAGACAGACGATCACCTTGTCGAGGTCACCTTTTCCGTGATCGCCGCGTTCGGAGCGTTCCTTCTTGCCGACTATTTCCACTGCTCCGGCGTGCTGGCGGTGCTGGTTGCCGGCTTGCTCATTGGCAATCTGGGAGACATTGGCGCCATCACCGACCACGGAAGGGAAGCGGTGGGTGCGTTCTGGGAGTTCGCCGCGTTCGTCGCCAACTCCATCATCTTCCTGCTCATCGGCGTACGAGAAATGGCGCTGCTAGACGACTTTGGCCGCTACCTTCCCATGATCGGTCTCGGCATCCTCGCCTCGCTGATCGCGCGGGCCATTGGGGTTTACGGAGTGTCGGCTCTCCTTCGCAAACCCCAACATCGGGTGGAAACGGAGTATCGCCACGTGATGGTGTGGGGTGGCCTGAAAGGGGCGATTTCCCTTGCCTTGGTCCTTGGCTTGCCGGAATCGTTCCCGAAGCGCGAAGAGGTGATCGCGGTGACCTTTGGCGTCGTAGCGTTCTCGGTGATCGTCCAGGGAATCTCCATGCCCTGGTTGATGGCAAAGCTCAACCTCATTCCGCGAGCGGATGCGCCGGTGCCGATTCCTGTAGACTCCAAACTGTGAAGACCACTCTATTTGCGACCGTGCACATCAAACCGGGCATGATGGACGCCGCCCTTGCCGCTTGCGCCGCCGTTCGCGAGCCCTCGCTGAAAGAAGAAGGATGCATCCGCTACAACTTCTACGTCCAGCCCGATTCCGGTCATGAGATCGTGTTCTACGAAGAGTGGGTGGACCGCGCGGCTCTGGATCTGCACTTCACGTTCCCGTACTTCAAGGAGTTCGGCGAGAAGCTGGGCGAACTGGCGGCAGGGCCTCCTCAGATTCGCATCTACGAAGTCACCGGTTACCAAGACCTCTAAGTAGGTCTCGCAAACAAAAGGGGGTTCCTCCGATGGTCGGAGGAACCCCCTTTGTCGTCAGTCCCTTTCTAGAGATTGGCGCCGTTGGAGTTGATGACGTCCGAATACCAGTAGGCGGAATCCTTAGGAATGCGCTGCTGGGTTTGGTAGTCCACGTACACCAGACCGAATCGGAACTTGTACCCCTCGTACCACTCGAAGTTGTCCATGAACGACCACTGGAAGTAGCCCTTGATCTCCACGCCGTCTTCGCCCGCGCGTTGGAACTCGCGAATGTAGCGATGCAGGAAGTCGATGCGCTGCGGATCGTGAACCTTGCCGTCCAGAGCCACCCAATCGGAAAGGCCCATGCCGTTCTCGGTGATCACGATGGGCTTCTTGTACTTCTCATAGAAGAACTTCGGACCCCAATACAGCGCGCTCGGCGTGATCGGCCAGTGGTAAATGGTTCGACCCATTCCCAGGTGGTGAGGAACGTTCTCGATGGTGCCGTTGGGCCCCGCCTTCACAATTCCGGCGTTGTAAATGTTCGCTCCGTAGAAGTCCAGCGGCTGGCAAATGATCTCCATATCGCCCGCCTTCGGCTTCAGATGAGACTTCTCGAACGCTTCGGCAACCACCTTCGGATACTCGCCCAAGAACACAGGATCGTTCCACAGTGCGGTGCTCCACAGGTCTAGGTCTTGCATCTCCATGGTGCGCTTGCGAGCCGCTTCCACATCGGCAGGATCATCGGTCGCGGGGATCACGCAAACACCCACCGGCGCCCACCCAATCTCGCACGGACCTTGGGAGTTGGCTCGAATCGCTTGAACGCATTTACCGTGGCTGAGGAGAGCGTTGTGAGAAGCCCAAAGCAGCTCCTCCATGTTCAGCTTATCGCCCGGAGCGTGCACGCCCGACTGCATGCCGAGCCCAATGAAGCATTGCGGCTCGTTCAGCGTCATCCAACTCTTCACTCGGTCGCCGAGTTTCGAAACCACGACTTCGGTGTAGTCGGCGAACCAGTCGGAGATGTCTCGGTTCAACCATCCGCCGCGCAGATAAACGTCATGAGGGGTGTCCCAGTGATACAGGGTGACGTGCGGTGTCACACCGTTCTCCAGAAGAGAGTCGACGAGTCGATCGTAAAAGGCCAAGCCCTCGGCAGAAACTTGCCCGGTTCCGGTGGGCATCACGCGCGGCCAAGAAATCGACATTCGGTAATTGGGGTAACCCAATTTGCCCATCAGCTGAGCGTCTTCTTGATAGCGATTGTAGTGGTCGCAAGCCACGTCGCCGTTGCTCTGGTCGGCAATTGCGCCGGGTCGCTTGCAGAACATGTCCCAAACGCTGAGGCCGCCGCCGACCTTGTAGGGTGCGCCTTCAATTTGGTAGGAGGCGGTGGCAACGCCCCACAGGAAGTTCTCCGGAAAAGCCATTGGATTAAGTATGGCTGGCGAGTGAAACGTTTCGATTGAATGCGGTCAATAAACCCTACAGGCAATTATTCGGGTTGATTGCGCGATGTATCACGAGCGGTGGCGATTTACGCCGCTTTCGATACATCCCGCACGAAATCGCCAAGAATTTGCGACATCTGGTCCTCTTCAGCCCCGGTCGCACCGGCGGCCTTTAGCTTGAGAACCTTGTAGGTTTCGGCCACTTCCCAGTCGGTTCGCAACCGATCGCGGAATCGCACCGCGTCTTCGCCCCAGTCCATTCCATGAGGCACCACGTACAGTCGGTACACGGGCGTGTCCATGTGGTACTTGGAGAAGGTGCGGTAAGGGTTGTCGCTCAGTTCATCGGTTCGCCAACCCAACGGCTCCAGCTTCTTCGAGAAAGCCAGCGCCTCATCGATGCTGTCGACATTGAGCAACATGTCGATGGTGGGTCGAGCAACCATTCCCGGAATGGCGGTGCTACCAATATGTTCAATTCCTCGAACCCCAAGCGTCGTCTCCAATCGCATTTTCATGGATCGAAACATCGACGCCCATCCGCCGTTGTAGCGCGTGAGTCCAGAGTGTCGTGGCAATCGAGCGGTTCCCAAGTCAGCCTTTCCTCATCCTGTCTTCTTGAGAGGGCGCCCCAGCGCCTCCCCGTAAAGTTATTGCCCTAACGGGTCTCTTCAACGACCGGTAACTTTGGCGGGATTGGCGCGATTGAACAGGATCAGCCATCGAATCTTAAAGGGACCTGGATGATCCAGGTAGAACGCAAAAGTGACTCCGTTTCATCTTGCGTTCAAGGTTAAAGACCTCGAGAGCACGCGACGCTTCTACGTGGAAATTCTGGGATGCGCCGAGGGTCGTTCCACCGATCGGTGGCTTGATTTCGACTTTTTTGGACATCAACTCTCCGCGCATGTAAACGCCCATCTTGCCGAACCGGACTTCTGCGGTCAGGTCGATGGAGTTGCGGTTCCGATCCCCCACTTTGGGTGCGTGCTGGATCTTGAAACCTTTGGCCAGGTGGAAGCCCGGCTGCGCGCTGCCGGGGTCGATTTCGTGATAGCTCCACAAACTCGATACGAGGGTCAGGTGGGAGAGCAGCGGATCATGTTCATCCTCGATCCGAGTGGCAATCCCATCGAGTTCAAAGCGTTCCGAGACCCCGGCGAGATGTTTGCTCGGTGAATGGCTAAACGCGCGACCCGATCTGCATTAGACTGACCACAAAAGATGATCACCGCCGCTCTTCTTTTCTCGGCGACCGCCCTGTTCACACCTGCCGATTGGCAGCGCTCGTACGGCTATGTCCCCGGTCCGGTGGACAACCCGTACAAGGGGTTGGTGCCGTACGCAGGCGAGTGGAAAGATCGCTTTCCGCACAGCTTAGAGTTCGATTACCTGCCGCTCAACAAGGTGATGACGGGTCCGAACACCTTTAACTGGCAGCCGTTCGAAAACCTGCTGAACGCCATCGCCGGAAGGGGCCACCAAGCGGTGTGTCGGTTCTACGTGGAGTACCCCGGCCAGCCGAGCGGTTTGCCCTCCTATCTGTTGGATGAGGGGGTCAAACTGCACCGGTACAGCAACCCCGGCGAGAAAGATCAGCAGAACACTCCCGACTACAAAGACCCTCGTGTTCAACGAGCGCTGACCCAATTCATTACCGCTCTCGCGCAGAAGTACGATGGCGACCCTCGGTTGGGGTACCTCACCGCCGGCCTGCTCGGTTATTGGGGTGAGTGGCACACCTATCCCCGCTCCGACCTACACCCCGGTCCGAGCGTGCAAAAGGTGATCTTGGAGGCCTACCAGAAAGCATTCAAGAAGACCCCGGTGCTGTTGCGCTACCCCGCCAAAGACGGCGACGCGAACTACGCGAGCAATCGAGATTTGCCGTTTGGCTACCACGACGATTCCTTTGCCTGGGCGACTCTCGATACGGGAAAAGCCGATGATTTCTGGTTCTTCGAGCCGCTTCTGAAAGCGTCGGGCACAACCCAGAAGTGGATGCGTCACCCCATTGGCGGAGAGATTCGGCCTGAGGCGTGGGGCAAGGTCTTCGACGACCGACCCGGAACGCCGCAGATTCAAGACTTCCGAAAATGTGTGGATGCCACGCACGCCACCTGGCTCATGGACACAGGTCTCTTCCGAGAGAAACCAAGCGCGGAGCGGCTGAAGAACGCCACTCGCGAAGTCGCTCGCATGGGTTACGACCTCTGCGTTACAAAGGCATCTTTCTCCGGCGGAACGCTCTCCGTGACGATCGAGAACAAAGGGGTCGCTCCGCTGTACCACCCCCTTTCCGTGAAGCTGCTCTCCGGTTCGCAATCTTGGGCGACCGGTTGGGATCTACGGGGCATTCTCCCCGGCGCCTCGCGAGAGTTTAAGGTGACGGATCTGCCGATCGACCGCTCCTCGTGGTCGCTCCTGGTGCCGAATCCGCTGAAGAACGGTCTGCCCCTGAGGTTTGCCAACGATCGGGCTCGCATCGGCAAGGACGGGTCGCTGAGTCTTTAGGTCGTCTTATCTGCCTGACGATTCAGCCACTCGTCGGTCAGCATTCCCTGATAGCCCCAGTTCTCGGCCGGGATCTCTTGGATCACGATGTGGATCGTCTCCGGGCGCTTGCCGAGCTTGTTCACCAGCGAGTGGGTGATGTCTTTCACCAGCTCCTCTTTCTCCGCCCGGGTGACCCCTTCTAAAAGTTGAACGTTGACGTAAGGCATGATCTCTCCTGCCTACTCCAAAGCCCAGCGGGGTGTTGCCCAAACCGACAAGAGACCTACCGCTTGGCAAGCCCTTGAGCGTGCAAAAATTCGGCGAGAGCTTCTCTGCCAGAGAGTCCGGAAGGTTGGGCGCGTTGGGCGGATTTTTGCGCCCAGGTGCCGTCGAGAGGAATCTTCTGATCGGCGGCGAACTGCGCGTAACGAGCGTTGTACTCCTCGATCGCTTCCGCGTTTACGCCATACGACTCTTTGAACCACACGCCTTCTTGCAGCATCCTAGGCTTGATGGATGCGGAGGCGTTCTCGGCAGGTCGGCCCAAACAAAGACCGAACACGGCAAAGGTTCGCGAAGGAAGCCCCAGCAATTCGGCGACCTCGTGCGGCTTGTTGCGCATGGCGCCGATGTAGCAAATGCCGTAGCCCAGCGCTTCGGCTGCACAAACAAGACGTTCGGCGGCAAGGGCGGCGTCCACAATCCCAACCGTGTACATCTCCACCGTTTCCAGGCCGTCCATCGGCAGCCCTTCTGCTTGGGTGAATTGTTCGATCCGGTGAAGGTCGGCGAGGAAAACAAGGAACCGTGAGGCCGTGAGCACCTGCTTTTGGTTGCTGCAAAGAGCGGCGATCTGCGTCCGTCGTTCGGGATCATCGACAGAGATCACCGACCAGCTTTGCAGGTTGCTGCTCGTGGCGGCAGATTGCGCGGCGGCTACCAGGGTTGCCAGAACGTTCTCGGGGATCGGTTCATCCGTGTATCGCCGAACGCTGCGGTGGTTTAACAAACGATCCACTGCCGGAATCTCGCCGGAGGGAATTTGCCCATAGCGAGCCTGCCAGGCTTCGCTTGAGGACTCGGTAAATGGGTTCATTGGCTGCTTTGATCAGCGGCTTTGCGTCGTTCTTCCCTTCGAGCTTGGGAGGCGTCTTCCTTGCGTTGCGCCTCTTCTTCCAGCAACTTGATGTTGGGCTTTTCGCCCTTCGCGGCGGCGGCTTCGCCCACCGCGCGCGTCATCCAGCTACATGCCGGAGCCATCGCCAAGAATGCGATCACGTACACGAAAACCACGGCCTTGCCGTTGACGGGCTTGGATCGCTTCATCATCCCCGGACCGTCGAGGTCCATGGTGGAGGGGTTTTCTTTTTGGGTGGGGGTTTCGCTCATGGCACTCACCGTCGTTTATCGACGATCGTCTTCGTCGAGACTGCTCTCAAAGAGTTTACGTAGCCGCTCGCGCTCCTCGCGCTCTTTTTCTCTACGCTTCACGTCATCGAAATACTCTTTCTCTTTGCGAATCTGCTCCTTTGTTTGCCGAGCCTTGGAATAAGCGCCCGCAGAATAGGGGAAACCAGGAACCTGATTTCGGGCAAAGAAGAACGGGAAGAGCAAAGAGAGCGCCGCAACAATGCCGATGAGAAAGTTGCCGTTTCCGCCGTAACTCAAAATGACCGCCGCAACCATGAAGTAGCCGATCCACTTGGCTTGAAGCGGAATAACGCCGAACATCGAAACGGGTGTGGTTGGGTACCGAGTCGCCCAAACCACCGTGATGCCACCCACCGGGAGGAGGCTGCCGAACAGCATCGTTCCCTCGGCAAAGAGTTTTTGCGAACCCAAAAAGGCGGTTGGCAGAAGCACCAGCGCGGGAAGAATCGTCAGGATCAGCCACAGGCCCACGTACTTCTTGGTGCCGAGCTCTCCTTCAATCTGGCCCCCGACTTGGTAAAGCCACATGGCAAGGAACGCCAGCCAGATAATGCCAAAGCCTCCGCCGGCAAGCGTGCCGATGGCAAAGGGGTAGGTTAGCAAGGTCCAGGGTCGAGAGAAGCTTCCCACTCGGTGAGCCAGAAGTTCGAAAACTCCGTTCGAGGCCCACACTGATAACGCGCCCACAATGCAGAGCACGATGAGTGTCATCGTTGCCGGTCTTCCTTGACTTCTAAACCAGCTCATCGGATCCGTTCCGCGCGCCATGTTAATTAGGATTGTGACACCTTAAGGATCGGGATCATTTACAAGTTTCTATCAACATATCACTGATGATTTATCGAATCGAAACCATTAGCAGAAGGATCGCGTTAGAACGGAAGTGCCCGTTGGCTAGACTCTCGGGTGTCGGTTCTATGGAAACCGAACGGTCCCTTCGCCGTGGAAGGTACCGATTCTGATTCAGACCCATGCCATCGATCCACAATTTTCGCGCCCGCAAGAACATGAACCGCACGGCTTTGGTGGTGGCGGTTGTCTTGACTTGTCCGCTTGTTTCGGCCCAATCGCCCGCCGCTAAGCCCGCGACTCCTCCAACGGCTACCCCGACAAAAGAATCGTTGGGACTCAGCACGTTTCTGCAGCTGGTGGATAAGTTCTATCCCAAGCTCAACGGCGTTCGGGTGGAAAGAGATATCGCCGATGCCAAAGAGCAAGAGAAGCGCGGTGCCTTCGACCCTGTCTTCAGTTCTGGCACCGATTGGATCAGTTTTAACTCCTCCAGCAGTCGAGGAAAGCGTTCGGACACCCAAATGACCGAGACCGTCGTCGAGATCCTCGACCGATCCGGTATCAAGCTTTCCGGTGGACAGCGGTTCGGATTCGGATCGGTGAAATCGCCGTTTTCCAGCACGGGCGACCTCGGAGAACTGTTCCTATCTGCAAAGGTTCCGCTCATCCGAGACCTCGGGATCAACCCTAAGTCGGTTGCCGAGCGCCAGGCACGATTCGGGCAGTCGCTTGCCGATCAGGTGGTACGCGAATTCCGATTCAATACGTTCAACGATGCGGGTTCGGCTTATTGGCAGTGGGTTGGCGCGGGTGTGAAGCTCAAGATCGCCCAAGATCTCTTGCGTGTCGCCGAACAGAGATTGATCTTCATCACCACTCAGTACGAAGAAGGCGTTCGGCCCAAGATCGATGTCGCCGAAGCCCGTGCTGAGGTTTTCCGGCGCAAGGGCTCGTTGGAAAAGTCCGAGCGAGACCTGCAAAAAGCAGAACTGAAACTCTCGCTGTATCTCTGGACGGAAGACGGCAAGCCGCTCGGAATTCCTCAACGAAGTGCCCTGGTGGACCTGCCCGAACAAGGCACGTCTTTATCCGCGGAAGCCATCGACAAAGGAATCGCTCTCGCACTCCAGAATCGACCGGAGTTGAGCGCGATCACCGTTTCTCGGGAGATTGTCGACCTTGACCTGGCGCTCGCGCGCAACGAACGAAAGCCGGCGCTGGACTTCGCATTCGGCCCGGGCTACGACTTCGGTAACGATGCCATCGGCCCCAACTACAAGGTCGGGCTGTTCTACTCCATTCCGCTTCGGCAGAACACCGCAGATGGAAAGATCGCGCAGGCACAGGCCAAGCAGCGCAAGCTCCAATTAGAGTTGGATCAGGTGACCTTGAACGTGCAAACCGAGGTTCGAGACGCGGCATCTGAGTTCAATCAAACCTACCTACGAGTCCTAGCCGCTCAAGAAGAGCTGGTTGCAGCCCGAGAACTGGAGAGGGGCGAACTCGATCGATTTGAGGAAGGCATCGGCACCCTTTTCTTGGTCAACCAACGCGAACGCGCTCGGGCAGAAGCGGAAACAAAGTTGGTAGACACGCGCGTTGAACTGGAGATCGCGCGACTCGGATTTTTGGCGACTACCGCCCAACTGAACCCTTAAGGCTTTCCTTTAGGAACGAAAACACACACTATGGCAACCGCACACGAAGAACACGAACACCTCGCTCACGACGAACATCCGTCGCCGTTTGCAAGGTTCATCGCGCTCATTCGGCGCGAGCGAAGCGACATTTTCGTTTTGCTCACCTACACCATCGTGGTGTTCATGCTCTCCTTGCTGGTGCCGTTGACCACCCAGTCGTTGGTCAACAACATCGCCATGGGCATCCAGCCTACGCAGATCATCATTCTCGCCCTTCTCCTCTTTTTGGGCTTGGGTCTCGCGGGTGGCATGCAGTTGCTTCAGTTGTCGCTCATCGAATCGGTGCAACAGCGAATCTTCGCGACGACCGCTCTCCGGATTTCGGATACGTTGGCACGAGTGAGCGCCTTCGCGCTTCGACGCGAATACGCCCCGGAACTGGTCAACCGGTTCTTCGACGTTCTTACGGTTCAAAAGACCCTTTCCAAGCTCACCGTCGATGGTTTGACCGCCATTGTGCAAATCAGCTTGGGTCTCATTCTGCTTGGGTTCTACAACCCAACGCTGCTGCTGATCGACTTCCTTCTTCTCACCGGCCTGATCACCGCAACCATCCTCATGGGTTGGGGCGGTCTACGAACCAGTCTGAAGGAATCGAAGGCAAAGTACGCCGTTGCGGACTGGCTGGAGGATATCGCCCGGTGCCACATTTCGCTCAAGGTCCACGGCTTCCGAGACTTCTTGCAAAAGCAGGCCGACCTTCGCATTAGCGATTACGTCAAGAACCGTCGCAAGCACTTCAAAGTCACCTTGCGCCAGGTTGGGACGTTCTATACGTTCCAAGCCATCGTGCAAGCGGGCGCCCTTGCGGGTGGAGGCTTCCAGGTTCTTTCCGGCAACCTCACGCTGGGTCAGCTTGTTGCGGCGCAGATCATCATCGCTCAGGTGCTGGCTTCTATGGAGAAGCTCACGCGCCAAGCCGACCTGTTCTTCGATCTTCTGACGGGTCTCGATAAGGTGGGTCACGTGACCGACCTTGAAACCGAGCGCACGGGCGGGGGAGTCTTGCCCTACCCCTCCGAGCCGAGTGGCGCGGAAGTGGTTTGCCGAAACGTCCGGTTCAGCTACATTCCGGAGATTCCGATTCTCACCGGCCTTTCCATGCACCTTCCTGCGGGAGCCCGCGTGAGTCTCGTGGGTGCTTCCGGTGCGGGCAAGAGCACGCTGGGCGCCATCCTTTGCGGTCTGGAGAAAACCACCCATGGAACCGTTGAACTGGACGGAGCGGAACTGAGCACGCTTTGCCTCGATTCCATTCGCCGCCACATCTCGATGATCGGTTACGACAACGAACTGTTCGACGGAACGATCGAACAGAACATCGTGGTCGGACGACAGTATTTGACTCCGCAAGACGTTCGATGGGCTCTGGACATGGCCCAGTTGAGCGACGACATCGCGCTCATGGAGAACGGGCTCAGCACGCACGTCATCTCTGGCGGTAAGAACCTTTCGCGAGGTCAAATTCAGCGGATTCTCATCGCCCGAGCCATCGTCGGTCACCCGCGACTGTTGATCTTAGACGAAGCGTTTACGGGTATCGACGAGCGCTCCACGATGCGCATTCTGGACTCCATCTTCGATCAGTCCAACTCTTGGACCATCATCGATATCTCTCACGATGCCGCCGTCATTCAGCGAACGGACATCGTGTACGTCCTTGCCGATGGCCAGATTCTTGAGACGGGTCTGTTGCACGAGTTGGCACGAGACGAAGACGGAGAGTTCTCGCTTTTGTTCCCCGTCCTATCCAAGACCCTCAGGGAGCGGGTGTCCTAATTGGCAAACGATAAAGGGAGTGAGCCGATAATGACTGTAAAGGATCGAAAAGATTTGAAAGACCAACCGGTACCGGCAATATCTGGAGACGAGACTCCTGTGACCGAGGCGCACACCGACCTCGAGTCGCTGAAGATGGTCGCTCGTCGCCCATGGGTTCGGCGGATCGGCTGGGTGGTTCTGGCTTTTGTGACCGTAGTCCTTGCAGGGTTGTATTTCATTCCCTGGCAGCAAACCGTCGTGGGTAGCGGCGCGGTCATCGTTTTCGACCCCAATTCTCGTCCGCAAACCATCGAAGCCCAGATTCCGGCTCGAATTGTGGATGTTCTGGTGCAAGAGGGCCAGTTGGTAGAGAAGGGTCAGGCCCTGATGACCATTCAAGACATCGAGCAACGATTCTTGGATCCCGATTTGCCCAAGAAACTCGATACGCGGGTGCGCCAGCTGGAAGAGGGAAGGGACAACGAGAGCGAGCGCGTGCTGCGTCTTCAAGCACAGATCGCCCAGGTGGAAGCTTCTCGAGTCCAACAAATTGAGAACGCACGCGTGGCGCGAGACCAAGCGGTGCGACGAAAGGGCGTTGCCCAACAGAACTTAAAGGTCGCGGAGAAGAACCTCTCAATCTTCAGCCGTGTTGCGAAGAACCAAGTGGCGATCCGCGATATGCAGGCGGAAGACGCCATCAAACAAGCACAGCAGGCGGTGACGCAGGCAAAGACCAAGCTTGAATTCGACCAGATCCAACGTGATCGTATTGCTCGACTCTACGCGAAGGGCCTTAGCTCCAAGCGAGAGGACGAACTTTCGCAAAACGAATTGGTTGCTTCGACCACCACTTACGAACGAGCCAAGTTGGCGCTTGAAATCGCGAAGAAATCTCGCAACCTCACCACGCTCAGCGTGGACCAGGCCGAGATTGAGATCGAGCGAGCCCGCGCGCAAGTGATCGCGGCTCAAGATGCGGTTTCCATTGCCGATCGAGACATTCAGGCAGCGACGAACAACATAGCGCGCATCGATGCCGATACCGCCGCAACGATCGCCAACTTGGAAGGGACGCTTCAGGCGGCTCAATCCACGGTGAACAAGGCGAACAGCGACATTGAAGGCATCAAGATCGACCGCGCAAACCTTCAGGCTCGTCGAGGGCAAACCAGCATCGTTTCTCCTTCGCGAGGTCGCATCGTTCGACTCCTCAAAATCGGTGAAGGCGCCACGGTTAAAGCGGGAGACGTCATCGCCACCATCGTCCCCGAGACCCAAGACCGAGCCGTGGAACTCATGGTCTCGGATAACGATGTCTCGTTCATTGGAGTGGGTCGTAAGGTTCGACTCCAGTTTGCAGGCTGGCCCGCTCTGCAGTTCGGAGGAGCGCCGTCGGTCACGCTCGGAACGTTCGGCGGCGTCATCCAGTTCATCGACCCGGTGGACGACGGTTCTTCTCGATTCCGCGTGATCGTTCGTGAGGATCGACATGAATTGCTGGGCGGCCGCATGGATCAACCGTGGCCGGATGCGGCCATTCTTCGCCCCGGTGCGGAAGCGGTGGGCTGGATCATGCTCGACCAAGTGCCGCTTGGCTTTGAACTCTGGCGACAGTTCAACGGCTTCCCGCCGAGACTCAGCGAGGATCGGGGCGACTTCCGCCTTCCGCTCTCCAAGTCTAAGTCTGGAGAGAAGGGTGCGGATTCGGACGATAAGAACAAGAAGAGCTTGAGCCCAGACATCAAGATCAAGTCTCAGAAATAGCGCCGGAACCGATTGGCGTCACAATACAGGTTGTGAAACGCGCGGTGGTTCTGTTGAGCGGTGGCCTCGATTCGGCCACCGCTCTTGCTTTAGCTCAGGCCCAAGGGTTTGAGTGCTTCGCCCTCTCCTTCGATTACGGCCAGCGTCATCGCATCGAACTTCAACGTGCCAAGGAGCAAGCCGAACTTCGGAAAGTTGGGAAGCACGTGGTCGTCAACATCGACCTACGGACCTTCGGGGGCTCGGCGCTCACTGCCGATATCGACGTCCCGAAGGATCGCACCGAAGAGCACATGGCAGAGGAGATTCCCATCACCTACGTGCCCGCGCGGAACACGGTGTTCCTCTCTTTCGCGTTGGCATGGGCGGAGGTGCTCGAGGCCAAGGACATTTTCATTGGGGTGAACGCTTTGGATTACAGCGGCTATCCCGATTGTCGACCCGAGTTCATTGCCGCGTATGAATCCATGGCGAACCTCGCGACCAAGGCTGGGGTTGAAGGGCAGAAGCTCACCATCCACACGCCGCTCATCGACCTAACCAAGGCGCAGATCATTCAGGCCGGACTGGAAAACGACGTGGACTACGCGAAGACCAGCAGTTGCTATGATCCTTCCGAAGACGGTCGCCCTTGCCGGCGCTGCGATTCGTGCAAGCTGCGCGAACGTGGGTTCGAGCAATTGGGTCGCATCGATCCTTTGGTCGAACACTTTTCGGCGATAGGAGGCTAAGTTGAGTCTGCGCGTCTCTGAGTTCTTCACCAGCGTTCAAGGAGAGGGGATGTGGGTTGGAGTGCCCAGCACCTTTGTGCGTCTCTCTGGCTGCAATCTGCGCTGCGTGTGGTGCGATACCCCTTACGCCTCTTGGGCCCCGGAAGGGCCTGTGATGGAGGTGGACGAGATCGTGACCGAGATTCTCAAGGGCGGCGCCGATCATGTGGTGGTGACCGGCGGTGAGCCGATGCTGTTTGAAGAGACTGTTGCGCTAACCGAGAAACTGAAAGCGGCGGGGAAGGTGATCACGATTGAAACGGCAGGCACGGTGTATCGACCCGTCGTCGCCGACCTCATGTCGATCAGTCCAAAGCTCGCGCATTCCACCCCTTCTGGACCTCTTGCACGCCCCGGATATGAACTGCCTGAATCCTGGATTCAACGACACGAACGGGATCGGTTGCAACCCGATGTGCTGAACCGCCTGTTGCAGGAGTATCCAAATGTGCAACTCAAATTCGTGGTGTCTTCCGAGCAGGACCTAGACGAGATCGATTTGCTCTTGAACAGGTTAAATCCACCCGCCGCGAGCAGTGTTGTTTTGATGCCGGAAGGGACCACCGCAGAGCGCGTTCAAGCCACCGCCAAGTGGTTGGTTCCGCTTTGTATTGCAAGGAATTGGCGGCTGTCTCCCCGGTTTCACATTGACTTGTTCGGCGACACCCGGGGGACCTAGCATCGTTGCTAGGCTGTTATCCGGTACCGATTAAACCTGTTAAATTTTGCATTTACTGTGGAATTGCCCCAGTGTGAGTTTTGCGCCCTGTGGGGATCGGGTGAGCTTGCTTATTGGAGGCAAGGGGAAGAGAGAGTCGGCTATGGGATGGGCTTTGCCCGTGCTGGCGCTCATGGCGGCACCATTCTTGGTGCACGCCGCACTGCTGTTTACAGGCGGCCGGTTACCGTCGGCAGTGAACCTAACCTTTCAAGCCGTAAGCCTTGTGGTCTGGGCGGTTTTCATTGGCGAATGCGTCCGACGACATCGGCGCCCGTTAAGTTTGGATGCCGAACAGACTGAATCGAAAGCAGCCTGGAGTCTTTGGGCGATCACGGGCGTTGCCAATCTGGTTTGGACAGGGCTGGGAATGTTTCCCAGCGATGATCCCTTGGTGGAGCAGTTCCGACACAATCTGCCGCTGCTGAGCCTGGTTCTGTATCCCATTGGGTTGGTTCTACAAAGCGGGAGCGCAAAGCACTTACGATTCGGCCTTGCAGCCATCGATGCCTTGACGGTCTCCTTGGCGACTTCCATTGTGATTTGGCAGATTCTTTTTGCTGCAAAGTGGAAGGCGATTCAAGTGCCCGTCCCGAACGATTTTGTGTTGATTGGGGCGTTGTTGTTGGTGACTGCCAACGGCTTTACCGGACTCTTCGGACTCTTTGGCACCAAGAACGATCCCCGGGGGCAGACCCTTGCGAAGGGAGCGGTTCTTTCCACGGTTGCCATTGGCGCCTCCATCGGCTTCTTGGCGAACAATCGATGGAGTTCGGTCGCTCCAGTCGACTTCTCCGCGTACGCATCGCTTTACGCCATCGCGGGACTCATCATGGGGCAGTGCATCCGGTGTTCCAAGCGGGCGCATCAATCCGATGTTTCCGGCTTCGACTTCGGCAAGTTTCGGTTCTTCGGCGTTCAGTTTTCCGAGCTTCAGTGGTACGTACCGTTCTGCTGTCTGTTCTTTGCATCCATGCAAATTGCGGTTTCGGACTGGCTGCAAAACGGCCACATCAACGTCCTAGGTCACCCCGAGTTCGGCGTCTTGGTGGCGCTCATCATCATTCGACAAATCGCGGTCATCGGCGAGAATCGACGACTCAACGAAACTCTCGACTCGACGAATCGAAGTTTGGGCGAGATGGTGGATTACCTTCGATCGCTGAGCCGATTCACCTCTGCCATTAACGAGTCGCTGGACGTGAAGACGGTCATGGATCTCTCTGCCAAGCACGCGCTGGAGATCATGAACTGCGATGCGGTTTCGGTGTCCATCGATGGCGAAGACTTGGAAGTCACGCGACCGAAGGGCGAAGAGCGAGAGGTTGTCTTAGCCCTGATTCGCCAAGCCAAGCGCGCCATTGCTCTTCCGGTTCAGCTGGTGGAGTTTGACAGTGCGGGCGAGGAGTTCTATGCGACCGTCATCGAGGTTGATCTGCAGGAAGAAGGAAAGGCGCGCTTTACCGCGGTCCGGAAGGGGCGAAAGTTCGTCCATAGCGAACTTCACCTCCTGAACGGAATTGCCGAAGAGGTCGGAAAGGCGCTGCACAACGCTCGCGTTCACGCCTCGGCGCTGGATGCAGCGGACCGAGACGCCGTTACCGGACTGCTCAATCACCGAGCGTTTCACATTCGGGTTCAGACCGAAATGGAAAAGTGCGAAGTTCTGCACATTCCCATGGCAGTGGCGATGATCGATTTAAACAACTTTAAGCTGTTTAATGATACATATGGTCACCTGGCGGGCGATGCGGTCCTTCGACATGTCGCCGATGCTTTTGTCGCTGAAGCCCCCGAAGGCGTGCTGATGGCACGCTACGGCGGAGACGAGTTTGGCCTCGCCTGGCCCGGACACACCGACGAAGACCTGGAGATGCTCTCTGAAGCGATCAAGGAGCACATCGAGCAGAACCCCTTCGAGGTCGCCGGGAACAAAGTTCCCGTCACGCTCTCGTTTGGAATCGCCTGCTACCCGATCGACGGCGACTCTCGGCACGATCTGTTAAATGTTGCCGACCGAAACTTGTACGAAATCAAGCAAGCCGGAGGCGGTATTCGTCGGGCAAGCACTTCCGATCGTGAGAACCGAGCGCTGCGTTCGCAAGCGAGTTTTGAGACCGTGGACGCCCTAGTCAGCGCAGTCGACAACAAGGATCGCTACACGCGCAAACACTCGGAGGACGTCACGGAATACGCCCTCTGGATCGCAGAGGAGATCGGCATGTCGGAAGACGCCATGCGATCCGTTCGACGCGCCGGGCTGCTGCACGACGTGGGCAAGATCGGAGTCCCGGATTCCATTCTGCGAAAGCCGGGCAAGCTCACTCCGGAAGAGGTGGAGATCATCCAGCGCCACCCGCGCCT
>CAYYJX010000018.1:4296-8444 GCA_964471545.1 uncultured Fimbriimonas sp. | reverse complement strand
ACGGGTTCCCAGTTCGATCCGAAAATGGCTTCTGCCTTCTTGGATGCGGCAAGAGAGCGACTCGCCGCCAAGATCGCCTCTGAACAGGGGCATGCGCCGGTGCAGAAGGCAGCCTAGTTTGGGTTGTCTTCTGCCGGCCGCTTAATCAAAGGCCGTCAACCAGAACCTCAACCTCGCTGAACCTACGGTTTCAACGACCTGTCTCGCGGTATACCGATGGATATGTCCGAACCGGAAGGGATGGGTGTACCGGATGCACAGTCGAAGAAAGAAGCGGGCGGGCTCTGCGCGATCGGCTGTGTCACCGGACTGATCATGATCAGCGTCTTTATGCTGATCCCCACCCTGGGAGCCCAACGGATTCGGGCGCAAAAAGCTACGGGGACCACGGTGGTGACCGTTAAAGTGGACGAAGGGTGCCGTCTGGAGGGCATCCAGATCGACGGTCAACCCGTGATGATGGGAAGCACCGGAACGTTCTCTGCTCCGACCGGAAAGATGGTGACCCTGCGAGCCCGGATTTCCGGCAAGGAAGGCAAAGCCGACACCGCAGGTCGACCGATTACCTTCCCCACCGAGCCGCTGACGATGGAAATCAACTGCGACCCGGCGGGCATCACGTTCCGAGACTAGGTCCTCAAAGTTCTCGCAAGCGCACCTGGTCTACCGATTCGGGAGATGGTCATAGTCAAGCCTTCGCCACCTGTTGAGTTCACCGAGCTGTTCTCGCACCCCGAACCGCTGGCGATTCATAGCGCCTTCCGCTCGATCAAAGGGTTGTTCGAATCGCCTCATTCCTTTGTGGAGTGGGTCCTGTGCGTGCGCGACGGGCGGCAGACCCTCTTTCCGACCTTCACGGGCCACCCCGAGAGCTTCCGAGACACCGACTTCGACCCTTCGGTTTTAGATTGCTGGACTGGCGTGATCCCCAAGGCTGCGCTGGAAATCCTGGGTCCGGCGCAGAGGACGTTGCACCCGAGTCACTCTTGGGTAGGGACCGGACCGGGTTGGCGCACCGAGTCGCCAGAAGAACTGGAAGGCTCCACGCCTTGCGGGCCGCAATCGCCCGTGCAAAAAGTGGCGCACGCGGGCGGTCGAGTCTTGCTGTTAGGGGTCGGGTTGGAAGCGCTGACGTTGATCCACGCCTGCGAGGAATCGGCAGGGGTTCCGTACGTGCTGCACCCTTCTTCAGCGTGCGTGACGGTTCATCCGGTGGGTGCAGACCCATTTACGGTGAACCTGCGCGTCCATACCTGGGAGTTCTCTCGCGATTACGAGCGGCTGCGTCCGAGGTTGCTCTCTGCGGGCTGTTTACAGGAGTCGGAGTGGGGAACGTTGGTGTCGGCGGATTCGACGTTTCGGACGGTCGAGGAATTGTTGAGGGTGGATCCGGGAGTGGTTCTGCCGTTGAGTGGGTAGCAAGGCGGAGTTGCTGACTGGCCTGGTTTGTAAGGCACTGCCCGGATCAATTCCCCTCTAAGGAGGGGTGGCGCGAAGCGACGGGGTGGTTTATGGAATGACCTTTCAATAACCCCGAAACGCCGTTCATGCCAGCCAACCGAAGCGGCGGAGCCGCGGCCGGCATCGTAGCCCAGGGTGCCAACCCTGGGGCTTGCGGTGCCCTCCTGCGAGAAGAACGGCGGAGCCGTGGCGAGACTCTTCAGTCCAAGAAAACGAACCCGGAGACCACCCCGCCCCTGCCGGGGCACCCCTCCGTAGAGGGGAATTTGGATTCGATCCTTGCTCCAAGGTTGATCGGAGTTACCGAGAATCAAGTCGATGGTCCGAAACACAATAGCTGGGGGTGTAGAGAATTGGCGCGTTGATATTCCCCTTCCCGACAAGTGAGGAAGGCACTAGTGGGGTGGCGCGGGCATCAAGAAAGGAGAGCTCCGTCGCTAGGAATCCTGGCGGCGGATCTTGTTGATGACGGTCTCCGACCACGGCCGGGCGATGCTCGATGGATCATCGACAAACTCCAGCACGGTTTCCAACCACTGGATGCGGGCGCGAGTTTCCAGAATCACGTTCACCGTGGCGAGCAGTCCGAACGGTTCATCGATCTTTTCGTTCTCGTCCAGCAACCCTTCCGTGGTGTGCAGAAACTCTCGCAACGACTGCAGCGCGTCTTCCACGTACCTGCGCCGATCCTCTGCCTCGAGAATCCCCAAGAAGAAGAACCGAAGCCGAAGCAGGTCGGACGAATAAGTGACGTCCTCGAACGGCGTGGGCGGCGCCACCCACTCTTTCAAAAGTTCGACCCCCGATTCGCTCAGGCGCACGCGCTCGCCGTCGGCATCCCGGATCAGGATCCTCTTTTCAAGCAATCGGTTCGCAATGGAGTAGACCGTGCCCGCTCGGGACTTGTGGTAGCTAGAGGCAGAGGTCTCCAGTTCGCGCAAGATCGTGTAAATACTGCACGGGCCTCTTAGCCAGGCGATTCCCATGACGGTGTGTTCAAGGATGGAAAGCCCGCGCTCTTTCGCCGATCTTTTCGAATTCTCCTCCATCCGATCAAAGCCTCCCATTCACTAGTCGAATACCGACTTTGAATGTTTCCTCTTTCTAGCATCTTTTTGGGAACGAAGCTGAGAAGAGAAGATAGTATTACAAATTGTAATATGAGATTCGCTCTTTGTGTTGCCTCTTCGATGTTCTTGGCATCGGTTGCAAGCGTTGCCTTTGCTCAATCCTCTCATGTCCCTAGCGGACTGGTTCGACGTCCGGCTCTCGGAACCGCCTTCGCCCCGCTTCCGGCGGACGTGGCGCAGAAAAACGGTCTTCAACCGGGACAGGGTCTCACCGTCTCGGCGGCACCTGTTTCTGGGCTCACCGGAGACAAACTTGGCCTCAAGGCGGGTGACATCGTGATCTCCATCAACGGTTGGAATCCGACCGCGCAGGCTGTGGGAGCCAGGGTTCGCGAGCTGAAAAGCGGCGAAAAGGTGGTGTTCAACATCGTTCGAGACGGCAAGCCGATGGAACTGTCGACCGTCCTTGTTGAAAAGCCGCGTGATCCCGGCAACGAGAACTACACCGTGATCTATTCCGATATCACGAGCCACGGCAAGAAGATGCGAACCATCATCACCAAGCCCAAAGGAGCGCGCGCCAATGCGTCGGGCAAGTATCCAGGATTCTTCTTCATCCAAGGCTTTTCGCCCATCAGTTACGACTTCGTGATGAAGGACGCTAAAGGCGACGTTCCCGGCCTTGACGGTCCTCTCCTGCACAAGTTCGCTAATGAAGGGTTCGTAACCATACGAGTGGAAAAGCCCGGCACGGGCGACAGCGAAGGCGGTCCCTTTGTGGACATGGACTACCACACGGAAATGGACATCTACCGTCAGGCGTTGCTCCAGCTAAAGGCGCAGCCAGAACTGGACCAAGAAAACGTTTTCATCTTCGGTCACAGCATGGGCGGGGCGTTTGGACCGATGGTCGCCAACGAGATTCCGGTGAAGGGCATCGCCACGTACGGAACGGCGGCTCGAACTTGGTTTGAGTATCTGATGGATACGGTGCGCTATCAGGGCTTGGTCGGGGGCGAAACGTTCGAACAGGCAGATGACGGCGCTCGCGCCGGAGCCCGGATCATGGCGCAGGTTTTCCTCGAGAACCGCTCTCCGGCAGACGTCAAAAAGTCGCTTCCGGAACTGGCTCCGCTGGTGGATGCGTACTTCCCGGGCGGTCTGTTCAACGGAAAGGGTCTTGAGTTTTGGCGTCAGTTGAACCAGATTAACTTTGCCAAGTACTGGGCAGGCTGCAAAGCGCACGTGCTCGCCATTCGCGGCGCCAGCGACTTTGTGACCTACGATGCCGACCACAAACTCATCGCCGATATCGTGAACAAGGTGAAGCCTGGAACCGGCACGTTCAAGATCGTCCCGAACTCCGATCACCTCTTCCACGCGTTCAAAACCGAGCCGGAAAGCATGGCGAACTTCCAGAAGGGCAAGTTCAATTTGGATTGCGCCAACGTGATGATGAAGTGGATGCGCGAGGTGATGGCGAAGAAGTCGTAGCCGCCCCGTAGACGTCTGAGCGAGTTTCCGGGATTCGGTGCTTGGAGAGTCTTGCCACGGCTCCGCCGCTTGGGTTGGGTCGCGACTCTGGGAATTCGGGGTGGTCTGAACGATCCGGAGACC
>CAYYJX010000018.1:0-4196 GCA_964471545.1 uncultured Fimbriimonas sp. | reverse complement strand
CCCCGGCTCCGCCGCTAGAGCGGTGACCCCCTGAGCCGGCCTAACTACTTCGCCGCCGAGACGATCGCCTTCACCATCTCTGGGTGCTGAATCGCGCCCGTGGTTCGGTTGAAAAGACCCCCTGCCAAGCCGATATCCCACAACATGGGAACCGCGCCGTGCTTAGAAGCCGAGAGCGTGACATAGCGATTCCAATCCAGCTGATACTTCTTGTGACCCGGAAATTTCGGCTTCTCCATCGCCGCGTACTCGCCCAGAATCACCGGAACCCCTTTGTCCACAAAGTGGGTTTTCATCAGCTTGAACTGCTCGTCGCAATGAGCCTCCCCGCCCCAGTTGTCGGTGACCTTGGGATCGGTGGCGCCTTTGCCCCATTGCCAAACATCGCTCTTCTCGTTCAGCGTGAAGTTGTAAGGGTCGTAGTAGTGAATCTCCATTGCCAGTCGAGCCTTCACGCTGTCTTTCGGCATCACCGAGTTGAATTTCACGGTGTGCCCAATGTTCGTGTTGAAGCCCTGAACCACCAGAAACCGATCCTCGTTCTTGCCACCGATCTCACGAACGGTATCCACAAAGAGTTGGTTGTAACCGTTCTGAACCTCGGCGTACTCCTTGGTCGGAGGGCCGTAATCGCCTTCCACCATCACTTCGTTGGTTCCAGCAAAGAGCAATTTGGAGTCGTAATCCTTAAACGTTGCGGCGAGCTGCTGCCAGAACGCTCGAAGCTTGGCTTCGCTCGCCTCTTTTGCCTTGTAGGTGGGTTGAAGCCAGCCGCCGTCCCAGTGAACGTTGAGCATCACGTAGAGGTCGGCTTCAAGTGCCATATCCACCACCTCTTGCACGCGGGCAAGCCACTTAGGGGAGATTTTATGGTTGGGCTGCGCGTACTGCGAGTACGCCGCCGGAATGCGGATGCTCTTGAAACCCGCCTTTCTGACGGCTTTGAAATAGGCGGGCTGAGTAAGCGGATTCCCCCACGAAGTCTCAGCCGGAATAGCCTCTAGCGTGTTGCCCAAATTGATTCCGGGTCGTAACTTCGAGGCAAAGTTCTTCACCGAAAGGGTGTCGGCAACCGGTTCCGTTAGCGGAGCCGAGGTTGCGGGCATCCACATTGTTGCCGCGCAAAGAAGAAAACTCGTCATTTGTATATCGTTATATCACGAAAGCTCGTGATTCTCCGTTTGACCGTCTACGGCTTGTTTAGATGAGCCTTTTCAGGCAGCGAACTGCCCACCTGGCGACATCGGCAAGCTCATTATCGAACTTAATGGACGAGCGGACGTTCTTTAGGATTCGGGCTTCCCACGGGGTCAATGGGTAGGGCTGCTTCTTCCGAAGCTCTTTCCACTGCGCAAGGGTTGTTGTTTCGCTGATCGGAAACCGAGCCATGGCTTCTGCGGCAAGACCCACCACCATCATGCACACCTCGTGGTTGGTGCGATAGCTCTCTCGAATCGCCTCTTGCAAAAGCCTTGCGCCCGAAGCAAAGTGGTTGGCTTGCAGGCGAATGTATCCGTGGATCGCCTTCTGCATGGGCACTTGCATGGCGGCAAGTTCCATGGAATTCTGAACCGCTTCCTTGATCAGGGGCTCCGCCGACCGGAGGTCACCCGATCTAGCCAGCGCAAGGGCGTAGTTCGCCTGGATCACCCATCTATCCGCGTCTCGTTCCAGTGGGTTTTGCCGGAAATACTCCACCGCTCCTTCTAAGAGATCGACAGCCTGAGGCAGGCGGTCTAAGTGAATCAGCAGCTCTCCCTTTTGGGCTTGGCACTGCCAGGCGTCGAAAATGAAATCGGTGGCAAAGGCGATCTGGATGGCTTCGTCGATGGCATCGAGCGCCTCTTGAACGTGACCGAGTTTGAACAGACTGTACGATCGGTTCAGCAGAGCAATTCGTCGGCGAGCGTGCCCAATGGGCCCTGCCAAGAACCGTTGGGTCTCGTCCACAACCTCCTGGTGCCGATTGAGCAGCGCCAGGCAAGTGATGACGCGCACTTCTATCCGCTCTCGCAAATCCCCTTGCGGTAGATCCAGTGCCTTCGCTTGCATCAGCAGGGGCAGGGCTTCTGCGGGAACTCGAAGCATTTCGTAGCGAAAAACGCTACTGCCTAAGAAGGCGCCAATGAGGTTGTGATCGGCTTGAAACGCCCTTTCCACCACGCTGGCAAGAAGCTGAGTTTGCCCCGGCGTGAACCGATCGTCCGCCCCTGCCATAAGACGCGGAAACTCTTGCTGAAGCTCGGAAAGTTGACCCGTATCGTCTTGCTTCGCCGCTCTGGAGAGCAGTCGACCCGCTTCTTGCGCTCGACCCATTTTGATGAGTGCGCGAACACGGTGCTCCCACGCGTCCGTATCGAATGGGAAGTGCCCAAGGGCTCCTTCCGCCGCCGCAAGAACGGTCTCCCAATCCGATTCCGCGGCGGCTAACAGAGACAATCGGGACAGGCCCTGACAAGCCGCAAAAGCCCAATCGTTGTGCGCACGACTAAAGGCATCGGGTTCCTTTGCCACGCCAAGTTTGGAGCAGAGGGTGGGCAACAGCTCTACCAACGCCTCCCGCTCGAGCCGGGGATCGGGCTCGGTAAGAGCCAGGGTTAGCCGTTCGGTCACATCGGCAAGGTCCACCCGCACTCGGGCGCGGTCGAGACCCACCATAGCCGCCCCACTTCCGTGAGATTCGGATTCAATCAGCGGCATCTCGGATCGGAGGCGAGACAGAGCCACTCGAAGCCGATTGCGAGCGTCCGCGCTCTCGTCGTCGGGCCAAAGGGTAGAGAGTAGATCGTCTCGGTCGACCGGGTTGGGGTGATTCAACGCCAACAGCTGAAACAACCGATTCTGGCCGAGCTTGGTCGGCTTTCCGTTGATCGTTATCGAACCCAGAAGTTGAATGTCCAACGTGTTGAACCGTCGACAGGAGTCGCTTTCAGTGATAGTTTAGGGCAGAGGGTTCAAGCGTCGTTGTTAAGTTCTTTCGGGAACGCACGAGTGCTCTTTGTTCGAAAGACCCTTAGGCAACTTTTGCCGATTCCTTTTTTTGAGCCATCGATCATGAAAGTTCAACTTACTCCCGATTTCCCCGTCACCGACGAGGCGTGCCAAGCCGCGACCGGAAAGACCTTTGCCGAATGGTTCGCCGCCATCGAGACCTGCCCAGAAGAAGGCAGACGCATGGTGATCCAGTGGATCTACAACGAAACGGGTCGGGGCAAAGACGTGTGGTGGCCCACCACCATTTGGGTTCAGTACGAACGATCGAAGGGGGTTGTGAACAAGAAGGACGGCCTTTCCGAGGGCTACCACATCTGCTGCACGAAGGGGATAAAGGCGTCGGCGCAGGCAGTCTACGAAGCGTTTACCGACGGAACCAAGAACGATTGGCTGGGCTGCAACGCCGCTGCCGAAGGCGCTGGTTACTCCGATGACGGCGGCAACGAGGGCACCTGGCTACGGCTGAGGCCGGGCAAGGACGTCCGCATTGCTTGGAAGACCGCCGGGGTCGAGACTCCCACCATGGTCGATGCGGTGTTTGCGGAGAAAGACGGCAAGACGGGCATCACCGTGAATCACGCTCGCATTCAGGATCGGGAGGAGGCGGATGGTCTGCGTAAGGCGTGGGGCGAGGCGCTGAACGTGCTGAAAGCTCGGCTGGAGGCAGGAGCGTGAACATGGCAAAGATCGAAACCTTCCTCTGGTTCGATGGCAACGGTGAGGAAGCGGTGGAGTTCTACCAATCGGTCTTCCCCGATCTGGTGGTGAAGAAGGTGTTCCGATGGGGCCCCGACCTTCCGGTTGAGGAGGGCAAGGTTCTCACCATCGAGTTCGAGCTGTTCGGGCAGCCGTTCGTTGCTCTGAACGCTCAGAGAGAGGAGAGTTTCACCCCTGCCGTCTCCTTCATGATCGCCTGCCAGGATCAGGCCGAGGTGGATCGATATTGGGATGCCCTTGCCGTGGAAGGAAAGCCTCTCGCCTGCGGCTGGATTCAGGACAAGTACGGAGTGGCGTGGCAGATCACCCCTGCGCCTTTGCGAGACTGGATCGCCGACCCAGACCAAACGAAATCAGCGCGAACGATGAAGGCCATGATGGAAATGATCAAGTTGGATTTCGAAGCCCTTCGCGCCGCCTACGAGGGCTAAGCACCAAAACGCCCCCGAGCCGATTGGCTTCGGGGGCGTCTTTCTAAAACCAGG
>CAYYJX010000017.1:22637-43840 GCA_964471545.1 uncultured Fimbriimonas sp. | reverse complement strand
ATTCCACGGGAGGTCGTGCCGATCTTGTTCTGGCCGCGGGCCTCTTCCTCAAGTGCGTCCAACATTCGGTGGTAGGGGAACACGATGTGCGCCGCGCTCGAAATGAGCAGCGTGCCCAGCTCGCTCTTTTGCTCAAGAGTGCGATCGAGTTCTTCTAGCAGGCCCTTGGGGCATACAACCATTCCGCTACCCAGGACGGCGATCGTGCCGGGATGCAAGATTCCGGCGGGGATGAGGTGGAACTTGTATTCCTTTCCTTCCGCAATAACGGTATGGCCGGCGTTGTTGCCGCCCGCATATCGCACCACCATGTGGCTTTGCCCGCCGAGCACATCGACGAGTTTGCCCTTCGCTTCATCGCCCCACTGCGCTCCTACAATCACCAAAGTCGACATCGTTTCAGTCCTTCTTCCTGAGAAAGTGCTGAGATAAGCACCCCAATAAACCAAGAAAGCCGACGAATCCAATGAGGATTCGCCGGCGTTGCCTTGGCCTTTTCTCGCTTCCATTATACATGGTTGCGGTCCGGCTAATCGGACAAAGCCTGTACGAATTATCAGCATGGTTTGAACTTGTCCGTGGCATAGAGAAAACGGAGCAGTGTCCTTTCTGGATCAAGTCGGTGACGGACGCGAGACTAGAAACAAGACACAGGCACGATCGAAAAACGATTGGGCAGGGATGACGATGTCGAACAGGGATGACTTCAACAGCGGGCAGCGAAGGCGCGCGACCGACGATGCAAAGTTCGCAGGGAATGCGGCGAAGCTCGTTGAGAAAGCGTTTGCGCTGAGAAAGGTCGAGCCGAGTCAGAGTTTGGAGCTTGCGAAGCAGGCAGAGAATGAGGCGCTCACCACAGGCAATCTCCATGTTGTCGCCGCTGCATGGACCGTGCAGGCAGAAGTTTTGCTCTCGTACGATCCTGCTCGAGCCCTCCCGATCGCTCGCAACGCTTACGATTTAAGCAAGCAGGTGGACGATCAACATGGCGCGGGGCGAGCCGTTTTGGCGATGTACAGCGCCTACTCCGCCCTTGGACAATTTGCCGCGGGGTTCCCCTATCTCGCCGAGGCCTTCGCTCGCGGGCGGGCAGCCGGGGATCTTGAGATGTGCGCAATCGCCATGCTCCGAATGGGCGAGAGCTCCGATGATCGTCGAGACTTTTCGAAAGCGCTCAGCCACTACGACTTGGCAACCGAATGGGCGGAAACGCACGGTTTCCCTGAGATTCGCCTTCTGGCCGAGTCTGGCTACGTCAACGCCCTGCTTCACCTCAATCGGCACGAAGACGCGCTTCAACGGGCCCACAAGCTGTGCAGCTTGTTGACGGTGGAGACTCCTTGGACGAGTCGACAAGCCGTCCTCACCGCTCTGGCGGCCTCGCAGATTGCGACCGGTGCGCTGGAGCAAGCTCGCCAAACCCTTGGAAATGCTCTTGCAGCAGGTTGCCGACGCATCGGCGAGCGAATTTCGGTTCGTCTTCAGCTCACCCGAATCCGTTATTACCTTGCCAACGGAGAAATCGAGCGGGCGATTCGACTGAGCCGCCGCAAGGTGGATCAAGCGTATGCCGAAGATCGCGTGGCCGATGCGTTGAGGTTCAAGCAGTATCTCGGGCGCTCTCTGGCTGCGTCGGGTGATTTCGAGCAGGCCTATCGCGTTTTGGATTCTTGGCGGTCGGAAAACGAACAATGGTTCGCCGAACGGTCTCAAGAAGCGGCTCGCACCTTAAACGAAATTCGAGAGATGGAGATTCTCCGAGCCGAGGCTGAGTTGGAGCGGCGGCGATCGGTTGAAATGGCAACCGTCAACCAAGAACTACGTCAGGTGATGGCACAGAAGGAGAAGCTTCAACGCCAACTCGTGCAAATGTCTTCCCTGGACGAGCTCACCGGAATTTTCAATCGCCGACAGTTCGTAAACGAAGCCATGC
The DNA here is from genome assembly GCA_964471545.1 of uncultured Fimbriimonas sp. Taxonomy (GTDB): domain Bacteria; phylum Armatimonadota; class Fimbriimonadia; order Fimbriimonadales; family Fimbriimonadaceae; genus Fimbriimonas. The sequence continues at coordinate 41,907 of CAYYJX010000017.1, read as the reverse complement.
TCGAGTTCGAGCGATTCGTCCATCTGGACACCACGTTCAGTGTGCTCATGATCGACGTCGATCATCTGAAGCGAATCAACGAGACGTACGGTCACCCGGTGGGTGACGAAGTGCTTCGACGGGTTGCTAAATCGATCAACGAGAAGCTGCGCGGCACCGACATGATGGGTCGTCTGGGCGGCGAAGAATTCGGAGTCCTCTTGCCCACGGCAAACGTTGGAACCGCCACTCGGGTCGCTTCTCGAATCTTGGAAGGCGTGGAAAGCACCGACCTGAGCGACATCATTCCAGAGGAGACCATCACGGTTTCGATCGGTGTCTGCGAAGTTCGCAACGATCATCTTTCGTTCTTCGATGTCCTAAGCGAGGCAGACGCAGCCCTGTATGAAGCGAAGGCTTGGGGCCGAGCGCAGGTTCAGGTCTATCACCCTGAAATTCCCGCGGCCTAAGTCTGAACGGTAGCCGGAGTTCGGGCGTCGGTAAACTTAAGGACACATGCTTGAGAAGTTGCTCGAGATCGAACGCAGGTTCGACGGGGTGGATGCCGCCTATAACGATCCTGACATCGTCTCCGACCCAAAGGAGCTCCAACGGCTCGGACGCCTTCGCGCCGAGTTAGAGCCGATCGTGCTTGCCACGCGCGAGTACCGAAAGACGCTGGATGACCTTGCTCAAGCGAAAGAGATGCTCGAAGATGCCGAGCTGCGCGAGCTTGCTCAGGAAGAGATTCCTGGTTTGACCTCTAAGCGAGACGAACTTGAAGTCGAGCTTAAGAAGATGCTCGTGCCGAAAGATCCGGCAGACAGTAAGCCTGTCATTGTGGAGATTCGCCCGGCTGCGGGCGGGGCAGAGGCAGCCCTTTTTGCCGCTGAACTCCTCCGAATGTATCTTCGATTCTGCGAGCGCGCTCGGTGGAAGACGGAGATGATCGACCACGAGGAAAGCGGGATCGGCGGCCTCGACCGAGTGATCTTTAAGATCGATGCCCACGGGGCCTACTCGATGCTTAAGCACGAGAGCGGCGTCCACCGTGTGCAACGCGTTCCTGCTACAGAAAGTCAGGGTCGAGTCCACACGTCCACAGTCACGGTAGCCGTTCTTCCGGAGGCCGAGGATGTCGACGTTCAGATCAACGACAAAGACCTCGAAATCTCTACGTTCTGCTCGTCTTCGGCGGGTGGTCAGCACATGCAGAAGAACGAAACCGCCATTCGGATCATCCACAAGCCGACAGGCCTCGTAAGCACTTGTCAGGATGAACGGTCCCAAGCGCAAAACAAGCTGAAAGCGATGACGGTTCTGAAAGCGAAGCTCTTCCAGATGGAGCAAGAGCGCCTTGCCGCCGAGCGATCCGGACTTCGGAAAGGACAGATCGGATCGGGTGATCGTAGCGAAAAGATTCGAACCTACAATTTCCCCCAGTCGCGTATCACCGACCATCGGATCAAGATGGATTCCCACAACATCACCGCGTTCATGGATGGGGATATCGAAGAAATGCTGAAGGCCCTGGTTGCCGACGAGCAGGCGCGGCGACTGGCTGAAGAAGAACAGTCTGTCGCTTAATTGGGGTTAAGCCAAACTCAGGACAAAGTTCGGGGTGGAATCCTGTCAGCGAGGGTGTAATCTCGGCTCGTTATGGGTCACAGGCCGATTTCACTCCAACTCTATTCTTTGCGCGACGACGCTCCAAAGGACTTTCCGGGAATCCTGAAAAAGGTTGCCGAGATGGGCTACGAAGCGGTTGAGTTTGCGGGTTACCACGGGCACACAGCAACCGAACTTCGATCGGTTCTGGACGAAGTCGGCCTGGTTTGCTCCGGCACTCATACGGGCATCAACCTCCTTGAAGACGACACGATCGAGGAGACCTTTGCCACCCACGCCGCCCTCGGAACGAAGAACATCATCATTCCTTGGCTTCCGTTGGAACTTCACAGCACCGCCGAGGCGACGCTCAAGACCGCCGAGCGTCTCACGGCTCTGACCGAAAAGGTTGAGGCTGCCGGGTTCCGCTTGGGCTTCCACGCCCACGATGCGGACATGAAGCCCCTCGACGATGGTCGAAGCACGTGGTACATCCTTGCGGAGAACACCCCCTCCACTTTCCTTCTTCAATTCGATACCGCAAACGCTCTCCATGGCGGGAGCGATCCGGTGCAGCCGCTCCTCGATTTTCCGGGTCGCGGACTTACCGTTCACTTGAAGGAGTATCCGTTCGACGGAACGCCTCTTGGTGAGGGACAAGTCCCGTTGGATAAGGTTTTGGCAGCCCTTGATACTGCGGGCGCAGAATTCGTGGTCATCGAGCAGGAACAGTACGGCTCGCTCACACCGCTCGAATCGGTGGAAGTCTGCCTCAAGAACCTGAAAGCCGCCCTCGGCCGCTAAGCGTCGAGAAGCCAAAAGAGAGTGGGGACGTCTTTGGACGTCCCCACTTTTTTATGCGAGTTTGGTCGGAAGAATCCTGACCCTTCGATTAGGGTCCTCGCCGATCGCTTCACTTGCCAACCGGCGCGATTCGATCATTTGGAGTTGCATCTTCCGAATAGGAGCACTCTGGGGAGATAGTTCGAACGGCTTGCCCGACTGGAGGACGGTTTCAATGCCCGCCTGGACTTCCGCCAAAGCCTTATCGTCGGTTGCGTTCGCCTGGGGTGCCGGGTTTGCCTTGAGTAACTCGTCCAGCGCCGAAGCGATGTTGGAGAACGTGTTGGACCGGACGACAACTGTTCGAACCTGTTTTCCAGCAAGCTCCCGAATCTTCTTCGGCTTGTTTTGGTAGGTCGAACGGATCGCCATAACCGCGTCCGCCTGTTCCATATCCGTCGTTACAATGGCCGCTGCCCGCTTCTCTCGAATCGCCCGTTCCAGGCGAGTGCGAGCGATTCCGTAGGGATAGATGCGGAGAAAGAGACTGGACTCCCTCAGGCCTCCCGCGTCTTCCGCTTTAGGAGCTGTTTTGGGCTCCCGCACCGGCCGATCGTCTCGCTGCCCGCTGCGTGCAAGCGCGGGGAATTTTTGGTTGAACGCCGGGTCGGATAACTCCGCCGTTTGTTCGTTCTGTACGACGTCGAACTTCCCTTCTTCGGTGCGAACGCGGATCTCGGGGCGCGGAGGAACACCGCGAAGAATCATGTCCACCGTCTTTTGAACGTTGTTGTGAACGGCCAAGCGGTCGTAATCAAGCAGTTCGATGACCACGTCGAAGGTCGGCGGGGCCTTTCGTTCTAGAACCGTCTTTTGCGTTCCCCGGCGCTGCGCCTCCGCGTCCGAGAGGGTCACGGCTTGAATACCACCGATCAGGTCCGCCAACGACGGGTTCAACATCAGGTTTTCAAGCGATTGGCCGTGAGCGGTCGCAACCAGTTGAACACCTCTTTCGGCAATGGTTCGTGCCGCAAGCGCTTCCGCCTCGTTGCCGATTTCGTCGATGACGATGACTTCAGGCATGTGGTTCTCCACCGCCTCGATCATCACGTTGTGCTGCTCGGCGGCAATACGGACTTGCATTCTCCGGGCGTAACCGATGCCAGGATGAGGCACGTCACCATCGCCTGCGATTTCGTTCGACGTGTCTACGATCACCACTCGCTTGCCGACTTCGTCGCTGAGAACCCGGGCGACTTCTCGAAGCTTGGTGGTCTTTCCAACACCAGGCCGTCCAAGCATCAGGATGGATTGACCGGATCGAACGATGTCGTCGATCATGTCGATCGTGCCCTCCATTGCTCGACCCACCCGACAGGTGAGACCCACAATCTTGCCGTGACGGTTGCGGATGGCCGAAATCCGGTGAAGCGTTCGTTCGATACCCGCTCGGTTATCGGTTCCAAACTCGCCCAGCGACTTTGAGACGTAATCGATGTCGAGTTCCGAGACCATCAGGTCGGGATAGCGTTCCACCCCATCTAGAAATCGAGCTTCTGCGGGGCGGCCGTAGTCAAGGACAACTTCGATCAGCCTTTCCGGGCGACCGGATGCCTCGATGCGTTGGCGAACAATTTGCGGCAGGACACTTAAGAAATCCTCAAGCCCCTCAGAATAAGTCGACATGGTCGTAATGCGATAAGCAAGAATGGCTCGGACTGCCTTTTCGGTAGACCGAGCCTCAATTTTATTTACGTCGTGTTGCTCTGAGAAGGAGCAATCTTTGTTATTTTCGTTTCAAGGTACGGACCCGGGGGCTCAGCGCCCCCTTGAAATCCACTACGCTTCAGGCTGAATTTCCACCAACGCGACGTTGGCTTCTTGGGTCTTGCCTTTGCTCCAGAACTTGACCTTCACTTTGTCGCCGGGCTTGCGAGTGAGGAGCGCTTTATTCATATCGAACGTCGATTCGATCTTCTCGCCCTCAATCTCCAATAGGATGTCGTAACGCTTGGCACCGGCAGACTTCAACGCCCCGCTCACCGTATCAAGAACGATTCCGTGCTCCGGCACAGCTTCCGTTTGGTGATACTCGCCCACTTGGCTTCGGAAGTAAGGGTCGGCAAGGAGTCCAACCCATCGCGGGTTGTAGCTCACACCGAGCCCGGCGTACTTCGCATAGCCAAACTTCACGATGTCTTGAACAACGCGGTTCACTCGGTCGATGGGAACCGCAAATCCAATTCCCACGCTGGTACCCGTGTTGGAGGCGATAGCGGTGTTAATACCGATTAGCCGTCCTTGCGAGTCGCAAAGCGCTCCGCCCGAGTTGCCGGGATTGATGGCGGCGTCGGTTTGAATTCCGTCTACCAATCCTTGAACTCCAACCGGGAGGTTTCGTTTGAGCGAAGAGATGACTCCAACGGAGAGGGTGTTGTCAAAGCCTAGCGGGTTACCTACCGCCATCACCCATTGACCCACTTCGAGTCTGCCGCTTTGGCCGAGTTCGATGGGCTGCAGGTTCGAAGCTTCGATCTTCAAGACCGCAATGTCAGACCGCTCATCGGTTCCAAGAACCTTCGCCTCAAAAGTTCGCTTGTCTTGAAGGCGAACGCGGACTTTGCCGTTGCCTGCGCCTCTCATACCGCCCTGACTGACGACGTGATTGTTGGTGACGATCAGACCGGTGTTGCTGATGATCACGCCCGATCCGGTTCCGGTTTCAACGTCTTGCGCTTCGCCGGTGAACATGTCACGTTGACGAGCAAAACGGTCGACACTTACAACGGAGGGCATCACTCTCTTCGCGGCCGCTCGGAAGTCGACGGCGCCTGCGGGCAGCGGTGCGGGCTCAAAGGCGGCAGGAAGGCCTTCAACGGTAGTTCGCTTGGAGATCACCGCTAGGTCAGCCTGTTGTTGCAGGTAGCGATCCAATCGGATACCACCGAAGACGCCTAGAGTTACGACGGTTGCGGTACCCAATCCAACGAGAACTTGTTTCTTCATGTTTGATTCCTATCTGGTATCTGGATGAAACATTAAGGGCATCCTCAACGGTTCCGATGAGCGAGCCTCTTGTATTGTTGGTACGTCGGGAATCGACGCGATGTGCCCATAGATTGAACCCAAAAGGAGCCACGAATGAGCTCTAATGGACCTCAGAAAACCCGAGGGACCAAAGCCCTAGCATGGTCGGGGGCTCCGCTATCCTCTGTCCATGGATTCCTCTGTCAACTCGATCGACCTGTGGCGCAAATCGGCGAATGCGTGGATCGAGGGCCAGGGGGAATCCGGGGATCAATCTCGCAAAATCATTCTTGATCCGGCGCTCAACGGTCTTTGGGCAGACCTGTACCCGACCGGATTTGCAGGACTCAAAGTCGCAGACGTCGGTTGCGGTGAGGGCCGCTATTCTCGGTTCCTTTCAAGTCTAGGCGCCGATGTCGTCGGAATCGACCCTGTCGAGGCGTTCATCGATCGCGCCCAAGCCTTGCATCCACAGGGGCGTTACCACGTTGGTTTTGGACACTCTCTTCCGCTAGAATCGGGTTCGATCGATCTTGCTCTCTGCTATCTTTCCCTGCTTGATATGGATGACGACGCTCCGGCGATCGCGGAGATCGGCCGGGTGCTGAAAGAGGGCGGACGATGCGTGGTGGTCGCCATCTCGAATATGTGCAGCAGCACAGAGGGGTGGGTGAAGGACTCCGAGGGCAATCGCTTGTATCGTCCGGTGGACGACTACATGACGCCGAAGGCGATGCGACTCAGTTGGAAAGGGATCGAGATCATCAACTTCCACCGACCACTCAGTCAAACGCTAGCATCCTTCTTTCAGAACGGATTTGTTCTCGACCGATTTTTGGAACCGCTCCCACCGAAAGACCACCCTTGGTTCGCCGAGGAGGTTCGTGTTCCGAATTTTCAAATCTATGCGCTGAAAAAAGAGCGCCCCTCCTTGTGAAGCAAGGAAGGGCGTTCTACCTGTAGGAGACTTAAGAGCGCTTACTTCTTCGAGCGCTTTCGTCGAGCAACCACTCCAGCCAAGCCCGCGAAGAGTGCCGCCATCGTTCCGGGCTCCGGAACCGCTTCGAAGTTGAATGTCTGAGCGTTCTGACCTGCAAACTTGAACGAGAGATCGTCGACCGCGCCTTCAAAGCCGTTTGCCCAGCCCGAGCCAACGCCCATGCTGAATCCAAGGATTTGGCTGTTTGCGCCGATGGTGGCCTTACCGGCTTGCCACTCAGAGAGCTTCACCCCGTAACCCTCCTGTGCGAAGGACATTCCTGCACCAAAAGTCCACATATTTGCGCCCGAACCGGAGTTGTAACCGAAGATGTCTTCATTGACCCAGGTATCGGTCACCGCTGTCGCGGCGCCATTGTAGGCGATTTCGAACACCAGTCCACCCCGGTCGGTAATCGTATTCAGATCACCATCGGCATCCACCAGAATTCGAACGACAGGCTGGAAGTTTGCGGTCGTCGTGGACGTGCCCTTTCGGTACCAGGAATAGCTGAGCGCCTCAAGGTCACCCAACTTTCCGAGCGATCCGCCCGCAAAGAAGTTGCCGCCGACGTTGGTGCCAAGCGCAAGGAACTCGAAGTCTGCCTTGTCTGCGCCGTCTTCCGACTTGAAGTAGGCAGAACCCGTACCGTTGCGCGGAATTTGCGCGTTGATGCCTACCGTTCCGCCGTTGCGAACGTTGTTGTAGTAGAAGCCGCTGGTTCCAACGGCTTGCCCTTGGTTGGATCCACCCGCGTTGGTGTAGAAGTCCCCAGTGGGGTTGTTCGGCAGAACGACTTGCGCGCTAGCCAAACCGGCAAAAGCAAATGCCGAGAGAGTGATTGCGATTTTTCCTTTCATGAGGTTGCCCCATTGCACGTGTCACGCCAATGCGTGACACTGAACATGTTCATGCTAATCCAATGGCATGCCGGCAACAGGACTTATCAGCTAAAACCGGTAATCGTACGTACTGCCTTTGCAGGTCCTTAACTCTAATCGCGAGATTGGTACCAAAAAGGGATTAGAGGAAGCCTTCTATGGAGAGGTATCGCTCACCCGTGTCATAGCAAAAGGTCAATATCTTGGCTCCCTCGGGCAGGGTGGGAAGCACTTTCCCTACTGCGGCGAGCGAGGCACCGGAACTGATACCGATCAAAATTCCCTCTTCCTTTGCGGATCGCTGAGCATAGGCAATCGCATCTTCTTCCGCGACTTGGACGACTTCATCGATAGCGCTTGCGTGAAAATTTGCCGGGACAAATCCCGCTCCGATCCCTTGAATTCGGTGAGGAGACGGTGAACCGCCGGAGAGAACAGGCGACTTTTCTGGCTCGACCGCAAAGACCTTCAAGCCAGGCCAGACCTTCTTCAGTTCCTCCGCAACGGCGGTGATGTGCCCACCTGTCCCCACACCCGTCACGATCGCATCCAGCCCTTCCGGAAAGTCGGCAAGGATCTCTTGAACGGTCGTTTTGACGTGCGCTTGGATATTGGCGGGATTCTGAAACTGCTGCGGAACCCAGGCTCCGGGAGTGGATTCTGCAAGCTCGTTCGCCTTTTCGATCGCCCCCTTCATCCCCTTCTCTCTAGGCGTGAGCTCAAAGGTCGCGCCATACGCGGCCATGAGTCGACGCCGTTCGATCGACATCGATTCGGGCATGACGAGAATGAGCTTGTAACCCTTCACTGCGGCGACCATCGCCAGACCGATTCCGGTATTGCCGCTTGTCGGCTCGATGATCACACTCTCGGGCGTGAGAAGACCGTCGCGCTCCGCTTGCTCGATCATCTCGAAGGCAATACGATCCTTGATCGATCCGCCCGGATTGGCACGTTCCAGTTTAGAAAAGACGTTGGCGCTCGCCCCGAAGAGCCGGTTTAGACGAACGTGTGGAGTGTTGCCGATGGTTTGGAGAACGTTTTCAAATTTCAAAACTGACTTCCTGCTGGATGTGCGCTGCTCTGCGGATTTCTTTACGAGACGAGACTAAATGTTGAACTCAAGATCGGTCCCCGCAGGCAAGACGCGATCTTGTCTCCTTCGGGGCTGGTTTGCTTGGCTCAACTGAGAAAAAGGAGGAATTGAGGCCGTAATCCAGGCGTTTCCGCCAATCACGCTATCGTGCCCGATCACCGTTTCACCTCCAAGAATGGTGGCGTTGGCGTAGATCACAACGTTGTCCTCGATGGTCGGGTGACGCTTGGTGGTCGCTAACTCTCGATGGACGGTCAACGCTCCCAAAGTGACACCTTGATATAACTTGACGCCGTTTCCGATGACGGTTGTTGCACCTACAACAATGCCTGTACCGTGGTCGATGCAGAACCTTCGCCCGATGGTTGCCGCTGGGTGGAGATCGATGCCGGTTTGCGAATGGGCAATCTCTGTGACCAATCGCGGAATCAGCGGCAAACCCAAGTCATGCAACTCATGAGCGATGCGGTACGCCGCAATGGCATAGAAGCCCGGATACGTCAGGATCACCTCATCAATACCGCTGGAAGCAGGGTCGCCGAAGTGAATCGCCTCTGCGTCTTCAAGAAGCGACAGCTTTATCTCAGGAATCCTCTCCCAAAAGGTCCCGATGCGCGTTCGAGCTTTGTGGCACTCGGTTACCGAGTCCACAATTGAGCCCAAACGGGCAATCCCCTCTTCCAGTCGGTCTTGAACGCTCCGATCGACACTTGCGAAGTGCGGAAACAGGAGCGCAAGCACTCCGTGCAGCCAGGTTTGAGTTTCAATTCTCAGGCCAGACGGAAATGGACACTCCCTAGCGGGTTCCACGGCCTCTAGACGCGCCACGATATCGCTGGATAGGTCCACCATTGAAGAGACAGTACGCCGAAGCGAGCGGTGGCGCTCCAAGACCGCGCTCGCCTTGAAATATTCTTAGGCGAGCACGGTCAACGTCTTTTCGAGTGTTAACTGTCTTCGGTTGGCGCAGGCGGGTTCTCCGCTAAAACCTGATCGATTTGGGCGAGCACTCGGGCGAGTTGGGCAAACAACTCCTGATGCTCGCCTTCAGCATATTGCGCCAGTCTTTGGACGCGGCAAGCCTTTCTCTCCGCGAACGCCTCTCTGGCGTCGGCGGAAAGTTCCAGCACCCGACGGCGGCGGTCTTCTCCAGCGACTTGGCGCACCACAATTCCCTTCTCCTCTAGGCGACCCAAGACGTGAGTAACCGCGCTCACCGACATCTGTAGTTCGGCAGCCAGCTCAGAAACCGTTTTCGAACCCTCGTTCAAAACGCGCACCACCCGGAGTTGCGCCACGGGCAGTGCGCCAAGAGGATCTTGCTCGATGGTGGGAAACACCTTTCGCCACACACGGGGAAAGAGGGTCTCGAGTTCCGAGATTTCCCTCTGAGAAGAAACGGGCTGTTTCACGGAGTGGGCGCTTCCTTCGGGGATTCCGACACCGAACCAACGTTCCGATCCGCTACACCGCTAACGTGGTCGGGACCTGCGACATGTTCAGGACTGCCACCGAACGCACCCGGCGTTGGTCCGACGCCAACAGGGGCGGCAAGGTCTAGTCGGTTTCCGCGCAGCTTGCGCGCCAGGTCGTCGAAGTATGTGTAAACAATGGGAACGACGAACAGGGTCAGCGCGGTGCTAGAGATCAGACCGCCCACGACGACAACTGCCAGAGGTGCCTGAAGCTCAGACGAAGCTCCCCAGCCCACAGCAAGAGGCAACATGCCCAATAGGGCACAAATGGAGGTCATGAGGATTGGACGCAACCGAGTAGGACTTGCCTCGAGAACCGCCTCGTCGCGGTTCAGTCCTCTGCCTCGCAACTGGTTCGTGTAGTCCACAAGAAGGATGCCGTTTTTAACGACGATTCCAATGAGCATGAGCAGACCCACGTAGGCGGTCAATCCAAACGCCTTTCCGGAAACGAAGAGCGCGATGATGGCGCCGCCCGCGCAGAACGGCACCGATACGAGCACGATGAGCGGATAAACAAACGATTCGAACTGACTCGCGAGCAGCATGTAGATCAACGCGAGCGCCAGGAAGACGGTGAGTCCCAGTCCGCTGAATTCCTGAGCTTTTCGCCGCTGCTGCTCTCCGAACTGGTAGTAGACGCCGTTCTCGAACTCAACCTTTTCGAGCGCCTTCGTAACATCGTCGAGGACCGCACTTTCGGGTCGATCGACCACCCGACCGTTCACGGAGACGAAACGCTGGCGATTCAATCGCGTGATCTGGTTGGGGCCGTTCTGAATGGTTGGCACAGCTACATCACCCAGCAGAATCTGTCGGGAGATTTGACCGGTACCTGCGCCGACGACGGTCCGCACAGGAAGGGACTTAAGGGACTCAATGCTCTCGCGCTGGCTCAGCGGTAATTGAACGAAGATCGGATATTGGAACCCGTTCTCTTGATAGTAGGTGGTCAGAATGCCGCCCGTGGCTCCCGCAATGGCAGCGGCCACATCGGCGTAACTCACCCCAAGAAGGGTCGCCTTCTCCCGGTCGATGCGCCACTGCACTTCCGGCGAGGCTTCTTCAAAGTTCACGTCGACCGACTCGAGGCCGGGAATGCCTTTCAGCGCCTCTTGAACTTCCTTTGCCTTCGCCGTGATTTGAGGCAGCGACTGACCGAAGATGTCGACTCCGATTCCGTTGTTGGCTCCCCCGATGGTATTCGCCACGATGTCGTACGGCTGGGAGTTGATGCGCGCGCCACCGATCACGCCTAGCTGCTTCTGAATGCGTTTGATGACATCTTCCGTTCGCACCTTGCGCTTGGCCTTCAAGCGCACCAAAGCCGAGCCTTGGTTGCTTTGTGCGTTTCCGGACGTTCCGCGAATAGACAAGTTGGCTCCGGCGCAGAGAAGAACGTTCTCAACATCGGGATCCGCTCGAAGGATGTCCTCCACCTTCGCCATCTTCTGCTCGGTGGTGGAAAGAGCGGTGCCGATCGGGAACTTCACGTTCACGGTAAAGTCGCCGCTGTCCCCCTTTGGTAGGGTCTCGTTCCCGATGTAGCCGATAAGCGGATACACCGCCGCCACCGAAGCAATCGCACCCACCACGACCAGCCCCCGGTGCTTCAGCGTCCACTCCAGACCACGTCGATAGGACGCGTCCATTGCGTTGAGCCAGCGACCGAATTGGTCGAACATCGCTAGAACGGGCGTGGTCTTTTTGCCTCGCAGGGCGCGGAGTTCGGGGTGCGACTCCTCCTCCACTTCCTCCTCTTTGATGAAGCGCGAGGCGAGCATCGGAACAACCGTGGTCGCATCGAGCAGAGAGACGGCAATGGAGAAGATGACGACCAATGCAAACTGGGTGAAGGTCTGACCGGTCTGACCCTTGATGAGCAGAAGCGGGAAAAACACCACGATGATCGTGATCGTGGAGGCGACCACCGCACTGAGGATCTCTTGCGTGCCCGTCACGGCGGCATCGACGGCTCGCTTTTTGTCGCGTTCGATGTGTCGGAAGATGTTTTCCAACACAACAATGGCGTCATCCACGATCAAACCCGTTGCCAAAGCAAGACCACTCAACGAGATGGTGTTGATGGTGTAGCCCATGAAGTACAGCAACGAGAAGGTGCTGATGATGGAGATCGGGATCGACAGGGCGATAACGATGGTCGACCGGAAGGATCGAAGGAAGAAGAGAATGGCGAGAACAGCCAGAACCGCACCGATGATGGCGGTTTCTTTCAACTCTTCGATGGACTTCTCGATAAACCCGCTTTGGTCGTAGGCAACCCCGAAGGAGAGGTCCGGATAGCGCTTCTCAATCTCCTTCACGCGCTCCTGAACCGCCTCGACGGTCTGGATGGTGTTGGCGTTGGTTTGCTTGCTTACGCCGATGCTGAGACCGGGCTCGCCGTTGAATCGGACGAAGATGCGCTGGTCGGGTGCCGAGTCGTTGACCTGGGCAACCTCTCGGAGCAGGATCGGCCTCCCTTGGAAGGCACCGACAGGGAGCGATTCGATCTCCTTCACCGAAGCGAAGTAGCCGACGCTTCGGATGGTGTATTCGGTTTCGCTTTGCTTCGCGATACCCGCCGGACGACTAAGGTTCTCTTGGGCGATTCGGTCTTGAATCTGACCAATGGTGAGACCGTAAGCGGCCAGTTTCTGGGTATCCACTTCCACCAAAATCGCTCGCTCTCGTCCGCCGGAAAGAGCGACCTGCGCCACGCCTCCCGCCGATTCGATAAGGGGTGCGATCTCGTTGCGAATAAGGGTCGCCAGTTCCACCTCGTTTCGCGTGGAGCTGTTGACGCCAAAAACAACCACCGGAAGGGTGCTCGGGTCGAACTTGAAGACCGCAGGCGCGCCAAGGTTGGGGTCATCCGGAAAGTTTCTTGCCGCTCGTTGGACGTACTGAAGCACGTCGGTTGCAGCGGCATCGATGTTCACGCCGTAGTCCAGCTGAACTCGGATGAACGCTTCTCCCAGCGAGCTGGTCGAGCTCACGCTGTATAGCCCTGGAACCGTTGACACGGCCTGTTCAATGGGACGCGTGATCTGCGTTTCGATCTCTTCCGGTGAAGTGTTCGGCCACGCCACGCGAATGGCGACGGTTGGGATGTCGACACGTGGGAGCAGGTCGGTTGGGATGCGCAGCAAGCAGATGAAGCCCAGCAACATCAGCGCAGCGATCCGCATGGTCACCGCGACCGGCCGCGTAACGGAGAACTTAGCGAAGTTCACTTCTTGCCCTCATCGCCTTTTGGCTTCTTGATGCCGGGGCCGCTCACTTTCTGCCCATCTTTCGGCTTACTGTAGGAAAGGGTCACCACCTTTTCGCCGAGGTTGAGTCCTGAGACGATTTCGACAAATCCGTTTTGTGTTCGACCGGTGGAGACGGGGCGAATTTCGACTCCTCCCGTCTCGTCCGCAACCGCTACCGTCGTCTTGTCCCCCGCGGATTCAATGGCATCGGTTGGAACGGCAAGAACGCGCACCTTGGCTCCGGCAGAGAGCCGAACGCGCACGAACATCCCAGGAGAGAGTCGACGCTCGGGGTCCACTACCCGAATGCGGGCAAGGTTTTTTCGCGTCACAAGATCGGCCGAGGGGTTGATGGACACCAACTTGCCGCTGAGCTTGACGCCCTTTGATTGACCGGTCGACTCGACGATCACCGAGGCTTCGTCTCCAACCGAGAGTCGTGCTGCTTCTTCAGCTGAGACGGGCAGCGTAACGAACAGGTCGTCCACCGACTGAAGGGTGAGAATGGTTTGCCCCGGACCGGCGACGGCCCCTGGGCTGAGCAAGCGCTGGGTCACCGCGCCGGAAAATGGAGCCCGGATCTCGGTGTCCTGAAGCCGGCTTTCGGTTTGGCCCAGCTCGCCTCGGGCGGCGTTGACACCTGCCTCCAGGGCCTTGATGTTGGAATCGTAGGCAGCGATGTTGGCGCGGGCAGCGAGAGCGGACTGGAGCGCCGCCTCGGCGAGTTCAACACGGGAGTTGGCCGCCACAAGGTCGGACTCCACTTGCCGCTTCACGATCTCAAGCTGGGACTCCGCCGCGGCGAACTCGGCTTTGCTCGATTCCAGAGCGAGTTGGGCAGTAGTGAGCTGACCCGCGGCAACCTCTTTGTTGCGATCCGCATTCTCGGTCACGAGCTCTTGATCGTCGACTTGCTGCTGCGGAACGTATCCGCTCTCAAGAAGCTTCTTCAGGCGGTCCAAACGAGTCTTTGCCGTTCGCAGCGCCACGTCAGAAGCTTGTAGGTTCTTGTCGGCGTTAGCGATGTTCGCCTTCGCGGTATCCACTCTTGCCTGAGCGACTCGGACATCGGCCTTCGCCGATGCCACTCGAGCCTCGGCGGTTTTTTGGACCTGATTCAGGTTTGCCTTCGCTGAAGCCACATTCGCTTTGGACTGGAGGATGGTGGATTCAATCGAAGTACGATTCGCGCTTGCGGTGACTTTCGCTTCGGCCAATCTCCCTTGCGCCTGCGCCACGTTGGAGGCCTTAGCCGCTCGATCGCCGGTGAGTTCCCTCGGATCGATTCGGACCAACAAATCACCCGCTTTCACCCGGTCACCTTCTTGAACGGCGACGCTGATGATTTGACCGTTGAATCGTGAAGCGATGGGCGTGATCAGCCCACTTTCAACGGTAGCAGTGCCTTCAATCGCATCTTCAAAGATTCGCTCTTGTACCGAAATCAAATCGACAGGCGCAGACCGGTTCTTTCGACCTTCCGCCTGTTTTTTCAGTTCTTCGCCGCTTTTCTTAACCTCGTTTAGCCGGGAACCGATCGCGATTCCTACAACGGCCAGCGGGATTCCGATAAAGAGAATTCGTTTAATCATAAGCGCGGCGAGAACGCCAAAATTAGTTTACGCGCGTCAAGTAATTTGATTGGCGAGTTACAAACGCCCCTGCAACAGAACTGCGAAATATAACCGGAAAACTCGATTTTTCGGGATTTGCTAATCCACCCCTGGCTCTTCCGTTAAGATAGTTCGATCCTCTTTGAAATTTGCTTGGTTAGCGAGTTTTAGGGAGAGAGGGACAGTATGGGAGTGAGATTCCAAAGATTTGGGCTTGCCATCACTGCGATCGGGGTTCTGACCGGCTCGGCTTGGGCGCAGAACTATGTGATCCGTGGGGCAAAGATCGTCATAAAGCCGGGTGAGGTGCTCGAAGGCGCCTCGATCGCGGTTTCGAAGGGCAGGATTACGGCTATCGGAAACGTCGAACCCGCTTCTGATACCACCGTTCTGGATGGTTCGGGCCTAACCGTCTATCCCGGGTTCATCGACGCTTTCCGCACCGGAATGGTCAAGATGCCAGACGCACCTGCGGCAGCCACGGCTCCGGATGCCACCGAAACGGCTCCGGCAACGATGTGGGCACAAAACCGAAGGGGCAATCGCGCCGAAGTCGTAGCATCGGCGAATCTGGATGCAACTTCATTCGCCCGAGCCCTCTCTTCGGGGATTGTCATTTCTCACACCTCCGTCGGCGGCTCGGTTTTCCGCGGGTGGACCGGTCTTACCTATTCGGCCGAGAAGGCCATCCTCAGCGAGCGGGTTGGAATGGAAATGTCGTTCCGCGGCAGCTCGGGGCAGGGCTATCCCAACTCGCTAATGGGAACCATCGCCCTGTTGCGCCAGACCCTGATCGATGCAAAGGACTACACCGAACCGGCGGCTCCGGCTGACGCCAAGGAGAAGCCGAAAGGCGATGCGGTCCTCGCCTCACTCAAACCTGCGGCCGTTGGCGCTGAACCGGTGGTGTTCCTCGCCAACTCCGAGTTGGAAATTCGCCGCGCCTTCCGTCTCCAAGACGAGTTTCGCCTGAAACTCATTATTGCCGGCGGCAAGGAAGCGTATAAGGTCATCGACGAACTCAAGAAGCGCAACGTCCCGGTGCTTGTCGATATCAAACTGGATTCCGAACCCTCCACGACTCCAACGCAAGATGGGCCTCCGAAGGAAGTGCTTGAGGAGCGCAAGGCCCGCGTGGTCGAGCGCAACCAGAACCTCAAACAATTGATCGCGGCGGGCGTGAGAGTAGCATTCGGATCGAACGGCTCCTCGCCAAGCGAATGGCTGACCTCGATGCGTGATCAAATCGGGCTGGGGCTGACGCACGAGCAAATCCTTGCAGGTGTCACCAGCGGTCCGGCGGAGATCTTCGGACTCAACGGCTTTGGGCTGATCGAAAAGGGCGCTTCGGCAAATCTCACCATCCTTGAATCGGACCTCACTTCGGACAAAGCGAAAGTGAAGTGGCTTTTCGTCGATGGAAAGTTTGTCGATCCGAACGCCAAGCCTGCCGAGAAACCCGCTGAGAAAGCTGCCGACACCAAGAAACCTGGACTTACCAAGGAGGTAACCCGATGACGAAATTTCTGATCGCCGCAATGGCCTCTCTCACGGTTACCGCCCCCTTCGGTGGCAACCAGTTCGATACCGGCGAAAAGAAGGATTCCGCCGGTCCTGCGCCTTACAACTTTGCATTCGAACTCGAAGCGGATCGCCTTCCTCTGCTGAAAACCGCAGGCAAGCGAGTGCTGATCAAGGGAGCGAAGGTGTTCACGATCACCAAGGGCACTCTGCCGATGGCAGATGTTTTGATCGACGAGCGCGGCAAGATCGCGAAGATCGGGCAGAACCTGACCGCAGGTGCCGATGCCGTTGTTATCGACGGCAAAGGAAAGGTTCTCACACCGGGACTGGTCGATGGTCACATTCACCGGGGTTCCGACGCAACCAACGAGGGTTCCGACTCGATCACGGGCGAGGTCCGGATTGAAGACGTCCTAAACCCTAACCTCAACAACGTATGGGGATCGTTGGCAGGGGGTGAGACGACCGGAATGCTCCTGCACGGAAGCGCCAACGCAATCGGCGGGCAAAGCACGGTTATCAAGCTGAAGTATGGGAAGAAGCCCGCGGACATGCCCATCCCCGATGCCCCCCGCATGATCAAGTTCGCCCTTGGCGAGAACGTCACGCGTTCCCAAAGCGGCACGGGAACCCGCTTCCCTCGCACGCGAATGGGCGTCCAAGCGCTCTATCGACGAGCCTTTACCGAGGCGAAGGAGTACATGAAGGATTGGGAGGCGTACGAGAAGGGTCAAACCAAGGTGAAGCCTCGCCGAGATCTGCGTCTTGAGACGTTAGCGGACATTCTCCGCAAGCGCATCTGGGTTCAGTGCCACAGCTACCGATCGGACGAGATGCTGATGATGGTTCGGTTGAGCCAAGAGTTTGGGTTCAAACTTGCCAATCTTCAGCACGGTCTAGAAATGTACAAGATCGCCCCGGAAATGGCTAAGGCCGGCATCTCGGGCAGCATCTTCGCGGATAGCTGGAGCTTTAAGTTGGAAGGGTATGACGGCATTCCCTACAACGCCTCCATTGCCACTCGCGCCGGAGTGAACGTTTCGGTCAACACCGACGGCACCAACGGTGTTCCAAGCATCATCATCGACGCCGCTAAGTCGATGCGGTACGGCGGCCTCTCTGAAGACGAATGCCTCCGAATGCTCACGATCAACCCCGCTAAGTCGCTTGGCGTTGCTCACCGCGTGGGCAGCATCGAAGTTGGGAAGGATGCCGACCTGGTTCTTTGGGATGGTCACCCGCTGAGCGTTTACAGCAAGGTGCAGATGACCATGATCGAAGGCGAAGTCTTCTTCCAGCGACGAGATAAGTTCAAAGTCGACGGTATGAAGTCGCCCCGGTCGGTCAACCTTCCGGTCAACCAAAAGCGCGAGCCGCTCGCGATCCCGGCAAACCAAAAGGCGTATCTGGTGCAGGGCGCCAAGATCGTCCGCGTGAGCAAACCCACCATCACGGGCGACGTGCTTATTCAAGGCGAAAAGATCGTCGCGATTGGACAAGGTCTCAAGCCGAACGGTGCGTTCGTGATCAACGGCAAGGGCCTTAGCGTCTATCCGGGCTTCTTCGATACGGGCAACTCCCTCGGTCTCGCCGAGATCAGCCCGGTCAGCGAATCGATCGACACGACGGAAATCGGTGGCGACCAGCCAGACCTGATCGCTTCGACCGCGATGCAGATGCAGTCAGAGCATTTCCCAGTAACTCGCTTCGGCGGCGTGCTCGTCTCGATGGTCCGGCCTTCGGGCGCAACGATTCCCGGTCAAGCCTCTTTGGTCCATAACCAGGGCTGGACCACCGAGGACATGCGCATCGGGCCCGACTATCTGATCGTCAACTTTGGCGGTGGTTCCGGACCGGCCAACTCCGCCGACAACTGCTGCCTTGACCTTGGCGGCGGATTCGATCCGCGAGATGGATCGGTGGTGTTCGGCGACTACCAACGCTTCTTCCACGGTCAAGAGCACAAGTACGAAAACGTCGGATCTGCCGATGGACACGATCACGACCACGACCACGACGGGTCCCCCGATCCGAGCGAGCCGATGAGCTTCGCCATGACCTCCAAGGCAGTGGCGCAGAGCAGTTCGGAAATGGACAAGATGGTCGAAAAGACCAAGGAGTACAAGAAGAAGCGCGCCGAATTTCCTCCGGCGGTGAAGACCGACCTCAAGCAGGAAGCGCTCATCCCGTACTTTGAAGGCAAGAAGCCGATCGTTCTTCGCGTGCGATCACGAGCGGCTATTCGAGGCGCGGTTGCTTGGGCGAAGAAGCACAAGTTGAAGGTCGTTCTCGCAGGCGCACCGGACGCGTGGAAGGAAGCCGATTTGCTCAAGAAGGAGAACGTTCCCGTCTTGGTGAACCCGGCGGGTAAATCCACGCTCTTCGCAAACGCTCCTGCCAACCCGTGGGATCCGTACGACACGCCTTTCGCCTTCCCAGGACTGCTGGAGCGAGCAGGCGTGAAGTTTGCGTTCCAAAGCGAGGACAACTCGGGTGCCTTTACCTTGCCCGTACGGGTCGGTCAGTCGTGCGCCTACGGTCTCAGTTGGGATCGAGCGATTCGGGCGTTGACCCTCGATGCGGCGGAGATCCTTGGCGTCGGCGACAAGCTCGGCAGCATCGATCCCAACAAGATCGCAACCGTGGTGATCACGGACGGCGACCCGTTTGAACTCACGACCAATATCATCGGTGGATTCGTTAAGGGTCGACCGCTGAATCTAGAAAATAGGTTCACCAGGCTTCGAGACCAATGGTCGAAGCGCCTGGCGACCAAATAACTTCAATCGGGCGACCCGATTAGTTGCAGGGTGGATGACGAAGTTCCTCGTCGAGGTGCTTCGTCTCCACCCTTCTTATCGTTCCTTGCGCCGATCGCATCACGATGGACTCGGTGATCGCGAATCCCCTACGGAAACGCACGCCTCGAAGTAGGTTGCCGTCCGTCACCCCGGTTGCAGCGAAAACAACGTGTCCCTCCGCCATATCGGTGGTGCTCATCACTCGGTCGATGTTTCCGCCCACCATTCGCTCGGCACGTTCACGCTG
>CAYYJX010000017.1:0-22627 GCA_964471545.1 uncultured Fimbriimonas sp. | reverse complement strand
TCGCCACCGTAGCAGAGGGTCGCTGCGGCCGTGATCACTCCTTCCGGTGCGCCTCCCGTACCCATGAGGGCATCGACCCCCGATTCCGGGTCCAAGGCGGCGATGGCAACGCTGAGATCGCCATCAGATATCAGCATCACCCGCGCGCCCGCCTCGCGAATCTGGGCAATGAGTCGTTCGTGCCGCTCTCGGTCCAGGACTCCAACGGTGACTTCACCTACGTCCTTCCCCAGAGCTTTCGCCATGAGGTTGATGTTGATCTTGGGAGAGAGAGTGATATCCACGACCCCTCGACACTCTCTGCCGACCACGAGCTTTTCCATGTAGCAATCAGGAGCCGCCATAAGCCTGCCCTGACCTTCAACGGCGGCGGCTAGAACGGAGATCGCATTGGCGGTGCCGTTGGCACAAAGGTTAGTGCCCTCTAGAGGGTCCACGGCGATACTGACTTTAGGGCCCACACCGGTGCCCACCTTTTCGCCGATGTAGAGCATCGGGGCTTCGTCTCGCTCGCCTTCGCCGATGCAAATCACGCCGTCGATCGCCATGTCGTTCAGGAACGACCTCATCGCAGTGGTTGCGGCTTCGTCGGCGGCGTCTTTGTTGCCTTTACCGACCCAACGGCTGCAAGCAAGCGCAGCCGATTCAGTGACACCTAGGTATTCGATTGTGGGAATCGTCATTGTTTGAAACTCCTTCGTTTCGCATGCCGCCCGCTCCACATTGAGCAGGCAACTTCTGGATAGTACCAAACGCAACCTCCATGCCATGAGCCGTGCCGGCTAACTTAACACTTGGTGTTACAATAACCCGATGCCCACCCTTGCCGAGTTCTTGCGACTTTCGCCCTTCTCTCTTCCGGAGTTGGTCGACGCGGTGAACGCGGTTCTTCGGGCGCGACCGGCCCTGTTGATTCGAGAAAGAACGGTGCGGTTCTACATTTCCAAACGGGTGATTCCTGGTCCGTTTGGATCTCCCAAACTCGCGCGCTATGAGGTGGAGCACCTGGTGCGCATCGTCGCCCTGCGACTGCTTCAGGATCAAGGAATCCCATTGGACGAGGCAAGTTCTCGGTTGAATCGTATGTTCGAAATGGGTTTGGACCGAGTGGTTGAACAGATCGATCGGATGCTCTTAGAGCAGCCAAGCGGGAGGGGCCTGTTGGAGGATTACGAGACAGAGGAGCCGAGAGGGCTGTTCGAAAAGAAGATGTACTCCATGGCATATCCCTCTGAGAGGCGTCGAGACAGTTTGTTTGAAGAGCCCAAATCGCCGTTTCGACCGCAAGAGGTGACGCGCTATCGGATCGTCCCTGGAGTGGTCCTTGAGGTTCAAAACGGCATCAGTCTTGGCAAATGGGGTCGAAAAATCGTGGATGCGGTGAATCAAATCATCCTTACACACGATAACACTTAAAAACACTACTTGACAGTGCTTTTCAGTGTCTAGTAATGTAATGACATGGCTACTATCCATGTCACGGCTCTTGGGCATTGCTCCCCCCAAAATCCACAAGAACGGTTCGTTCTGATTCGACTCCAGGCTGAGGCAGCGGATCAAGGCACCGCTCCCACGGAGGCACCTCCCCGAGACATTTCTCTCGTCATCGATCGGAGCGGGAGCATGAGCGGACACCCTCTCCAAGTGGCTTCCACCGCATGCGCGCAGTTCATCGGCGCTCTCCGACCGATCGATACGATCTCGGTGTTCGCATACGACGACAGTCTGGAAACGATTGCGGTGCGCGCGAATCCGTCCGAACTCCTCCAGCAGAAGGTTCGATCTCTGGAAGCGGGCGGGTCCACCGACCTCTACCTAGGGTGGGTCACCGGAGCCAAGACTTGTCAGAGAGGCGGTCAGGTGATCCTCCTCAGCGACGGTCATGCCAACGCGGGTCGCTGGACCGACGCCCATTCGCTTCGTAAACATGCGGCGGTTAGTCGGCGACAGTATGGGATCACCACCTCCACCATCGGGATCGGGGATGGTTACGACGAGGCCCTTATGGCAGGAATGGCTCGGGAAGGGGGCGGAGGACACTATTACGCGCATACGGTCGACGCTGTCCTGCGTGCGCTCGATCAAGAATTGTTCTCGCTCAACGCGACCATCGCCGAAGATGTGACGATCCAGTTCGCTGGGAGCAGCATCAACGTGGGACGCATGTGGGACGGAGAGGTGACAGATCGCGTGATCGCGGTTCCAGTTCCACCCGCAGGCTTAGGCATTCCAGATTCCTTACCGGGAGTGGTCCGCTGGCGAGATTTGGAGACAGGGACCCAAGCGGAAGCAACGTTCTCGTTTGATTTCAGTTTTGAGCCGAACGAGGAGGTGTCCTTGGCGATCTTGACCGAACAGGTGCAGGCTTTCGATGAAGAGTGCGCCCATGTCCACGACCGAAGTCGGATCGAAGGGCTGATTCAGAGAGGGAGAGATCTGCTTTTCCACGTCACGATTCACCCTCTGGAGGCATCGGCTGCTGGGGCAGCTCTCAAAGCCCGGCTCAACAGCGCGATCGAAGCCCTCCAACGACTGCAGCGAGACTTTGACGAATCGGATGCGAGCCTCTTCCGGAAGCGCAGCCGACAATCACAGCACAACCTCTCGATGCCCAGTAAAGCCTTCACGAGCTTTGACGAAGATCGGGAGGTGGTCAACCGACTGTACGCGAGAGCGGCGCCGGACGCAACGGAGTATGGACTCTGCGTGGAAGCCCTACAAATCGCGCCTCTTGAGCGGTGGCGAAGTTGGAACCTCGCTCCTGTCGCGAAGCGCGGCAACACCCTAGTGGTCCTCTCCGATGACCCGAAGGCGGGATTCCTCACCCGTGAGGTCGAATCGGAAACCGGGCATCGGATCAAGACCGAATACGCAGATCGGGAGACAGTTCAGCGAATCTTGGGAGAGGTCGAGAACTTGTCCGAAGGAGCCCGCTAAGCGGTTACTCCTTCACCCGATCCATGCGGATCACCTCTTCTTGAGGTGATCCGCTATTGGAAACACCCTTCAGCACTACACGGATGAAGTCGCCCTCACGCTTGTAGTGGATCGATTGGGGGAACTTGTTGGTGGGGTCCACCCACATCACTTCGTTCGGCCCGATCTTTCCGAGCGAGAACGTGTGAATCTTATTTGGGACCGTGACCGTGTAGGTGAGCGTCTTGCCGGCTTGTGTCAGATCCATGAACTCCTTGAAGATCAGACGATTGTCATCGCCCGTGATTCGGCTAATCCCCAAGATGCAGCCACCACCGGGGAGAGAGAACTCTTCTTCGATGGTCCCGCCGAAGGCCTTCCCTTTCCATCGTCCTTGAATCCACGCTAGGTCTTCGATCTTCCCCGGAAGGTCGCTAGCAGGCGCCTTTGCAACCGGACGACCATCGACCTTCTGTTCGGTTGCAGTCTGCAAGGCGAGGAGAAGGGCTAGGCTCATTGTGGAGGCGGTGAGGGCGGTCATAGCCAAGGATACAGCGGTCTCCCGCTGCTCGTTCCCGCAAGATTCAAGCGATTCGGCGCTTAGCAGCCGCGGTTGGCGAGACTCTCGTGGATCTCGGCAGTGAGCTCCGCCAGAATCGTCTGTAACTCGATACGCCGTTGATCGGAAAGCTTCCCAAGGACGCGCTCGCTCGCAACGTTGATCGCTTCCACCGCTTCATCGTGCTTCTGCGTGCCCAGCACCGTTCGCTCGATACGGATTTTTCGCCGGTCGTTCTTGTCCAGACTTCGCTCGACGTAGCCCAAACGTTCTAGCTCTCGAAGGATGTTTGAAATGGTTGGGAAGGGCGCACCCAGACTTTTCGCGATATCGTGCGGATAGGGCATGATCTCGCAAACCGCAAGAACGGCCATCGACTTAGGGTTTAACCCGAGTGGTTCCAAGGCGTCCGACGCCGATCCGAAGATCGCCTGTTGCGTCATCCACATCAATCGGACAAGGTCCCATCCTTGTGGTCGCATGTTTCCACTCATTGGACTCTCACTTTACCGCCCTTGCAAGATTTTCGATTTGGAGTGCGAACATTAATAAATTCATGATAGTATAATTTCATTATGAAACTATTCCTGACTGGATCGACTGGACTACTCGGCCTCAATCTTGTAGTCGAGCTTCTTAGGCGCGGCCACACGCTCACCCTCTACGTGCGCAGTCCGGAACGTGCCCAGTCTCTTCTTCGCCCCATGATCGGTGCGGAGAAGTTGAATGAACTCCAGTTTGTAAAGGGAGACCTCGAAAACCTGAGCCAAGGTTCCCCTAATCTTGCCGGCTATGACGGGGTGATCCATGCAGCGGCTCTGTTCACCGACTACTACAGCAAGGGTTCCAATTGGGACGCTTTCAAACGCGACAACATCGACGCGACCCTAGCGCTCTTCCGCAGCGCTCAAGCCGCCGGAGTGCAGAAAGGTGTGTTCGTCTCCTCGGTGGGCGTGCTGCAGAACGAAAGCGAGAATCTGCTCGACCCGAATTCCATTCAAGACCTCTATCGGCGCTCCAAGATCATTGGCGAGAAAGCATTGCTGAGCGACCAGGTAGCCAAGGAGATGCAGATTACGGTGGTGCGGCCGGGTTGGATATTTGGCCCGAACGACGTGGCCCCAACAACAACCGGAGCGATGGCGAAAGAAATGTTGGAGAAGGGGTCCACGATGATGATGAAGGCAGACAAGGTCGCCATGGTGGATGCACGAGACGTAGCATCGTTGATCGCGAACGCTATTGAGATGGATCATGGGACCGAAACGGTTAACGCCGTCGGTCACCACCTCTCTAGCTACGAGGCACTCGATCAGATCGCGTCTCGACTGCCCAAGGCCAAAGTGATGGGCGCACCACTCGCGATGGGCCTCTTCTTAGGCTCCATCTTCGAGGTTCGGGCGAAGTTGTTTGGAGTCAAGAACCCCATGCCTGTGGAAGGCATCAAGTTCATCGCCGGACCACTCATCGTGGATAACCGGAAGTCGATTGAAAAGTACGGCGTGAAATACCGCCCGTTTGAGGAAACAGCGCAGGATATCGCCGACTACTGGATGGCGATCGTGGGCGATCAGAAATCCGCGTAGGGGGCTTCTTTTATCCAGAAAATCCTTCCGTTTGAATTCAACGGGAGGATTTTTTATGTTTCAGGCGCGATTGTTGTGCGATTTTGAAGGCTCGTGGACATGAGGTGGTGAAAGCGAGCGAAGCATGGACTTTAAAACCGATCTGGAACTGCTGCACGACTGGAAGAATCGAGGGGACGAATCGGCCTTTGCCGAAGTTGTTCGCCGACACCAGTCGCTGGTGCTAGGCATCTGCCGCAGATGGAGTCCTCAAATGGCAGAGGACTGCGCTCAAAAGACGTTCATCGTTTTGGCGCAGCGCAGCCCCGTTTCTTCCGAACGGGTGGGGTCGGTTGCAGGGTGGCTCGCCACCGCTGCAAAGCAGATCGCCTCAGCCGAGAATCGCTCGCACTCAAGAGAGTTACGCCGCCAATCACGTTGGTGGAAGGAAACCATGGATACGACAGAATCGCACCGAGAGCCTGACCCGCTCCTAGTGGCACGCATCGAAGGAGGATTGGAACGCCTCAGCGTTGATGATCGCGAAGCTCTTCTTCTCCATTTCGCCGAAGATCGACCCTATTCGGTCTTAGCCGACCACCTTGGTGTGAGCGAGAACGCGGCGCGGATGCGAGTCCAGCGCGCTCTCGAAAAGCTCCAGCGCCGCCTTGGATTGAGTGCTTCGGCGCTCACCCTTGGCCTGAAGGGAATGCCCAGCGGGCAGCCCAGTACGGAACTTGCCGAACTCTGGACTTCGGCCGCAATCAAGGCTCCTTCCCTCTCTCCGATTGGCAATACGTTGCTCGGGATCACACTCATGACCACTGCCCAAAAAACCATCCTCGCCGGTTCCGCCGTTGCCCTTGCCGCTTTCTTGGGCATTGGTGGAAACGCCATTGCCAACCAAGGTCGCCGCACAACTCCCGAGCGAGACCTTGCCGAGATCGCAAGTGTCTATGCTCCGCTCACCGGCAACTGGAAGGGCAAGCTCACATACGCCGATTTTCGCACTGGACGACTGCAGAGCTACCCCATCAACGTCAAGCTTCTCGCCGACTCTACAACCCTGTTTGCCGAGATGAAGTTCTCGGACCCCCAGTTCAACAGCAAGGTTCGCCTCAAAGTTAAGCCATCGGAACGAAAACTCACCATTGAGGACGACACCGTAACGCACCTGGATTTGCGCTCGTATGGTCCAGGGAAGGTTCTGGCTGAAGGGGACTCGATGGTCAACAACAAGAAGGAGTTCGTTCGATTCACTGTCGAGAACTCAGGGGCAGAGGCCCTGGTGATGCAGGAGCGCCGCACGCAATCCGGCTGGAAGCTCATTAACAAGTACGAACTGGAGCGCGCACGATGAAGCGAGGATTCACTTTGATCGAACTGCTGGTGGTCATCGCGATCATCGGCATCCTCGCCGCGCTACTCTTTCCCGTTTTTGCCTCGGCAAAACGAGCCGCAAAGACCACCAAAACGGTTTCTAACCTGAGCCAACTGGGCAAGAGCATTGCGCTGTACGCCTCTGACGCCGACGATCGTCCACCAATGGTGACCGAGGGACAAAACGGTGTGGACCTTTACGATGGCTGGATCCGCAACAGAACGTTTCAATCCTACGCCGCGGGAACTTTTGAACCGCAGAACGGCAGTCTCTTTCCTTATGTGAAATCGAAGGACGTCTACCGATCGGAACTAGACCGCGACGCTCAGAAAAGCGGGAATTCGTTCGCCATGAATGGCTGCCTAAGCGAGTGGCCCCCCAGCCCCAGGAGAGTGGTTCTGCGGCCTTTCACAAGCAACCAAAATCCGTCTCAAATGATGTTGCTCGCGGAGGAAACTCTTGGCGATGGAAGTGGGGGCGGCACGAACGATGGCTTCTTCCACCCGCTTGTGGACGTACTCGCCGAGAATCACGCCGGAAAGACGGCGATGGTGTTTGTGGACGGGCATGCCGGTACGGTGTTCGCCAATGGCAACTACGGCAAATACGTGGATGCCTCGGAAGTGCCCTGCTGGCCCGCCGATCCATTTCCTTCCGGAAACTGATCACTCCGGTTCGGAGAAGACCGGTCTGGACCTCAAAACCGGTCTCATTTCGTCTCGTGCTTCGGCGCGGTTCTTTGTAGACTAAGAGCGTGATCGCTACCGTTTCAGGACTCGTCACGCTCTCGCTACTCCTCCAATCCGGTTCAGACCTTGACCGGCTGAAGAAGGCTATCGGAGAGGATCAGACGCCGTTTCAGGTGAACGGAGCCATTCCCGGGGTCGTCATGGCTTTCGGCGAGAAGTCGGACGTTCTTGCAGCGGCGAAAGATGGCAACACCACCCGACCGATGATTGCGGCCGCTTCTTTCGGCAAGGGTCGAGCGGCTTGCTTTGGGCACGGCGCTCTTTTGGATCAAAACCAAGCGCACTCTTCGATTACCCGCTTGTTTTTGTGGCTCAGTGCGGGCGCGCCGAATGAGAAACGATCAAAGGTGGGCGTTTTCGGGAATGTCCCCGCGACGCTGGCAGCCAAAAGCGGACTCCAGTTTCAACGCTACTCTCCAAACGCACTTTCACAGGCGATCACGGAGTGTGGCACGCTCGTCTTGGGCAACGGCGTTCTCGGGGATGGGAAGCAGACCATTTCTGCCGTCCAACGGTTTGTAGAAGCCGGCGGTGGAGTCCTTTACATCGACACTCCGTGGGGATGGAAGCAGCTGAATCCCAACAAAGAGATTCGCAAGGACCACTTGGGGCAAGCATTGCTCGAGCCAATGGGGATCGGATTTGCGGACGGCATGCTGGATACCGACGGCGGCGTTGTGAAACCCCTGCCCGCTCAATCGGAACACCACGCCCTTGCCGCCACGATGGCGTTCCTTTCCAAGCGCGAGTACGAAGCCCCCGTTGCAAGAGTGCTGAGCGGCACACTCATGAACCTTCTCAGTGATGGTCGAGAAGGCTCCGGTGCCGCCGAGAGGCTTCGGTCTCTCGTTCGATCGGCAGGCGCAAGCAGTTTTCCCAAGAAGGATTCCCCGCTGAAGGCAACCGATTTCAGGGCTCGCCTTGCCGTCACCCTTTTTGATCAGGAGTGGCGCGCGAAGAAGCCATCGGAAGTCACCGCTCACCCCGCCGCATCCGACTTCCCCGGGGCGGTCACCGCTCCGGTTGAAGCAAACGTGAAGGTTAAGATCGGTGGAGGAGAACGACGCTGGTGGTCCACGGGCAGATATGCGGCTCCGGGCAAGAAAGTCACGCTCCGCCTCTCAGGCGCCAAAGGGCGAGTCTCGCTCCGTATCGGTGGTCACCGAGACGAACTTTGGCATCTCGATCGATGGCAAAGAATGCCGTCGATCTCTCTGGAAGCCCCGGTAAAGGATGGGGTTGTCGAAGCAACGAACCCGTTCGGCGGATTGATCTATGTAGTAAGCAATCAGCCCCTTGGTGAGACGGAAGTGGAGATCGAGAACTCCGCTCCGGCCCCGACTTACTTCCTCGGAAAGACCACCGACGAAGAGTGGAAGAGAATACGAACCGCAGGTGCTCCGTGGGGCGAAGTCGTTGGGAAGCAATGCGCGATCTCAGTCCCCAGCGAAGTGCTGCGCACTCTCGAAAACCCGAAGGCGCTCGCGGAGTATTGGGACGAGGTCGTGCGAGAGTGCGAGAAGTTCTATGCCGTTCCGGTTGGAACAACCGAGCAACGTTACCAAGTCGATCGGCAAATCTCGGCGGGTTACATGCACGCCGGCTATCCCATCATGACGGGCGACGATGTGAGCGAGCGGTTCGTGGACCTTTCCGTTCTTCGAGGGCGATCTGGCTCGGGATTGTGGGGCTTCTATCACGAGGTCGGTCACAACTACCAAATCAATACTTGGACCATCGATGGTTGGGGCGAAACCACTAACAACCTGTTCTCGCTCTACGCTTGCAAGCACTTCAACGGCGATGACTCGACGGGTCACGGAGCAATGAACTCGGGCGAGGTTGCCAAGCGAACGACGACGGTTCGGAACGCCCCTGGAGCCGAGCCTTACTACAGGAAGGACCCTTGGTTCGGCCTTACGTTTTGGACCCAGATACGTGACGAGTTCGGTTACGACAAGCTGACGAACCTGTTTGCCACTTACGCCGCTCTGCCCGCTGATCAACGTCCTCGAGGAGATCAAGATCGTCACGATACGCTTCTCGTTCTGATGTCGAAGACCCTGAACAAGAACCTCAGTCGTTACTTCACCGCTTGGGGGCTGAAGCCTTCCAAGAACGCGATTTCGCAGGTGGAGTCGTTGCCGGAGTGGCTACCTAAGTCGCTCAAATAGCTAAATTCCATCGATAGTGAGCCGGATTATCAGGTTCTCTATCGGCCTAATCGGACCCGTATTCAAGAGTTGTTATATTTATAGTAAAGTCTTGATATAGAGAGAAATGCCTCTGCCCACTGGAGAAAACATGCCCTTCCACGCCCACCCCAAGTTCACCTCTATCCGTTGCTCCGAGAACCGGAAAGGAGATCGCCGATGAGTCTTCTCGCCTCGATGGTTTTGTTGTCCACGGGTCCTTCGATCGCCCCGATGATCGTTCCAAGCCAATCTACGGACACGCAAATCTCGGTATCGACCAAAACCCCAACGGTGAAGGTGAATCCGGGCATGTACGGAATCTTCTTCGAGGAGATCAACCAGGCGGGCGAGGGTGGTGTGTATGCCGAACTCATTCAGGCTCGCGGCATGGAGGATGGCGACGCTAAACGCCTTCCGACGGGTTGGTCCGGGGATGTTTCCGGTGACGGTAACAGCGTCACAGTCGATCCTACCGATACGCCGGACCCGGCACGACCCGCTTCATTAAAGATCGTTCAAGCCGCCTCGGGTAAAGCGCGTGCCATCAACAGTGGATTCTGGGGCGTGCCCGTTGAAAAGGGAAAGACCTACCGAATCGTCCTTTGGGCGAAGTCCAAAGCACCGATTCGCCTCGCCTTGGAAACGGCTTCCGGCGCAGAGATCGGACCGATGAAGATGAAGGGAACGGGCGTTTGGCAGCGTTACGAAATCACCTGGGGTTCCCCGGTCACTGATCCCAAAGCTCGATTCGTGATCTCGCTGGCCGAGGCGGGAACGGCCCACGTGGCATTCGCTTCGATGATGCCGAAGGAGACTTGGAAGGGGCGAAAGAACGGTCTGCGCAAGGACCTCGCTGGACTCATCGAAGGATTCAAGCCCGGATTCGTCCGCTTCCCGGGTGGGTGCTTCATTGAGGGCCACGATCTTCCCCAGGCATTCGACTGGAAGAAGACCCTTGGACCCGTCGAAACGCGTAAACCGCACACGCGAAGCTTCTGGGGCTATCCTGCCAGCAACGGTCTTGGCTTCCACGAATACCTTCAGTGGTGCGAAGACCTCGGGGCGAAGGCCCTCTTTGTTTCCAACTGCGGAATGTCGCACACCCAGGTCGCTCCGATGAGCGAGATGAAGCGGTACGTGCAGGACACCTTGGACGCCATCGAGTATGCGAATGGGCCGATCACCTCAACTTGGGGAGCCATGCGGGCCGCAAACGGTCACCCCGAGCCGTTCAACCTGAAGTACATCCAGATTGGCAACGAAAACGGTGGCCCCGCCTACGACGAACGATACGCTCTTATCGGAAAAGCGATCAAGGAGCGATATCCCGAGATCGAGATCATCGCCAACGTTTGGGGAGGCGTTCCGAAGTCTTACAAGCTCGAGATTATCGACGAGCACTACTACAGCAACCCGACCTTCTTCTGGCGGAATGCGAACCGATACGACAAATACGACCGTTCGGGACCCAAGATTTACGTTGGCGAATATGCCGTGACGCGCGGATCGGGAACGGGCAACCTAGCCGCCGCACTCTCGGAAGCGGCGTTCATGACGGGAATGGAGCGCAACGCAGACGTGGTGCACATGGCCTCTTACGCGCCGCTCTTTGTTAACGTCAACAATCGACAGTGGAACCCCAACGCCATTGTTTTCGATAATCATCGAGTCTACGGAACACCTTCCTTCTGGGTGCAATCGCTTTTCGCGAATCATCGACCGGATCGCGTTCTGAGCCACTCGGTAGTGTCGCCCAAAGCAGAAGTCCAGCCCCTCTCCGGAACGTTCGGCATTCAGACTTGGCGCACTGCGGCCGAATTCAAGGACGTTCAAATGGAGGCAGACGGCAAGGTCGTCTTCCAATCCAACGAGCTGAAAAGCGATCGACTGGATCTTCGACGCGGCGCATGGTCGCTCACCGACGGCGTGCTCAAGCAGACCTCGGAGGAAGAAGACCGACGCGCGATCGTCGAGCGGTTCGCCATTCCAAAAGCGAACAAGGTCACCCTTTCTTTGAAGGCGAAGAAGCTCAAAGGCTACGAGGGATTCATCATCATGATGGCCCTAGGGCAGGATCGTGAACTTCAGTGGAACCTGGGCGGCTGGGGCAATACGGTCCACGCTTTCCAAGTCGATGGTGAGCGCACCGGAAAGGGCGTGGAAGGTCGAATTGAGACCGATCGCTGGTACGACATCAAGCTGGTTCGGGAAGGCAAAACGCTTAGCGCCTACCTAGATGGCAAGCTCATTGAGCAGATCGAAGACGTGGCAGTGCCGAACTTCGCAGCCGTTGCCGGCATCGATGAGAAAAAGAATGAAATCATCCTGAAGGTCGTCAACGGAAGCTCCTCCGAACGAGCCGTCCGATTGAACTTAGACGGCATGAAAGCGACCACCAAGGCAACCGGTTTTGTCCTTGGCGGAGGCGGTCTCTTCGAAGAGAACTCCTTTGAGCAACCCTCCAAGTTTGCTCCTCGCAAGTTCGATCTTCCTCGGCTAAGCCCGAGTGCAGTCGTCAAATTCGCACCGCATTCGTTTACCGTCCTCCGGATTCCTCGCAAGTAACCATGCACATCCCTGATTCTGAAATTTGGTTCGTCACGGGCTCTCAGCACCTTTACGGTCCTGAGACCCTTCGTCAAGTTGCCGACAACTCGCTCACCATTGCGAAGGCTCTCAACGACGCCCTCCCGGTATCCGTGGTCTTCAAGCCGGTGCTGACCGATCCCGCCGCTATTCGCGCGCTTTGTCAGGAAGCGAACGCGAATCCCAAGTGCGCGGGCTTGATCTTGTGGATGCACACGTTTTCGCCCGCGAAAATGTGGATCGGCGGCCTTAGCAACCTACGCAAGCCGTTCTGCCACCTTCACACGCAGTTCAATCGCGATCTCCCGTGGGATTCGATCGACATGGACTTCATGAACCTGAACCAGGCAGCGCATGGCGATCGAGAGGCGGGTTTCCTTCATTCGCGCTTGAGGCTTGGGCGCAAGATTGTGGTGGGCCACTGGTCGGATCCAGAGGTCATTGCCCGCCTCGATGCTTGGGCACGCGTCGCTCGTGGTTGGCTCGACCTTCAGGGTGCGAAGATCGCCCGGTTCGGCGACAACATGCGTGAAGTCGCGGTCACGGAAGGCGATAAAGTTGCTGCAGAATCTCGATTCGGTTTCTCGGTCAACGGGTTTGGAATCGGCGATGTCCGAGCCGTTATCGATGCGGTGAGCGACCAGGAGGTCTCCTCGCTGGTCGACGACTATCGAAGTCAATATGCGGTTTCGGGGGACGAATCCCAGATTCGCGCCGCCGCGCGACAAGAGATTGGGATTCGACAATTTCTCACCGACGGCGGATTCGTAGGTTTCACCACCACCTTCGAGGATCTTCATGGGCTGAATCAGTTGCCCGGACTCGCTTCTCAGCGTCTCATGGCGGATGGCTTCGGCTTCGGTGCTGAAGGCGACTGGAAGACGGCCGCCCTCCTGCGATTCTCAAAAGTAGTTACCCATGGGCTACCGGGTGGAACGTCGTTCATGGAGGATTACACCTACCATCTCGATCCGGCGGACTCGCTGGTTCTGGGTGCTCATATGCTTGAAATCTGTCCGAGCATTGCTACGGAGAAACCTCGGCTGGAGGTCCATCCGTTAGGAATCGGGGGCAAGGCCGACCCTGCGCGTCTCATCTTTGACGCGCCTGCCGGGAACGCTCTGAATGCGACGTTGGTGGACTTGGGCGACCGGTTCCGGCTGCTTGTTCACGAAGTCGAAGCGATTGAGCCAAAAGCGATGCCTCATCTACCCGTGGCGCGAGCTCTTTGGCGGAGCAAACCGGACTTCAAGACGGGGATCGCGGCATGGATTCGAGCAGGCGGCGCTCACCACACGGTTTATAGCTATTCGCTAACCACCGAGCATCTTGAGGATTTCGCGGAGATTGCGGGCATTGAAATCGCCGTGATCGACGAAGAGACTTCGCTCCGCGAGTTCCAAAACGAGCTTCGGCAGAACGATCTCTACTATCATCTAGCCCAGGGAGTGAAAGGACACTAATGAGCGAACCCGCCGCAATGAAAGCCCTCCGAGAAGAGGTTTGTTATGCCAACAAGATGTTGCCCGTTGCCGGATTGGTGACCATGCACTCTGGCAATGCCAGCGGTTACGACCCGGACGCGGACCTGCTGGTGATCAAGCCGAGCGGGATGGACTATGAGGCGATCACGCCCGAGAATTTGGTTGCAGTTCGGGTTTCGACCGGTGAGGTGATCACTCAAGGTATTCGCCCAAGCGTGGACCTTCCTCATCACTTATTCCTGTATCGGAATATGCCGGAAATCCGCGGCGTGATCCACACCCACTCAAACTACGCAACCGCCTTTGCTGCGGTTGGGAAGCCTGTCCCGTTAGTGCTCACCGCTATTGCAGATGAGTTCGGTGCTGAAATCCCGTGCATGCCGTACACGGACAACGAAGGCGAGCATATCGGGGAGACGATTTTGAGATTCAAGAATCGGGCTCCTTCGATTCTGCTTGGCAACCACGGCGTGTTCGCCTGGGGCAAGACACCAAAAGCGGCCCTTAAGGCAGCGGTAATGACCGAAGACGTGGCGAAAACCGTTTGGTTGGCCATGCAGATCGGGAGCCCGAAGGAAATTCCTGCCGAAGAGGCCGAAAAGTGGTACGACCGCTACCACAACCGCTATGGACAACCCGGTAGCTAAACAGAGCAATATAACCACAAAGGAAATAGCCGGACCCGGTCTATAATCAACCTGGAATTTACTTTCCGGATCGGGTCCATGCCTTTTCATATCCAAGAGCTGTCTGCCACCGAAAGCGTCGCCGTTTTTCGGGCTCTTGCCAGCGAACCCCGCGCCCGCATCATCGAACTGCTCGCGGAGAGGGATATGAACATCAACGAGCTGAGTCAGGCTCTTGGACTCACTCAGCCCAGCGTCACCAAGCACGTTCAGATTCTTGAAGAAGCCGGACTGGTCAGTAGCGACTACGTTGCGGGGCCACAAGGGATGCAAAAGCGGTGTCGACGAACCCACGACCGGATCGTTGTTGAAATGGGTGCGAGCGGACCGAAGCAAGACCTCGTAGCCGAGATCGAGGTTCCGATTGGCATGTACACCGATGCCCAAGCGGTGCCGACATGCGGTTTGGCGAGCCGGGAACGGTTTATTGGACACCTTGACAATCCGGTGTCGTTCTTCCTCCCAGAACGTGCCCAGGCGGAGATTCTCTGGTCTTCGGGCGGTTACATCGAATACGTTTTCACCAACTCGCTGCCTCTCCAAGCGAAGATCACCTCCGTCGACTTGGCGCTGGAAATCTCCTCTGAGGCTCCGGGGTACGACAACGACTATCCGTCGGATATCACCTTCTGGATCAACGGCATTGAAGTGGGGACCTGGTGTTCGCCCGGCGACCCCGGCGGCACGCGCGGGCGGCTCAACCCGTTGTGGTGGCACGATAATCTGAACCAAAACGGGTTCTTGAAAGTGTTCACCATCGACCACGAGGGGACGAGCATCGATGGGAACAAGATCTCGAACAAGACCATTGAGGACCTCGACTTTCGACCCTGGGCCACCACTCGGGTCCGAATTGGCATCAAGCCCGATGCTCCTCACCAAGGCGGATTCACGCTGTTCGGAAAAGGCTTTGGGAACTACGAACAAGACCTCGTCATGAGGTACCGCTACCTCATGCTCGCGGACACTGGGATCGAGTTGTCTTACGGCGCCGGCCGCCCACAAGCCTAGGTTATTCCAATTCCGGCATATCGAGGCCAAAACGTCTCTTTGAACTCAAAAAGGGCATCATTCGAACTTTGAGTCTGCCTAACCCTGGCAAGAGTAGATAATTTTCGCAATTTTCGCGATGAGTATTCACATTTTCCTATAACCTGTCATATAGTGTTATACAGAACGATCAGGGAAATGGATGATTCTCATCTGGACCCCTGAGAGCCATTATTCGACACTTGCGTTTCGTCGCACCGACCGGGCTAAGCCGCCCTTAAATTCGACCCTCAAAGCAGAGGCATCTTATGAATAACCGCCGAGCCTTCACGCTCATTGAACTTCTCGTCGTAATCGCAATCATCGCGATCCTTGCAGCCATTCTCTTCCCTGTTTTTGCTCAGGCCAAGATGGCGGCTAAGAAGGCTTCTGACCTGTCCAGCGTCAAGCAAATCACCCTCTCCGCGATCATGTACAGCGGCGACTACGATGATACGATCGCAGGTCAGAACAACGATCAAAACAACTTCCCCATTCCCTGGAACGCCGGTTCGGACGATCACTGGCCGCCGGTTGTGCCGGGTGGAACCCCTCTCGGATACATGGATGTTCGGTACCCGCAAGTGTGGGCACGAGACATTCAGCCGTACATGAAGAATCTTAAGCTGATGGAAAGCGCGGCCGCGCCGAAGGATCCGAACGCTCGGTACGGTTACACCAACCTTGCAGGCGGTGGAAACAACACCTGGATCATGAACGGCACCGTTCAGCGAAAGTCGTTCACCGCCATTTCCGTTCCCGCCGAGATCGTTCTCTTCCAGAGCGCCCTCACCACCACGCGAGAGTCGTTGACGCAGCCCACCAACTTTGATGGCGCTTCCACCGCATGCAACGGTATCGATCTCTCCTTCGCCGGGAATACCTTCGGCAAGGGTGGTAACTACGGTTGGGTCGATGGTCACGCGGGCTACAAGCAGCGCACCGGAATCACCTTCCGCAACATGGGTGTCAGCGGAGTCGTAAACGCCCACGCCCGCGGAGAAGGACTGCCCAACACCACTTCACTGACCGATCCCGCGATCAACCCGAACTACTGGTACACGTGGGGATCGCAATGTAACGTGTCCAACATTCTGTAAGGGACGCGTTCGACAACTCTTCGTTGGCCTGGGCCCTCCTGGGTCTAGGCCAACCCTGTGTTACAGCCATCGTTTTTTCAACTCTTTTGCGTAAAAACCATGAAGAAGATCTCCATTCTCTCCCTTTTCGTTCTTAGCCTCGGTCTTAGCCTGGTCGGATGCTCCGGTGGCGAAGACGGACCGGTACTGAGCGACGACGAAAAGATCAAAAAGGCCAGCCAGGGTCGAGACGACTACGCGCAGGGCATGCAAGGCAAGCAGCCCGGGTCCGCACCGGCGCCAGGCGGACAAACCCCGGCTCCCCAAGGACAGTAAGGACGGCTCAATCGTGCTCACGTCGACGCTGACGATCGCTATGGCTACTCTCATTCACCAAGATTTGGCTTCGCCAATCCTCCCGAAGGCGGATTCGGACGGCTGGTCGGTGTTCCCCGGAGATGGAGCCTCGTCCACAGAGAGTGGGCACGTTCATGATCCAACGATCGTCGAAATCGGCGGAAAGCGATTCTGCTTCAGCACCAGTGGCGAAGGCTTTACGGTTGTTCGCGAGAGCACCGACTGGGCTCAATGGAAAACACTCGGCCCGATCCTAAAGGTCGAGCCGAAGTGGTTATCCGAAAGGTACGACCACAAATCCATCTGGGCGCCGGACGTTCTGTTGCTCGGCAAGAAGGTTCGCGTTTACTACTGTAAGAGCAATTTCGGCACAAACAAGTCGGTGATCGGACTGGCAGAGAATTCTTCGTTCGACCCGAATCGACCCCTTGAAGGTTGGGTGGACAAGGGGTTGGTCTACGAATCCAAGCCAGGGGACGAACGAAACGCCATCGATGCTGAAACCGTGGTTGACGAACAGGGTCGGCACTGGATGTTCTTTGGCTCCTACTGGTCTGGCATTCACGTTGTTGAACTGGACCCGTCAAGCGGCCTTCTGAAGAATCCGTCCCAGCCCTCGATCACCTGCGTCGCTAAGAATACGGGCGAGAGAGGTAATCCTCTGGAGGGCGCCGCCGTTTTGAAGCACGGCAAGTTCTACTACTTGTTCGTCTCCTATGGGTTGGCTGCTCAAGGAGTGAGGAGCACTTACCGGATCATGGTCGGTCGCTCCACCCAGGCAGAAGGTCCGTTTTTGGATGCCGCCGGGAAGTCGATGGCCGAGGGTGGATTCGTCAATGTCATAAAGACTTCGCCGCCGATGATGTCTCCCGGGCACTGCGACGTTCTGACTCTCAGAGACGGCCGGACGGTCATGCCTTATCACTTCTATGACGCTCGCAAGGCGTGGCACGGTGATAACTGGGGGCTCCCAACGCTTCAAGTGCGAGAACTCCTTTGGAGCAAAGACGGCTGGCCCGTCCCGGGTTTGCCGCTAGAGGCTGCCCGACCGGTTAAAGGGACCTCCATCGTTGGGCGATGGACGCACCAAGTGGACTTTGGCCAACCTGAAACCATCGATTTCACCGCCGATGGGATGATCATCGAGGACGCTCAGGGGAAGAGGAAAAAACGCGGAGAGTGGAAGTCGCAGGGCGGCGAGATCGTACTCCGATGGACGATGGACGGTCGCGGACGGGCGATTGGTCCATTCGAAGATCGCGTCTTTACCGCTTATCAAAACGGCTTCTATGCGGGCCGAACCGGAACCGGTTTGGTGGTCCGAGGTTACAGAGTTTCGGTGACGGAGTAGAGTCTTGAACCCACGTCTTTCGCTTGGACTCCTGGTTGGCCTCTGCGTAGGTCTCGGAGTCGTTCGCGGAGATTTCCAATGTTCTGGCCCCGTGAATGGCCGCAAGGTGGAGATCAATTTCTGGAACGGGTTCACCGGTCCGGATGGTCGAACCATGCTGGGAATGATTCGCAAGTTCAACGAGGCGAATCCAGCGGTTCAGATCTCCATGCAGCGCATGGATTGGGCGACTTACTACAACAAGCTGATGGTTGCCG
Source organism: uncultured Fimbriimonas sp. (assembly GCA_964471545.1). GTDB lineage: Bacteria > Armatimonadota > Fimbriimonadia > Fimbriimonadales > Fimbriimonadaceae > Fimbriimonas. The sequence goes on along the minus strand of CAYYJX010000017.1, from coordinate 4,433 downwards.
CCGTGGACGGAAGAGGTCCCGAGATCTTCGTCATCCACGCAAGCACGTTGCCTCGAATGCAGAAGGCGGGGTTTGTTGCGAATGTCTCGAATCTCTTTGGAGAAGGCGCCCTGCCACGCGAGGACTTTGACGCTTACGTCTTGGACCAAGTGACTTACGGAGATCGCATCGTCGGCGTACCGCTGGACATTCACCCCCAAGGTTTGTACGCAAACAAGGATGCTCTCAAGAAGGCGGGATTCAATCGACTGCCCGTGAATCGAGAAGAGTTTCTGCAGCTTGCTTCCACGCTCCGGAGGGACCTGGATGGAGACAAACGCCCCGATGAATGGGGTTTCGCTCTCACTCTGTGGCGAAACAACTTCCAAAGCCTCATGCCGCAGTTCGGCGGGCGTTTCCTTGACGAAAACGGCAACGCCGATCTCGATCATCCCGGCAATGTACGCGCGCTCGAATTTCTAGGCAGTTTGGGCAAGCAGCAGTTGGTTCCTCCTCCGGAGAATGGTCTTGGATGGGTGGGATATCGCCAGAAGAAGGTGGCGATGGTGTTTGACGGCGTTTACATGCTAGGCGACCTCAAAAGACTCAATGATTTGAACTATCTCGGCGGGCCTATTCCTCAAATCGGAGACAAGCCCGGCACACTCGCCGACTCGCACGTTCTCTGCATTCGGGAAGGATTGGCACCGGAGAAACGCGAGGCGGTTGAGAAGTTCATCCAGTTCCTGTCTGAAAACAGCATCGAGTGGGCAGACGCGGGACAGGTTCCGGCTCGGAAGTCCGTTCGCGCGACTCCCAAGTTCAAAGCCATGCCCGTGCAGTACGGGTTCGCTCAGCAGATTCCGCACATGATCTACCCTCCACGGATCAACGTGCTGTTTGAGTTCACCTTGGAGATCGACCTGGCGGTTGAGAAGGTGATGCGCGGGCGTTCGAGTGCGGCCGAGGCACTCAAAGTAGCCGACCAAAACGCTCAGAAGTTCATCGATCGCGACCGGGCCGAACGGGTGGTGAAACCGTGACCTATTTGCAGAAGCGTCGATTGACAGGGTGGCTCTATCTGGCGCCGTTTGTTTTGGCATTTACCACGTTTGTCATCGTGCCCATTGGTGTTTCGCTTTGGCTCTCGGTGATGCGGTTCGACCTCACCTCGCGAGAATCGGTGTCTTTCGTGGGTCTTCAGAACTTCCAAGACGCCCTCAAGGACGACTATTTCTGGCAAGCAATGAAGGCGACCCTCTGGTTCGCAATCCTGATGGTCCCGAGCATGCTGATCCTGGCACTTTCCTTGGCGCTCGGATTGCACGCTATGAATCGGGGAAGAAACGTGGTTCGGGCCATGCTCTTTCTTCCGGGGATGTTCAACGTCGCGGTGGCGGGCATTCTCTGGCAGTGGTTCTATAACGGAGAATTCGGACTCTTCAACTTTTGGCTCAAAGGAGCCGGGCTGACGCCTCAGCCCTGGCTCTCCGATCGCGGTTTCGCGATGCCGAGCATCGTTCTGATGAGCCTCTGGTGGAGTGTCGGAGGGACTTCGGTGGTGATCCTTGCCGCCCTTCAACAGATTCCGAAGCAGATTTTTGAAGCGGCGACTCTGGACGGTGCGGCGTATTTCCCGCTCCTCTCCAAGATCACCCTTCCCCTCCTGAAGCCCGTGTTGATGTTTGTGGTGGTGACCAACACCATCGGGGCCTTTCAGGTCTTCGGTCAACCGTTCCTACTGACCCGTGGTGGACCCGAACTCTCGACCCGTGGCGTGGTGCAGTACATCTACGAGACCGCCTTTAACAACTATCGAATGGGTTACGGAGCGGCAATGAGCTGGCTGCTCTTTTTGGTGATCGCCCTATTCGCACTGGTCCAATATCGGTTTTTGCGGCGGGGGCACCAATGAGAAAGGCGGGGAGAACCTTCCTTATCGCGTTTATGTTCGCGATTGCGGCCATCTTTTTGGCACCCGTTTTCTTGATGGTGCTCACCTCCTTCAAGCCGGAATCAGAGGTGCTGAACCCGGCTTCGGCGATTCCCCGAGTTTGGACGCTTTCGAACTACCTCCACATCCTGGGCTGGGTGGAAGAGGCACCGTTTGGAAGGTGGCTGTTGAACAGTTTCTTCGTTTCGACTTCGGTCACCGTACTCGTCGTCGGTATCAGTTCGATGGCGGCGTACGGGATCACCCGCCTGAAGGCACCTGGCGGAGGAGCGTTCCTTGGAGTGGTCGTTGCATCAATGATGATCCCCGCGCAGCTCTTTCTTGTGCCGCTGTATTTGATGCTCAGCAAGTTCCACTGGCTAGACACACCCTTAGCGCTGATCGTGCCTGCAACGGCAGGCGGATGGGGCGTTTTCATGCTCAGCCAGTTCATGCGCGCGGTTCCGGAAGCGATCGAAGAGGCGGCGATTATCGACGGATGCTCCACGGGCGAAGTGTTTGTAAACGTCACGTTGCCACTCTGCGCTCCGAGCATGGCCACCCTCGGAGTCTTCACGTTCATAGGGTCGTGGAACGACTTTTTAGGACCGTTGGTCTTTATGGACTCGGTCCGCAACTACACCCTTCCGGTAGGCATCGCGCTTTACCAGACCTCGTACTACACGGAGTACGGACTCACGCTCGCTACCAGCGTGATGGCGACGCTTCCGTTGATTCTCGTCTTCTTGGCGTTCCAGCGCCAAATTGTTGAAAGCATGGCCTCCACCGGCCTTAAGGACTAATCCCACATGCACAAAACCACCCTTCATTTGCACACTGCGTTTACCGTTGATCGAGTTGACCCACGGATCTTTGGCGGGTTCTTGGAGCACATGGGAAGAGCCGTCAACGACGGCGTCTATCGACCCCAAAGCGTCCACGCGGATGATCTTGGGTTCCGCAAGGATGTGCAAGCGGCTCTTAAGCGTTTGAACTTTACGGCGATGCGTTATCCGGGTGGCAACTTTGTTTCGGGCTACCACTGGTTGGATGGCGTGGGCCCTAAGGAGAACCGCCCGAAGACTCGGGATTTAGCATGGCAGAGCATCGAGACCAACGAGGTTGGCACCAATGAGTTCATGCAGCTTTCCAACCGAATGGGCTGGACACCCATGATGGCGGTCAACCTCGGTACGGGAACGCCGGAAGAAGCCCGAAACTGGCTGGAATACACCAACATCGCCGAGGGGTCTAAGTGGGCCGATCTTCGTCGCGAGCACGGCTATGAGAAGCCGTGGGATATCAAGCTCTGGTGCCTTGGCAACGAGATGGACGGTCACTGGCAAATTGGCCACGTCCCGGCAGAGACATACGCTATCAACGCCCAACAAACCGCTCGGATGATGCGGATGTGCGACCCCGACATCGAGCTCGTGGTGTGCGGATCCTGCGCGATTGAACTCCCGACGTACTTGGAGTGGGATCGAAAAGTGCTTGAGCATTGCCGAGACGACGTCGACTATCTGAGCCTCCACCGTTACGTCGGCAACACCGATGACGATACGATGGACTTCTTGGCGGTGACCAACTCCATCGACGATCAGATCGAAGCCAGCGACGCTGTTTGCCATAGCGTGTGGAAGACCAAGAAGACGCGCAAGAAGATCAAACTGAGCTTCGACGAATGGAACGTCTGGTACCGGGCTCGCCACGGTGAGCACTTAGATGGCAAGGGGAAGTTTGCGCCGCCGCTCCTGGAAGAGGTTTACAACGTCGAGGACGCGCTGGTCGCGGCAGGCTTCCTGAACTCTTTCATCCGACACGCCGACTCCGTGAAGATCGCGAACTTGGCACAGATCGTCAACGTCATCGCGCCGATCTTCACCCGCGGCGACGACATGATCCTCCAGACCATCTTCTATCCCATCGAGATGATGTCGAAGCGCCGAGAAGGCATTTCTCTTCAGGTCCAAGTCGAAGGGCCCACCTACACCTCCAAATCCTTTGGTGAAGTGAGCTATTTGGACAGCAGCGCTATCTTGAACGGAGATCAGCTGAGCGTGTTCCTTGTGAATCGCGACCTTGAGAAGCCAATGGAGGTTCAAGTGAAGCTTGGCGATGCCTCGGTGGTTGAGTTGGTCGACGCCGACTTCCTTGCCGGAACCGACCCGAAGGCCCACAACACCTTCGAAGCTCCTCACCGCGTTTACAGTTGCGTGCACGAAGATGTGACATTTAGTGGCGGAGTTGCAACAATTTCGCTTCCCCCAATGTGTGTCTATGCGGGAACGTTTAAGATAGAACGATAAACTCCATGGCAATGAACCTCGTCGGAGCACTCTGTCTGGTCCTATCGCTCTCAACGAACGATGGGACCTCCTCTTCTATCGCCCACAGCCCCATGAAAAGCGTTGAGCTGAAGTCCAGGCCCGTTCCATTAAGTGCCGTTCGCCTGCTGCCCAGCCGCTTCAAAGAAGCTCAAGAGGTGAACGGGAAGTATCTCTTGATGCTCGATCCGTAC
>CAYYJX010000016.1:44003-45236 GCA_964471545.1 uncultured Fimbriimonas sp. | reverse complement strand
GCAAGCGAGCGTGTCAAGAATTTCACTGACGGCAAGACTATCCGCAAGGTCATCGTGGTCCAAGGAAAATTGGTTAACGTAGTCGTGAGCGACTAACCTATGAGTGTCATGCAGTCTGGAAATCCCCCGTCAAACGCCCGATGGAAGCGAGCGATCGTTCCCTCGGTGATCGTGCTCGCCTTTGCGGGTGCGATCATGTTCTCCAACACGCAGACAGAAGTGGCACCAGGTGTGCCGCTGATCACCACCGTTGAGGAGTACTCGAAGGCGATCACCAAGGCCGAGGAACTGACTAAGGAGCCTCTTCAAAAGCTCTCCGCTGGTGAGACCCTTTCGGACGAAGACAAGAAAGCGTTAGACGAGGGGAAAAACTACTTTTTGGCTCTCTCCAAGTCGAACCCATTGCAAGTGACCCCTTTCTTCGCTCTCGGACGCATCTTCGAGGCTCTCGATCAGCCCGAGGACGCAGCACGGAACTACGAGCAAGCCATTCTGAACGAATCGAAAGACCCGGTCCGAGATTCCGAGGCGTTGAAGAAAACCGTGGTTGAGGCCAAAGGTTCTCTCAGCATGACGCTCCAGAAGCTGGCGCAAATGGCAAATCAGTCCAAGGACGAGGTCGAACTCGCGAAGGTGCCGCTCTATTACGATCGAGCGTATCGGTGGGCGGATCAAGCCGTCACCGCTATCCCTAACTCGGTTAAGTATCTAACCGCTCGGGCAGGCGCCGCTCTCCAACTCAAGAAGGTGGATGTTGCCAAGAAAGACGTCATCTCTGCGTTGGAACTCGACCCCACGGATGATACGGCTCGTGGATTGGCCACGCTCCTTGGGATCAAGACCGAATAGGGGTTTGGAGAAGCAAAAAAAGACCCCGGCGAGAATCGCCGGGGTCTTTTTTGTGATTGACCTTGCCTTACTTGGCGACGGACGAGATTGCGCCGGACAGAGCAGCGGAACCCTTTGCGTCGGCAACGAGGTTCACCATCGAAGCGGCGACCTTCCAGTCCTTGTAAACGACGACGGTGTTCTTGACGTCGTTGGAGAGGTTGATCTTGTAAGCGGAAACTGCATCATCGGTCTTCGAGAGAACCGAAACGGCGATGTTCTTGAAGCCAGACTTGGATGCGAACTCCTTAGCAGCGGCCTTGGTTGCAGCAACCTTGTCGCTATCGGTGAGCATGACGATCATGGCCTTGAACTCGGAGCCCTTGTGAGCCTCCATAGCCTTGT